>CAMNFJ010000089.1:0-12607 GCA_946536955.1 uncultured Lachnospiraceae bacterium
TGGACTTTAAATCCACTGTGCTGGCAGTCATGCTGGGAGTCCTGCTGGCCGGCATCATTATGATGACAGCCAGTGTCGTGGGCTTCAGCCTGATCTGAAAAATAAGTTACAGTTCAGGCCCACCTGAAACGCGAGGCGTTTTGCGCACGCTCTTTGCGCAAAACCCGAGTTTAACGGCGCGAACACACTTGTGAAGCAAGTGTGTTGCGCACAGCAAAGCATATAACAATGCTTCGCATTGTCGAATCGCCGCGCGCAACGTTACATGTCCACGCCCTTCGAGGGGGCGTGGACAGTAACAAAAATAAGTCTTTGCCCTGTGGGCGTTTGGTGGTATCATGTATAGGATATCAACCCTGTACTACAATTTCTTTTTATAATATAATATTTGAGAAAGGAAGTATGTCATTTCATGGATTCCAATCAGCCGGTTTATGATGCATCAACTCTTGGGAAGGGAGAAATGGCCATCCTGGGTTTTCAGCACCTGTTTGCCATGTTCGGAGCAACGATCCTGGTGCCGATTCTGGTCAACAGCTATTTTGAGGGAGAGGGGCTCTCTGTACAGGTCACCCTGTTTTTTGCGGGTTTAGGAACCCTGCTCTTTCATTTCATTTCCAAGTTCAAGGTACCTGCTTTTCTGGGTTCCTCCTTCGCTTTTCTGGGCGGCTTTGAGGCAGTTGCCAATCTGGACTCGGGTATTTTTGCCGACATGACCTACGGGGAGAAGCTCCCCTATGCGTGCGGCGGGATCGTCGTCGCGGGCCTTATGTATGTCGTGCTCGCCCTGATCATCCTGCTGGTCGGAGAGAAAAAGGTCATGCGTTTTCTGCCTCCGATCGTGACCGGCCCCATCATCATCTGTATCGGCCTGGGACTGGCTCCGTCCGCGATCAGCAATGCCTCCATGTGCTGGCCTCTTGCCCTGATCGCCCTGTGTACGGTCATCTTTTTCAATATCTGGGGGAAGGGCATGTTTAAGATCATCCCCATCCTCCTGGGTGTGGTGATCTCTTATGCCGCAGCCCTGATCATGAATGCAGCCGGTTTCACCAATGCCGACGGAAGCGCGATCCTGAGCTTCGCGCCGGTGGCGCAGGCCGGGATTTTCGGGATCCCTCCCGTTATCACCGCGAAGTTTCATATCACTGCCATTTTCGCCATGGCACCGATCGCGATTGCTTCCATGATGGAGCATGTCGGCGACATTTCCGCGATCTCCGCCACCACGGAGCAGAACTTCATCGAGGATCCGGGCCTTCACAGGACCCTGATCGGCGATGGACTTGCGACCGCCCTTGCCGGCATGTTCGGAGGTCCCGCCAATACGACCTACGGGGAGAATACCGGTGTTCTGGAGCTGAGTAAGGTCTACGATCCCAAGGTCGTGCGTCTCGCCGCGGTCTACGCCGTGATCCTGAGCTTTATCCCCAAGATTTCTCAGATCATAGCGACCATGCCCTCCGCCATCATCGGCGGGATCAGCTTTATCCTTTACGGCATGATCTCCGCGATCGGTATCCGCAATATCGTGGAGAACCAGGTGGACTTCACCAAGTCCAGAAACCTGATCATCGCGGCCGTCATCATGGTCTGCGGTCTTGGCCTGGGAGACGGCGTGAGCTTCAGCGTCGCCGGCCTCAACATCACACTGACATCCCTCGCGGTCGCCTCGATCGTGGGCATTATCCTCAATGCGGTCCTGCCGGGCAATGATTATGAGTTCGGCAGGAACCTGCAGGGGGATGAGAACCGGGGGATCCATGTCTGAGTGAGATCTTCCTTCCTTTCCAGCCCTCTCCCCGGAAACGGGGGGCCGGGGGTGACATAAGGTTTCTATTCAGAGACTCCGGCTGCTGTCACAGTACCGAAGGGCTGTGAACAGCAGTGGCAAAAGGGCTATGAATAGCATTGACAAAAGTGCTGTGTTCGATGAGCGCGAAACCTGTTTGCGATCATTTTTATGATTTGTTCTTGTGATTTGTTCTTGATCAGGAGGTACACGGATGTACAGAAACAGATTCGGACGTATGCTGGCTTTCCTGCTTACAGCTGTCACAACGGCGGCCGCCCTGACAGGATGCGGCGGAATCGGCGCCGGTGACAGGGATAAGTCCATGACCCTGGCCAGGGCGGACAGCTCAGATCTGTTCCGGGAGATCGCCTCCCCTCTCGACAAGATCGGAAAGGGGGAACTCAGTGTCAGCGAAGCCTCCGACGATGTTGATGATCTGGGGTCGGAGGGGGTCGTTTTTGCTTCGACCTTTGCCTCGGACGGCAGGTATTATACGCTCTACTCGAATATGGATGCCGGAAACGGGGCCAATGTCAGCATCTTTGACGCGGACGGAAAAAAGGCACAGAATATCGGGCTTCCGACACCGGATGAGGGGTCGGTCAATTGCGTGAGTGCTGACAGCAAGGGCCGGATCTACATGGTCAGCTGTGAAGAGGGCGGCAATGACGGCTTTGTTTACTCGATCCGCTGCCTGGGAGACAAGCAGAAGGAAATCTGGAAAAAGCAGATCAAGGCGGATGAGAACTTTGAGCCTCTGGGGATGGTGTCCGGCGACACCAGCACCTTCCTTTTGACCAACACGGATCTCCTTGTCTATGACAACGCGAAGGGAGCCGTGAAGAACGTCAAGCTTCCTTCCAGTGACATGATGTGCAAGATCTGTAAGGACAGCAAGGGAGTTCCGGTCCTGCTGGGCTGGAAGGACGGCGAGGATATGGCCGCCTGGAAATACGACGAAAATAAGCAGGCACTTACCTCCGCAAAAATTTCCGGAAAGGGCTTTTTCTATTCGGAGGGAATCTCCTCCGGAAACGGCAAATATGACCTGTATCTGGCAAATGAGGAGGGGGTCTTCGGATTTGTCCTGGATGGTTCGAAACCGGTCAAGATCCTTGATTTCGCGGCTTCGGGCCTGAAATACATTGAGATCAGCTCCCTTGCCGTCATGTCGGCCGACAGTATGCTGATCCTGGCTATTGACGATGACATGAACAGCATCTCCGGCCTCCTGAAAAGAGTGGATGAAAAAGCTGCCTCCAAAAAAAAGGTCCTGACGGTCGGCTGTCTGTACGCACTGCCAAGCCTGAGGGACGACATTTACAAATTTAATAGGAAAAGTGAGAAATACACGGTTAAGCTGATCGAATATTCTCCAGTTGAAGAGGATGTCGGGGTACTCAATTCTGCCATTATTGGCGGGGATGTCCCCGACATCCTTTGTATAAACGACCAGATGCCGCTGGAGAGCTATGTGGGAAAGGGGGTACTGGAGGACCTGGGCCCCTGGTTTGAAAAGGACAAAGAATTGTCCGGGAAAAAGTTTCTGGACAATATCATGGATGCCTTCAGGATCAACGGGAAAATGTACTTCGTCACGCCCTCCTTCTCCCTGATGGGTCTGGTCGGCAGCAAAAAGGATTTCGGCGGCGCCAGAGGCGTTTCGGTAAAGCAGCTGGAACAGCTGATCAGCAAATATAAGATGAGCCCGGACAAGGCCCTCGGCTTTGTATCCAGGGATTCTGTCCTGGGATGGATCACGGACTATTCCAATGACCAGTTTGTCGATATGGAAAAGGGGACCTGCAGCTTCGATTCGGAAAGCTTTATCCGGCTCCTGAATTTCGCGAAAAGGTTTCCCAAAAAGATCAACTATAACAGCGTCAAGGATGACCCGGCGGCATGGATCCGCGAAAAAAAACAGCTGATGGAAAACATCTATTTCAGCGGCATTTCCGCCTATATGGACAAGCGCTACGGGGCCTTCGGAGAAGACATCGTGATGACCGGCTATCCGGGGGACGGGAGCGCCGGCCCGGTCATATACTGCTATTATTATCTGGCCATGTGCCACGATTCTCCCAACAAGGAGGCCTGCTGGGACTTTCTGCGCGAGTACTATCTCGATGAGTACCAGAACAATATCTCGGCGGATTTTCCTGTCAGCAGGACGGCCCTGGAGCGGCTGTGCAAAAAGGCCATGGAACCTGTTTACATGACCTATACGGATGAGAAGGGCCAGGAGGTCCAGGAGATGGTCCGCCAGTACTATACCATCAATGGGGCGGAGATCACTCTGCCCATGCCGGAGCAGAAGGATATTGATGAGATCATGCACTATCTGGAGACGGCGGACCAGAAATCCAGTGTGGACGGCCATATCGCCTCGATCATCAATGAGGAGGTCGGAGCCTTTTTTTCGGGGCAGAAAAGCGCGGAGACGACAGCGGATATCATCCAGAGAAGAGTCAGCATCTATATTAAGGAAATGCAGTGAGGAGCTTTTATGAGCTATTCATTTTGTTTTGGACCGTCGGGATCAGGGAAGAGCACCTTTCTCCGCCGGATGATCATAGAGAGGGCTCGCAGGTCTCTGGCCTGCCCCGGGACTGACGCGGCCAGGTATATCGTCATCGTCCCGGAGCAGTATTCCATGCAGACCCAGCAGGAATATGTGATGGAGGATCCGGGCAGGGTCCTGATGAACATCGATATCCTGAGCTTCGGCAGGCTGGCCCACCGGGTCTTTGAGGAGACCGGGGCCGACCGGCGCACCGTGCTCGATGAGATCGGCAAAAGCCTGCTGCTGCGGCGGGCTGTCTCGGCCTGCGCAGGTGATCTCCAGGTCATGAAAAGGGGGATCCACAGGCCCGGAATGATCGATGAGATCAAGTCCGTACTCTCCGAATTCATGCAGTACGGGATCGGGGAATCCGAGCTCGATGCCATGGCCTCCTATGCGGGAAAGGGGGGACGGAAGGCGCTCGAGGCAAGGCTCCTGGACATGAAGCGGATCAGTGAGGAGTTCAGCCGCGCCAAAGAGGACCACTATGTGACTCCGGAGGAGACCCTGGAGCTCTTGGCTGCCGCCATCCCGCAGGCCAAGAGCCTGAAGGACGCGGTGATCGTTTTCGATGGATTCACAGGCTTTACGACCGTGCAGTACAAGGTCCTGACCGGGCTGATCCGCTGCGCGAAGGAGGTCATTTTTGCCCTCACAGTCTCCCGGGACGGGGGACCGGATATATCCGTCACAGCGGCAGGAGGCCCTGCCGGGGCGGAGGAGGACCTCTTTTATCTGAGCCGGCGGACAGTCCGGGATATACTGAAGATCGGAAATAAGGAAAATCTTGCCAGGGGGCAGGACCTCTTCCTGCCTGCCCGGACAGGAGACAGGTCCCTGCCCCGTTTTCAGTCCGGCAGGGTGCTGGCCCACCTGGAAGAGAGCCTCTTCCGTTATCCGGAGGCGTCCTTTGCGGAGAAGAGAGAGGGGGAGACCCGGGAGGGGATCTGCCTGCTGGCAGCAGCTACGCCGCGGGAGGAGGTCAGGAGGATCTTTAACCGGGTGCGGGAGACCATAGCCCGCACAGGCTGCGCCTACCGGGATTTTGCCATCGTGACCGCCGACCTCGGGACCTACGGGGACCTCTTCGAGCTCGAAGCGGCCAGGTCCGGGATCCCTGTCTACATCGACAGGACCAGCGGCGCCTTTCACAATGTCCTGATCGAAGGAATCCGCAGTATCCTGCAGATTTCTACGGAGAGCTTCTCCTATGCATCGGTCTTCCGCTATCTGAAGAGCGGCCTGAGCAGGCTGACCCGGGACCAGGTCGACCTGCTGGAGAACTATTGCCTTGCCAACGGGATCAAGAGCCGGAAAAAATGGGCCCTTCCCTTTGACGCCGACTGCGAGGAGGCCAGGATCCTCTTTTTAAATGAGGTGAGGCCGGTGACAGGTCCGGTGGGGTCCGACGGGGTGCCGGCCGCGCCCGGGCGGACGGCGGCAGAGCGCACCCGTGAGCTCTATTCCTTTCTGGTGGGCTGCAGGGCCCAGGAGAGGATGGCGGCCCTGGCGGAGAGCTTCGCGCAGGACGGGGATGTGGTCCGGGAGAAGCAGTACAGCCAGATCTACCGGGCGGTGATCGACCTGCTGGACCAGATCCACGGTCTGGCCGGAAGTGAGCGCATGAGCGCAAGGGATTATCTGGAACTGGTCGAGGCAGGCCTGGCCCAGATCCGGCTCGGAACCCTGCCTCAGCGTGTGGACCGGGTCCTGGTCGGCGATATCGAGCGCACCCGCCTCACGCAGATCCGCCACCTCTTCATGGCCGGCGTCAACGAGGGAAATATTCCGAGGGGAGCGTCCCGCGGAGGCCTCCTGTCCGATATGGACCGGGAATTTCTGGCCTCCGGGGGAACGGTCCTGGCGCCCTCCCCCCGCCAGCAGATGTTTATCCAGAGATTGTATCTCTACATGAATATGACCAAGCCCTCCGACACACTGACGGTTTCCTTTGCCGCCGTGTCCCAGGAGGGCAGGAGCCTGCGGCCCTCCTACCTGGTCCTAACTCTGCAGAGGCTCTTTCCCGCCCTGACCGTGGAGCCCCCGGGCCTGCACGGGCTCAGGGACCGGGTCTGGGACCGGGCAGGCGCGCAGAGCCTTGTGGCCGGCATGCTCCAGCAATATGTCGAGGGGGCGGGAGGAGATCCGGAATTTCAAAAGGAATTCTCCCTGCTCTACGGCTTTCTCACCAGCACCCAGGTCATGGCGGATCCCGGGATCAAAAGGGACGTCCACCGTCTCCGGGACGCGGCTCTTTTCCGCTACAGCCCGGAATACCTGTCCCGCCAGACGGCCCTCGCTGTCTACGGAAAGCGGATCTACGGAGGAATCAGCCGCATGGAGACCGGCGCCAGGTGCATGCTGCGGCACCATCTCAGCTATGGGCTGGGGCTCAGGAAGAGGGACAGCTATGAATTCGAGTTTATGGATGAGGGCACGGTCCTGCACGGGGCCCTGCAGAGGTTTGACGGCCTCCTGAAAAAGGAGGGCCTGACCTGGAAAAACTTCCCGCCCGAAAAGGGACGGGAGCTGGCTCAAGCGGCCCTGGCTGAAGAGGCTGCCCTCTACAGGAACCTCCTGCTCTATAAGTCGGCCCGGGACCAGAGCCGGCTGGACCGGTTCACCCGCAGGCTGCAGAGGACGGTCGAGACCCTGCAGTATCAGATCTGCCAGGGGGACTTTGAGCCGGCCGCCTCCGAGCTGGAATTCGGGGGCAGGGACGGGATCCTGCCGGAGATCCGCTTTGACCTGGGAGGCGGGCGGTCCCTGGTCCTGACCGGCCGGATCGACCGGGTGGACATTTTTGTGGAGGACGGCAGAACCTACTTCAAGCTCATGGATTACAAGACCGGCTCCAAAGACCTGGATCCCGACCAGATCCGACGGGGCCTCCAGCTGCAGCTGATCACCTATATGGAGGCGCTCCGGCAGGCGGACACAGACCTGCCGGCCGGGATGGCTGCAGGCGGCGGCCAGACAGTTCCGTCCGCCATGCTCTACTACAGGATCTACGAACCCGTCCTGAGGCTGAGCCCGTCTGAGGCGGCCGCGGCCCTCGGACCAAAGGACGGGGATCCCGGCGGCGCTGAGGAGATCAACCTGGACAAGGTCCACAGGGCCCTGCGTCCCACGGGCCTGGTCTATGGCGATGACGAGAACATCATGCACCTGGACAGGTTTTTCACCGGAGCGTCCAGTACCATTCCGGTGACCCGGACGAACTCCGGGGGCTATCACGCCAAATCACATATGATCGGTGCGGAGGAATACCGGGACCTGGCCCGGGCTGCCGCGGATGCCCTGTGCAGGATCGCGGCCGATATCCTGGACGGGAATGTCACGGCGGCGCCCGCTGTGATCGACCAGGATCAGACGGCCTGTGACTATTGTCCTTTCCGGGAGGCCTGCGGATTTGACCTGCGGATCCCCGGATACGAGAGGAGAAGGGACTGAAGAAAGGAAGGAGCGCGCCGCGGACGATGAAGGTGTCTTCGCGCCGGGCGCTTTGACATAATGAGGTAGATATGGGATTCAATTACACCCGGGACCAGCAGAAGGTCCTCGATGCAAGAAACCACAACATACTGGTCTCGGCGGCCGCCGGCAGCGGCAAGACGGCTGTTCTGGTCGAGAGGATCGTCCGCCTGATCAGCGAGGGCGACAGGCCCCTGGATATCGACCGGCTCCTGGTCGTGACCTTCACCAAGGCCGCCGCGGAGCAGATGAGGGAGAGGATCGGGAAGGCGATCTCGGAGAGACTGCAGAGGGATCCGTCCGACTCCCATCTGCAGAGGCAGGAGATCCTCCTGCACAATGCCCAGATCACGACCATGGACAGCTTTTTCACCTTCCTTCTGCGCAATTACTTCAGCGAGATCGACCTGGATCCCGGCTTCAGGCAGATCGACGAGACCGAGAGCAGGCTCCTTGCGGCCGATGTGCTGGAGGACTTTCTGGAGGAAAAGTACGCGCAGAAGGACCCGGCCTTTCTGGCCTGCGCGGAATGGTTCTGCCCCGGGTCCGATGACCATGAGCTGGAAGACCTGATCCTGGACCTCTGCAGGCATGCGGGGAGCCATCCTTCGCCCGAGGCCTGGCTGAGGGACCGGGCCCTGGATTACGATGTGGCGGATGAGCAGGCCCTGTTCGAGACCCCCTGGATGCGGTCCATGGTGGTCCGGATGGCGGGGCTCCTGCTGGATTCGGACAGCACCTACGCCGCTATGCAGTCCATTTGTCTGGAGCCCGGCGGACCGGATATCGTGTGGCCTTTTTTACAGGAGGAGAGGGACAAGTTTTTTGGCGGCATCCGCAGCCTCCTGGAGGGAAGGGAGGCTCCGGACCCTCAGACCCTGGCGCCGGACCTGGCCCGGGAGCTCTGGAGGGAGGTCCTGGGGGCCCTGGAGCGCGGATTTGCCAGATACCCCGCCATCAGCAGCAAGGCCAAAAAATATGCCTATATCGACACGAAGCTCAAGGACTCCGTTAAGAGAATGAGGGACACCGAGAAGGACAGGCTCCAAAAGCTCGGGAAGAAGATCGGCGGGCAGACGCCGGAGATGATCCTGGCCATGATGGAGGCGGCCAGGGAGCCGGTCCGGACCCTGTCGGAGCTTGCCCTGGAATATCATGCCAGGCTCGCGCAGGTCAAAAGGGACAGGCATATGATCGACTTTGTGGACCTGGAGCACCTGGCCCTGGATATCCTCGCGGAAAGGCAGGAGGACGGCAGCTACAGGGCCCGGCGCGCGGCAAAGGCCCTGCGGGGCCACTACGCCGAGATCCTGATCGACGAATACCAGGACAGTAATGAGGTGCAGGAGCTCCTCCTGCAGATCATATCCGGCGAGGAGGACGGAAAATACAACCGCTTTATGGTCGGGGATATCAAGCAGAGCATCTACCGCTTCCGCCTGGCCAGGCCCGAGATATTCATGGAAAAATACAACCGCTACCGGCCGGACGACCCGGAGCTGGAGAGGATCGAGCTGGACCAGAACTTCCGCAGCCGCCGGGAGGTCCTGGATCCCGTCAATGCCCTGTTCAGGAGGATCATGCGCCGGGAGGTCGGCGGTGTTGACTACACGGAAAACGCGTCCCTGAAAAAGGGCGCGGTATATCCCGGTGAGGACCTTTTCCGGCCCGAGGATCCATCGGATCCCTACAGGGCTGAATTTCTGCTCCTGGAGACGGGAGCGGGGGAGCAGGGAGAAGAGAGTTCCAGGCGGTCCCGTGGTCCGGAAGACGGATCCGGCGCAGAGGATGGCGGTCCGGAGGACGTTACCGGCGAAGACCTGTACGAAGAAGAGGATGCCGGCATTCTGGCCGACGCCGTCGGGAACCTGACAGACCGGCAGAAGGAGGCCCTGATGATCGCGGGGCGGATCCGGCAGCTGGTCGGAAAGCTTCAGGTCACGGATGAGAAGACCGGAGACCTGCGCCCTGCCCGCTACGGGGATATCGTGATCCTGCTGCGGGCGACAAAGGGATGGAACGAAGACCTGCGCGCCGTTTTTGAGCGGGAGGGGATCCCCGCCTACGCGGAGTCCAGGACCGGATACTTCATGGCCGGAGAGATCCGGACGGTGCTGGGCCTCCTGCGTGTCCTGGACAATCCGCGCCAGGACATCCCCCTCTATGGCACCATGCGCGGCTTTTACGGGGACTTTTCCCAGGATGAGATCGCTGCGGTCCGGATGCTCAAGCGGGACGGGAGCCTTTACGACGCTCTCCGCGCCGCTGCCGCCGCCCCTGATCCCGGGCCGGCTCCTCTGGAAAAATGCCGGGCCTTCCTTGGATTTATCGACAAATGGCGGGAGAGGGCCCGCTACCGGTCCGTCCCGGAGCTCCTCAGCGGACTTCTGGAGGAGACCGGCTATCAGGACTACTGCGCGGCCCTTCCGGCGGGCCCCCAGCGGGCCGCCAACCTGCAGTTTCTGCGCAGCCAGGCGGATGCCTTCACAAAGACCGATTTTACCGGACTCTTTCAGTTCCTGCGCTATATAGACGGTCTCAAAAAGCAGGAGATCGATTACGGGGAGGCAAATACACTGGACGAAAACGCGGATGTTGTCCGCATCATGAGCATCCACAAGAGCAAGGGCCTGGAGTTTCCCATCTGCTTTGTGGCAGGCCTGTCCAAGGGCTTCGGCTTCCGGACCCATGACACCAGGGGCACCATGGTGTATGACGGAGACTGGGGGACCGGCGTCCACTACTACGACCCGGTTTCCAGGGTCCGCACATCGACCCTGCGTCGGGAGGAGATCACGGAAAAGATCTGCCGCGACTCCATGGGCGAAGAACTCCGCGTCCTCTATGTCGCCATGACCCGGGCCAAGGAGAAGCTGATCCTGACCGCCGCCATAAAGGGACTTGAAAAAAAGATCAGGGACTGGGAGGGAAAACTGGCCGGCTATTTCATGAATCCTGACCGGGACTGCCTCTCCCCTTTCCTGATCGGAGGAGCGGGCTCTTTCGCCGAGCTGATCTGTCTGGGGGCTATGGCCCATCTCGGGCCGGAGGCGGGGCGGGGGCTCTATGACAGGACCACCGGGCCTGAGCCCGGAGCCGGCGGGACCCCGGCGGAGCTCCCGATGACTGTCCGTATCCTCTCGGAGAAGGACCTGCAGATGCAGGCGGCGGAGGACCAGACCGGTCTGGCCGGCATCCGGGAGAGCCTGCTCTCCATGGAGGGCCGTCCCCTGGAGGACCAGCCGGACCCCGCGGCCGCCAGAGACCTGGCAGACCGCTTCTTCCGCGTCTATCCCCACGAGGAGCTGAGGGACCTCTATGCCCAGACCTCCGTCTCGGAGATCAAGCACAGGGCCATGAACGCGGCCATGCTCCGGATGGAGGAGGCGGCAGGGGGACCAGCCCCCGGCGCTCTGCGGGAGGGGGCCTTCGAGCTCTTTCCCCAGGTGGATCCTGTCCCCTACCTGCCCTCCTTCCTGCAGGAAAAGCCGCTTACCCCCGGCGACGACGCGGGCCGGGCCCATCTGGCCGCGGCCGAGGGGGCCCGCAGAGGGACCGCCTTCCACCGGGTTCTCGAACTGCTGGACTATTCCGAGAGGAAAAGTCTGCTGCGGGGCGGGCCGGAAGAGATCGCATCCTGGCTGGAAAAACTGGCGGCGTCCGGCAGGATCAGGCCGGAGGACGCGGCCCTGGTGATGACCAAAGACCTGATCAGGTTCCTGCAGTCCCCCCTGGCGGACCGCATGGAGGCCGCGGCCGGACAGGGGAGATTATTCCGCGAACAGCCCTTCGTCCTGGGAGTCAGCGCCGACCGGATCGGCGAGGGGCTGCCGGAGGACGAGACCGTGATGGTCCAGGGTATCATCGACGCCTTCTTTTTCGAGGGGGACAGCCTTGTCCTTGTCGACTATAAGACGGACAGGGTCCGGGCAGCGGATGAACTGGTCCTGCGCTACCAGACCCAGCTGGATATCTACGGGGAGGCTCTGGAGAGCGCCTACGGGGCGGAGCCAGCGGAAAAGATCCTGTATTCGACTGCCCTTGGACGGGAGATCCGGATCTGACCAGCCTGCGGGGGAGGTGATCGCTCCGCATGGCTCCGGCCATGCCCTACAGTACTGTACGGAAAAAAAGCCAGAAATATGGCCAATATCAACAAATATTACCATATATTAAAAGATTATCATGTAGAAAAGGCACAATGTGTGTGATATAATCTTAACAGACATGCAGAAAACTGCTGTTCAGATAATGTAGTGTATGGTTCATTGTTGCAGAATTAAGGAGGTTGGTTTTTATGAATTTCTTTAACGATGAAGTCCACCAGGATATGGTCGAAATGTATCGTGACTTTGCTCAGAATTCCTGCGCACCGATCGCAGCTGAGCTCGACGAGCAGGAGAGATTCCCCGAGGAGAATATCCCTGTAATGGCTGAGATGGGCCTTCTGGGAATTCCTTTCCCCGAGGAGTACGGCGGTGCCGGTCTTGACGAAGTCTCCTACGCACAGTGTGTCGAAGAGGTTTCCAAGGTTTGTGCTTCTACTGGTGTTACGATCTCTGCTCACACTTCCCTGGGCACATGGCCTATCTACAAATTCGGTACGGAAGAGCAGAAAAAGAAATATCTCCCCGACCTCTGCTCCGGCAAAAAGCTCGGTGCTTTCGGTCTGACCGAGCCCGATGCAGGAACTGACGCAGCAGGCCAGAAGACTGTTTTCGAAGACAAGGGCGACTACTATCTGGTCAACGGCTCCAAGATCTTCATCACCAACG
>CAMNFJ010000090.1:0-12552 GCA_946536955.1 uncultured Lachnospiraceae bacterium
GCTATGGAATCTTAGGGGACGCTCATGCCGGAAATTGGCATAGGCAGATTAGCCTGCCATCCGAACGGAAGCGTGCTTTACAAAGCCGGTGCTAGCGAAGAACTACTATTTGTCGATGTAGATTTGTCACATGTTCGTCCATGTCGTGAGAGCAAAAATGTTTCACCTGTCACCTGTTTTTTCCTTGTTTCACCCGGATCAGACGATCAAACCGGCCTGTTTTTCTATGCGGCCGCGCAGAAGGCTGATAAAACTCTCCGGTTCTGTCACGCGGATCACAGGGCCGAAGGAGAGGATGCGGATGACCATCTCGGTCTCGTCCTGTCTGTCATATTTGAGGGTGACCAGGTATTTGTTGTCATCCAGTCTTCTGGTCTCTTTTTCCAGGTGGGAAAAATGGAGGAGGACGCGTTCCAGGGCATTGCGCCGGTCATAGAGTTCAAAAGTGACGGAAACTTTTTCCGTGTCCTTCTGCTCCATGGGCTGGCTCTGGCCGGCAAGACTGCACCGGGTGATCGAGGCCAGGTTGATGGACCAGCGGCGTCTGCGGCCCGCGGCGATCAGGCGGAAGCGGTCGTCCTTTTCCGAATATTCGAGATAAGAGGGGGTCAGGACCAGGCGGAGACGGTTGTGGAGCCTGGTCTCGAAGAGGACGGCGAGATCGCGGTGTTCACGCAGGGCCCGGAGGATGGTGCGAAAGTGACGGATGTAGTCCGGATCCTGATAGTCGTCCCCGTCCGAATAGCGGTCATAGTAGACGACCGTATCGGGTGAAAAAAGAGGCTCCACGTTTTCCAGTCCCGTCATGTCGGGCTCAAAGAGGCGGATCCGGGGGTCCTGCAGCAGGGTCTTCATCCAGCGTTTTTCAAGCATGGTCAGGGGCATGGAGGGCTCATTTTTCAGAGGGGTCGTGAGGTCCTTATGGAGGAGGCGCCATTTTTCGCCCTTCAGGCCGTCCGGGATCGAGAGCAGGCTCTCCCCGAAAGCGTGCTCGCGGACGAGGCCGTTCAGTTCCTTTCCTGTGAGGCTCCCGCGGACCGCCTGGCTGAGGATGGCGGCGGCTGTCTGATAATAGCTGCCGTAGATTTCATGAAATAGCATCGTTTTCGTCTCCTTCCAGTCCGTTCACACCGTACATTGCGGCCAGGCTCGCAAAGTCCTTCCGGAAGCGGTCGGTGACGCGTCTGTCCGTACACTGCAGGTCTGTGATCCTGCCCGTGAAGGTCCGCAGCCAGGGCAGGATTTCCAGGGCGTCATAGATATCCGCCGAAAAGCGCCAGTGGCTGTCGTCGAGCTTCTCCACAGTCCCGCAGCGCTTCTCCCGCTCCAGTCTCTGTGCGATATGTCCTTCGTCCGGTCCCGCGAAAACGGTCATCTCTATATGTTGAAGCGGAAGCGAATTGCTGCCCGCGACGCCCCATACATGAGAACAGAAGTCCTCAAGCTGCCGAGGGAGGCTGTCGGGAACTTGGGTCTTCTCTCCTGTTTTTATACTGTCGATCAGGTCCGTCCGGTAGAAGGTGAATCGGGTTTTGACCTGTGACTCCGGACAGCGCTTCGCACCTGTCTTACTCTGTATTTCCGACAAAGATTCCTGCTGCGAAGACTGCCGTATTTTTTTTCCTGACTTTTCTGTGAAAGCACCGGCTGAACAGGCCAGCAGGTACTGGCGGCCTGTCTGTGTCCCTATATAGATCCTGAGCGGCAGGACTGTGACCTTCTGCCGGCTGAGTGTGAGCGTCACCTGCCGGCTTTCCCTGATGGCGGAGAAAAGAGTAAAGAGGATCTCGCTGTCCAGGGCATTCAGAATGTAGTGGTGTTTGAAACGGAATTTCCGGAATTTTTCCTTCATGCGGTCCTGAAGGAAGGATCCGATGACGCCAAGCGGAGCGGTCTCGGAGAAGAAGGCCGCCGTGGCATCCCAGGAGTCCAGGTTTATGCTGTCACGGCTGAGGACGTAGATCTTCTCCCGCCCTCTCTTTTCGACATTTATAAGGCCGAGATCACTGTACTCTCTGAGCTTTTTGCGGACAGTGGATTCGTCCGGCATGGCATCCTCCTCAAAGTCTGCCAGCCGGTCCGAGAGCCAGTCCATGATTTCTGTGATGGACAGGCCCCTTGTGATGGACAGGACCTCCCCGCCCTCCGTAAAATTCCGGTGATTCAGGATATCCAGGAGGTGAAAATGAAGCATAATGTCCCTGTCCGTGAAGCTCTTTGTCCGGAAGGCCCGGTAGAGGGGATTTTCCTGTATAGCCCTGCTGTCGACAGACAGAAAAACACGACGGCCGCCATCGTCCTGGCCGAAGGACATATAGTCGCCCAGCCAGCTCTCGATCCGCCTCCGCTCATTATCGTAACTCCGAGCGCTCTTTGCCGTATATTCATCGCGGTGCCGGAAACCATGGACATAAAAGGACCGCAGATAGGCGCGGATCCGGCTGAAATTTTTGATCAGTTCACTGTAGGCCATGTCTTCTCCAATCTCTCCAATCGGGCGGGTCATTGTGCTATAATCAGGCTACAGCTTTTTTACTGATTTGCATAGAGGTTACTGATTATGAATAAGAATCTTGTAGTGGCGAAATTCGGCGGGACATCTGTGGCGGATGCCGGTCAGTTCCGCAAGATACGGAAGATCATCCAGTCGGGTCCGGAGCGAAGGTTTATCGTCGTCTCGGCGCCGGGCAAGCGTTTTCCGGGCGATATCAAGGTGACGGACCTGCTGATCCAGTGTTATGAGAGGGCCGCTTCGGGCGAGGCTTTCGCGGATGTGCTGGACCAGGTCAGAATGCGGTTTTCGGGTATCATCGATGGTCTGGATATGATCTTTCCTCTGGAGGAGGAATTCAGGGTCCTGCAGGAGTCGCTGGAGGCGGCCCCGCAGCGGGATTATACGGTGAGCAGGGGGGAGTATCTGACGGCCAGGATCATGGCGGAGTATCTGGGCTTCACCTTTGTCGATCCGGCCTGGTGTGTCTGTTTCGAGGAGGATGGACAGCTGAACGCCGAAATGACCGGGCGGACCATGCGGGCGTCGCTCCTTCCCCTGCAGCGCGCGGTGATCGCGGGCTTTTACGGGGCCGATATGGAGGGGCGGATCCATACCTTTGAGAGGGGAGGCTCGGACATCACCGGGAGTCTGGCGGCGTGCGCGATCCGGGCGGACCTGTATGAGAACTGGACCGATGTGTCCGGGCTTTACGCGGCGGATCCGAGGATCGTCAAGGATCCCGCGCCGGTCGCTTACATGAGCTACAGGGAGCTGCGGACTCTTTCCTATATGGGGGCTTCGCTCCTGCACTCGGATGCCGTGCTGTCTGCCTCCGAGATGGAGATCCCGATCAATATCCGCAACACCAACAGGCCGGAGGATCCGGGCACCATGATCACCCGGCACCTGCCCCACGGGGTCACCAAGCACAAGGTGACCGGGGTCTCGGGCAGGAAGGGCATGTCTGTCCTGCAGATTGAAAAGGTGATGGTCAGCGACGGTTCCGGTTTCAGTGCCCTGATGCTGGATATTTTCAAGGAGCGGAATCTTCCCTTCGAGTATTGTCTGACCGGGATTGATTCGATCACGCTTGTCATTCGGAATGACCTGCTCGATAGCTGTAAGGAAGACCTGTTCGCGGAGATCCAGGAAAAGCTGCACCCCGATTTTATCGGTCTGCGGGAAGGCCTTTCGCTGATCGCCGTGACGGGTGAAAAGGCGACCGAGTCCAGCGATGCCAATGTGCGGGTCCTGGAGCGGCTCACCGAGAGGGGGATCGAGATCAGCACGATCAACCAGGGCGCCGGCAAGCTCAACCTCCTGATCGGCGTGCCGGAGGACCGGTATGAGGATGCCATCCATGCCATTTATGAGTACAGGCAGGAGGGCTGACTGCACGCGAAAAAAGAGTACGAAAATAACGCCGCACGGTCCCACATTGGGGCCGTGCGGCGTTTTTCGCGGATATATATGTATCAATCCGATGGATTTTGATTGATACGCAGTATTGATTATGAGCAGTATTGATTAGAGCAGTAAAATTATTTGCGGATATTTTTTATGCGGCCAGCTTATTGCAGATGTCCATCATGATGACCTCATCTTCGTAGGAGGTGGTAAAGATGCCGAGCTGGTCACCCTCATCTCCCATGATCCTGGCAAGGCCTCTGGCATACTCAGCTTCTTTTTTCATATTGTAATGCTCATCATTGGCCCCGATCAGCCACACATCGCTCACACACTTGTCCAGTGCTGCGTTGAATTCTTTGACTTCGTTCTCTGTTCTGATTTTCATTTTTATATCCTCCTGTGCTGTCATCCTTACTTGGGGATGATGCATTTTTTAGCTTTTATTTTTGGAATCAGGTCTTCCCTGATTCGGCAATATATTAGCGCGGATTGGTTTTGGAGGAAATCTATTTCGGGACAGCTTTCATGAAAATCGGGACAGGGCGTAGGGACAGTTTTTGGGCTTTTTTTGATGTTTTTTCTCCTGAATGTGGTGAATTTCGACAATGACGGCTGTTGTGATAGTAAAATAGGGACCAGCCTTTTACTGTTTTACTGTTTAAATGCTGCCGTAGAAAGTTTTTACTGCTGTGAGAGCTTTCCTGGGTCACTGGCTGACTTCCAGGAGTTTTTTCTGGATTCTGGCCATCACTTCGATGTAGTAGGCAGACTCCTGCGCGGTCATGTCTTCGGATTTGATCTGGTCCAGCTTTTCCATCGCGTCCGCGTATTTCATCATGTAGGAGGTGTAATCCATCAGCATGCCTGCGGGGTTGGAGGAGTCCTGGTATTTGCGCATAAATTCGACATATTCGTCAAAGAAGGCCTCGTAGCTGTCCATGGCTTCCTTGAATTCGGGGGAAATGCCATCCGCGGGGGCTTCGTCTCCTGCTTCTGTCTCTTCGTCTGATGCTTCCGGCTCCGCTTCTGTCTCACCATCCTCTGCGGCTGAGCCGGTCTGATCTTCGGTTCCTTCCGCAGATTCTCCATCGAGGGTTTCCGCTGACTCTTCTTCGGTATTTTCCGCCGACTCTTCTACTGAATCTTCTTCGGATTCATCCGCCGGCGCCTCTACGGACTCTTCTTTGGACTCTTCTTCAAGGGCTGCCTCGGACTCTTCTTCGAGGGCTTCTCCAGACTCCTCTTCTGACTCTTCGGGAGTTTTTTCTTCTGATGCCCCGTCCTTTTCTTCAGCAGTGGTCCTTTCCTCTTCCGCGACTGTCGTTTCCGGCTCCTGCCGCTCTTTTGATTTTGACCCTCCTTTGCCAAGCACTGCGAACAGAATGATTGCCGCCACGATGATTATTGCGATCTTTTTCATAAGTATCCTCCTCGTTTTGTAATATTTTAAAAACTGCTTTGCAATACGCCTTATCGGGATTTATGTTGTCGGGAATTATGTTTAAAATCAGTATAGCCATCCTTGAGGACCGGGATATTCACGATTCGTGAACATGCGCCGGCCTCCGGGGGTTTTGGGGTTCCATGAACGGGAGCCGGGAATCTTCAGAAGCATCCGGCGGATGAGGGTCACAGATTCATCGGTCTGTGCCGCTCATTGCGGGAGACTCAGGGTTTCTGCATAAAGTCCTCCAGGGAGGCTTCGTAGTGAAGCGCGATCTGGAAGAAGGTCAGGAGGTCCGGCAGCCGATAGCCGCTTTCATAGTTGGCAATGGTCGTCGCTCCGTATCCCAGGATTGCGCCCAGCTGATCCTGCGTCTCTGCGTGTTCCAGGCGGATCCTCCTGATATTGGCCCCGATCGTCTGCGCGTCAATTGTTCTTTTTTCTTTCATTTTATCTGCCCTTTCTGCCGGTCCGGCATTTGAGTTTTTGTGTCATAAAAGGGCTTGTAAATTTCGCGCAGGGGGTGTTTTCCTCCACGTAACAGGACTTGTAAATTTCGCGCAGGGGGTGTTTTTCCTCCACGTAACAGGGCTTGTAAATTCTGCGCACTTGTCCTTAAATAGGGATAGAGGATACGGGCAGATCTGCCATGTGCCATTTCTGTGACGGGCATCCTGTATAATGTTGATCAGTAACATTGATCGGACCCCGGTCCGCATCATTTAAAAAGAGCAATGAGATCCTTTCGCGAAGATCATTCGTGAAAAAGTTCTCTGAAACCGGAAAGGTTCATCCGATTATTTCGCGGACAGGGAAAGGATCATACGAGGAGGTACAGGGATGAGTGAACTTAACAGACTGGACAACAGAATGAACGATCAGGCGCTTGAGAATGTGGCAGGCGGACAGATCACACGTGATGAGGCCATTGATAAGTCGCTCAGGCACGCCCATCTCACAAAGGACGATGTCGTTATCAAAAAGGCCAAGCTGGACCACGAGGACAAAGGCCTGGTCTACGAGGTGAAGTTTCTCCACAAGGGCCTTGAATATGAGTATGACATCGATCCTGAGACCGGCGGCATCCGCAAGGTAGATATAGATCTGGATTGAGACAGGCTGCGTGGGCCCGAAAAAAAAGATTTTCAATAAAATAATCAATAAGACATTATGTAAAGAAAAAGCTGCATCGGCCTCACACAGGCTCAATGCAGCTTTTAAATAATCTTTTAAAAAGTCTTTTCAAATACTCTTTTAAATAGTCTTTTTAAACAGTGCAGTTTTTTTAATGGTGCAGCTGTTTTTGACAGTACCTTCTAAATGTGAATCGTTCGTCAGGTCTGTGCCGGCTTACCAGACAGCGTAGGGCTGGTCGCCGTAGGCTCTGGTGAGGATCTCGCGGGGGGCTGCGGAGGGGTCGGACTGGCAGGTCCACTGGTCTTTTTCGATGACCATGGTGTTTCTGGCAGTGGAGTCGTAGGGCTCCCACCGGGCTGTTTCGGTGGAGGGGTCGCCTGTTTTGGCAAAGGCTGTCCAGGCCTCCTGGGCCCTGGCGGCTGTCTCCTGGTCGACTTCGCCGGCGTAGATTCCGGCCTCGGGGTTGTTAAAGACGTAGGCGAGTTCCACGGCGTGGACGGCGCTTTTAAACATGTCGTCTCTGGTGGAGGGAACCTTCCAGAGATACATGTAGATCCTGCCGCCGGCATCGGCAAATTTGTCGGCAAAGCAGATGTGTTCGTATCTCCAGGATTCCGTCACGAAGGCGGATTTTGCCAGGGCGGATCTCACTTTCTCGTCTCCGGCGTACTCGGCGGGGACAATGGATTCCTCGTAGCTGATCAGTTCCTCGAGAGCGGCCTTGCCGTCGGAACCGGCTGCTCCCTCGGATGCCTCTTCGTACATGGCGTCCATTCCTTCGACCCAGGAGGCGAATTTTTCCTCTTCGGTCTCACCCTCGGAGTCTTCGAGGAAGTAGTTCCACTCATCGTTGTTGGTGCCGATCAGGAGCTCGACGCCGGTCTGCGCAGCTTCCTGAATGGCCTTGTCAAAGTCTTTTTTTTTCAGGGATGATCTCTCCGTCCGCCACGATGCCGCAGCATTCGTCGGCGATCCATTGCTCCGCGTCGAGCTTCATCCACTCATCGCCGGAGATCGCGAGCAGGTCATTCATGTTTTTGGCGCCGGCGGCCTCGACGATATAGGCGGCGAATTCCTTTGCGGCCTCGCGGTCCTTGATGGGAACGACGCCGGACTGGGCGATGGCGCGCCGGAAGAGTCCTCTGGCTGCGGGAGAGATCGTCAGGGCTGTCGTGGACCATCCTCCGGCCGATTCGCCAAAGATCGTGACGTTGTCAGGGTCTCCTCCGAATCCGGCGATGTTGGCCTGGATCCACTGGAGGGCGGCGATGTGGTCCCGGATGCCCAGGTTGATGTCGGTATAGTCCTCTCCGCCCTCGATGTCGGAAAAGTCTGCCCAGGACATGAGGCCGAGCCTGTAGTTGCAGGTGACGAGGATCACGTCCTCGTTGGCGCTGGCAAAATTATGGCCGTCGTACATGGGATCGGTCGTGCCTCCCCAGCCGTAGGCTCCGCCGTGGAAAAAGACCATGACCGGTTTGGGGCTCTCCTGCCCTTCTTTCACCTGGTCCGCGGTCTCTGCGGATTCCCAGATGTTGAGGGTCAGGCAGTCCTCGCTCTTGGGGGAATAGGAGGCGGGCTCCGTCGGCCACTCGTACTGGAGGGCGGCGCTGCCGAAGTTGTAGCACTCGATTTCCTGGTCAGAGGGGTCCGGGGCCTGGGGCGCCTTCCAGCGCAGGTCTCCGACCGGGGCCTTGGCGTAAGGGATGCCCTTGAAGGAATCAACGCCTTCTTCCGTCCTGCCGAGCATAACGCCGTTGTCACAGACGATCCGGACCGGGTCTGTGACCTCTTCCGCGGCCATATCAGTGGATGCTGCTGCCTGCGCGGATGTGGCCGCTTCGGCTGCAGGGGCGGCTGTGTTCTGCATGGCGGATGTCTGTGCGCCCGCCTCCTGCGTACCGGATGTCTGTGCGCCCGCCTCCTGCGCAGTATTATTATCTGCAGCAGGCTGGCTGCCGCATCCGGCGGTCAGGACCATGGCCGCCAGAGAGACGGCACAGATCCATGCTGAGAAAATATTCTTTTTTTCATACAACTCCTCATAATTTGTGATACTTATCATTAATGCCTGGTCGTTTTTACGACAACAAAAGGGATTGTATCATATTTTAGCTTATCTTCCTACGAAAATATTTCTCATTGCGAACAAATTTTTCTGCCCACAGCAAGTCACCTGGTATGTTCCCCTTTATCATCGACGAGCCGACGGCCGGCCTCCACCTGCAGGACATCGAGCGGCTGATGAACCTCTTCCAGGAGATGATCGACGCCGGCAACTCCCTCTTTCTGATCGAGCACAGCCCGGACGTCATGAAGGCGGCGGACTGGATCATCGAACTGGAACCCGAAGGCGGCGCCGGCGGCGTCAGACTCCTCTACAGCGGGATTCCCTCGCAGATCATGACCTGCCCGGATTCCGTGACCGCGCCCTGGCTGAGCAGGTAAGAATGAGACGGTGACGGCGAGTCGAGGGCCGCACCAGCTGACTCGTCTGAGCAAAAATCAGGAAAAAATCAACCAAAAAGAACCACTGTGCCGGCCAGTCAGCCGGTACAGCGGTTCTTTCTTTTTGGGAAGGATAATGATTTTGAGAGGTCTCCAATCAATACAGCCTGGTAAAACGTGACAATCTGAAACGTCCCCTGTGACTCATTTAACTCATTTGACAGCTCTTTTTTTCAGAGTCAGGTTCATGATGACGGCCAGAGTGAGGACAGCGGCGACAACTGCCAGGACCCGGAAGCCGATGCAGACGGAGAAGAGGTCGGACAGCCAGCCGATGGCTGCGGGGGCGGCGGCTCCGCCGATGCCCGCGATAGTGACGTAGAGGCCCATGGCGGAGGAGTAGCGGGCAAAGATGCCGCTGGCGTTGGAGACGGCGGTGCCGTAGACGCCGGAGAGGCAGAGGCCCAGGCCGATGGTGGAGATCAGGAGGAGGGGGGCGCTGGTGCTGACGGTCAGGAGGATCATGAAGACGGCGGTGCCGCAGCCCATGACCAGGAGCATTCTCTCGGGGCGCCATTTGGCGGCGATGAACATGCAGATGATCCTGCCGACCAGGAAGGCGAACCAGAGCAGGGAGGTGGTCAGCTGGGAGACCTGTTCACTGACAATGCCGGTCTCCAGGTAGTAGGTGGTGAGCCAGCCCATGAGGGAGGCCTCCAGGGCCTGGTCACAGATGCCCATGAGGAGAGTCCAGAGGAATAGGGGCTCGCGGAAAAAGGCCAGGGAGGCGTCGACTTCCGCGGGGGCGGTGTCCTGTGTCTTTGAGGCCGATGTGGTCAGATCCATTTTGACAAAGACGCCGGCGATCACTGCCAGCAGGGACAGGACGGCCGAGACGATCATGGCATAGAGCCAGCCCTTTTCCGCGGAGATCCCGGTCATGAAGAGGGCCAGGAAAGGGGCGAGGCAGGCGCCGATCGCGAAAAAGATATGGAGGGAGTTGATCGGGCCGGCTTCTCCCTGCGCGTAGTCGCTGATCACGCGGTTGTTGTAATCCGTGATCGCGCCCTTGGACAGGCCCACAAGGAACATGGCTGCCGCGAGGAAGAGGAAGCTCCCGCCCTTGACCAACATGAACATGCCGATGGGCAGGAAGGTGATCATGGCCACATAGGCCTTGTGCATGCCGAGTTTGAGGACGGCAGCGCCCGTCACAAGGCCAACCAGCAGAAATCCCACGGACTGGACAGAGAGGAGGTTCCCGCTCTGGCCGTAGGTCAGGCCGTTGGCCTCCCTCAGGGAGGGGAGGACCGAGCCGATCAGGATGACTGCGACCCCCAGGACAAAATAGACGAGATAGAGCTCCAGGACTGCGAGCCGGCGGTAGCCGGGCAGGTTCTGCCAGAATTTTTTCATGATGTATTACCCCCTCTTCCGGCGGTTCCGGTAATCCGGTCCGCGATAACGTATAATCTACGGTTTTGCTTTTTACCAATGGCTATTATAATGGTCTCACCTTCTTTCGTTTAGCTGCATTAAGGACAGGATTCCCCATTTTCCGGACCATGGCAAAATAATGAAAAAACCTGCGGAATTAAGCATTATATAAGGGACTTTTTGAGTATGATAGTGATATATTATAAGAATCAGGACAAGCTGACAGGAGGATTTCGACATGATCTATCATCAGAAAAAAGAGCTGACCCTGAGGGATAACAGCGAGGAACTGTTCTCGGAGGAGACGGGCGGGCTTCCCTTTATGTGTTATTATGACGAAGGCAGGCTGTTTACCGGACACCGCATTCCCTGGCACTGGCACGACCGGATCGAGGTCAACTATGTGGAAACGGGTTCCTTCCGGCTCCATTCGACTGACCGGGATCTGGACGCTTTCCAGGGAGATGTGGTTTTTATCAACAAAAATGTCCTGCATGCCTATGAGCTTTCAGACGAAGTGAATTACTATTCCGTCACACTGGATACCCGTTTTCTGAGCGGGGAATACGGATCCTATCTGGATCAGAAGTATTTTTCCCCAATCCTGTCCTCCAGGAACCTGAGCGTTTTTCGCATGAAACCGGATACGCCGCGCCGGGTCCGCCTGGTCCAGTGCGTGCTGGAGTGCATTGAGGCCCTGCGCGATGAGCCCTTCGGCTATGAGGTCACGGTCCGGGATGCCATGAGCCGGTTTTTCCTGCTTTTGCTGGAGGAGACAAAGGACATCCGGGATCGGGAAACCAGCAGTGACAAGCGGGACCAGGAGCGGATGAAAAATATGCTGCAGTTCATCTATGAGCACTACAGCGAGCCCATTTCCCTGGAGGATATCGCGCAGACAGCGGCGATCAGTCCCCGTGAGTGCACCCGGTGCTTCCGGAGGGCGATCAACCGGCCGCCCATCCGCTTCCTGATCGAGTACCGGGCCCAGATGGCCGCCATGATGCTGGTGAGGACAGACAACCCAATCTCCTCGATTGCGGACCAGTGCGGCTTTGTGTCCGACAGCTATTTCGGCAAGATCTTCCGTGACATCTACGACTGCACGCCCAGGGAATACAGGAAAAAACAGGGCTGATCCGGCCTGAATGCGCCGGGCGCGTTCCAGATCTTTGGAGGCTGCTTATGAACGAGTTCCTCCGCCGCCACATCGGCGCCCCCGGCATCATCACCTTCAGCGACCAGCCGGGCCGGGCCGATGTCCACGTAAAAGATCCCGGCCATGACGGCATGGTCCGGGAACTGAAAAAGAGATTCAAGCCTGTGAGTTTGAAGGGCTGGAGAAATATCCTGCATCTGTGAGACGGAGATGGGACAGGGGCGGATTACTACAAAAAACAGCCTGTGAAGCACCACCAAACTTCACAGGCTGTTTTTCAATTTAAGTCAGCTGGGATGTCCCCCCGGCTCATACGTCCACCGGCTCGCGGCCTGTTCAGCCGAAGGCCGGCACATAAGCGGCCAGTACTGCCAGGAGCACGGCCGGGAGCATGTTCGCGACGCGGACTTTTTTGCCCCAGACCAGGTTGACACCAACGCAGAAGATGAGGATGGAACCGACCAGGGAGAGGTTGGCGATTGCGGCCTCTGTCATGACAGGGGCGATCAGCCTGGCCAGGAGGGTGATACCCCCCTCAAAGGCGAAAATGGGGATGGCGGAGAAGGCGCAGCCCTTGCCCATGGAGGAGGTCATGACCGCGACGATGATGAAGTCCAGCACGGATTTGACCACAAGGGTCGAGTAATCTCCCATCACCCCGTCCTGGATCGCACCGACGATGGCCATGGCGCCGATGCAGACCGTGAGCGAGCAGGTGACAAAAGCGTCCACAAAGCGGGCGTCTCTGGCGTTGCCGGTCCTGATCTTGAGCCAGGCTCCGAAGCGCTCGAAGCCGTCCTCGATCCGCAGGAGCTCTCCGATGACAGTTCCGATGGCCAGGCAGAGGACGATGAACATGGACCGGCCGCTGGCCAGGGAGGCGGTGATGCCCGCCGCTGGACCGGCCGCCGAAGAGGCCGCTGCGGCGCCGGCGGCTGCAGCTCCTGTTCCAGCAGATCCTGCTGCCAGGGCCCCGGCCTCCGACAGGGTGATCTGCAGCATGCCCTCCATGGCACCCGCGAT
>CAMNFJ010000091.1:0-12491 GCA_946536955.1 uncultured Lachnospiraceae bacterium
GTGCAACTTGACGAGTCTCAGAGCCTTTACGATACTTTTGACCTTTACATCATAAAATGGACAGACAGTGAAAAAATGCCTGCCTGAAGGCCGGGCCTGCGCGTGTGCACGACGGGATCTGCCGGCCCTGCAGGGGGGGCGAAAGGACTTGTGGATGGTGATCCGTGAATGAATGATGCGGGCTATGTTGTAAAGGGCGGACAGAAGCTCCGCCGGGGATATACGACCGGGACCTGCGCGGCTGCCGCGGCCAGGGCTGCTGCTGCCATGCTGCTGACGGGGGAGACCATCAGCCAGGTCAGGATCAGGACCCCAAAGGGGCCGGTCCTTGATCTGGAGATTGAGGACATCCGGAGGAGCCCGGAAGCAGTCTCCTGCGCGGTCAGAAAGGACAGCGGAGACGACCCCGATGTCACCAACCACGCCCTGATCTATGCGCGGGTCGCCTGGTCGGACGAACCTGGAGTCCGGATCGAAGGCGGGGAAGGCGTCGGCCGGGTGACCAAGCCCGGACTGGACCAGCCGGTCGGGGCCGCGGCCATCAACAGCACGCCCCGCAGGATGATCCGGGAGGCGGTACTGGAAGCGGCTGCGGAAGCCGGAAGAACCGGAGCCGACAAAACTCCGCGGGGCTTTGATGTGACGATCAGCGTTCCTCTGGGGAGGAAACTGGCCGCAAAGACCTTCAACCCCAGGCTGGGGATCGAGGGCGGCATTTCCATTCTGGGGACCAGCGGGATCGTGGAGCCTATGAGCGACCGGGCCCTGCTGGAGACCATCCGGACGGAGATCCGGGTCCGCAGCTGCGAGGGCTATCCGGTCCTGGCGGCCGCCCCGGGCAATTACGGGCGGAATTTTTTCCTGGAGACCTATGGCTTTTCGCTGGATACAGCCGTGACCTCGTCGAACTTTATCTATGACACGGTCCGGATGGCGGCGGAGGCGGGCTTTGAAAAGCTGCTTTTTATCGGCCATATCGGAAAGCTGGTCAAGGTCGCGGGCGGCGTCCGGAACACCCACTCCCAGTATGGGGACCGCAGGATGGAGATCCTGAGCTCGATCACACGGGACTGCTTGATGACGGCCGCAATGGCGCAAAAGGACAGCAGTCCGGAAGCAGCCGGGGCAGGCGCATGTTCCGGGGAAACCGTGGGATCGGTCCTGACCAGGCTGGCGGACTGCGTGGCCACGGACGAGGCAGTCCGCATTCTGAAGGAATGCGGTCTGGATAAGCCGGTGCTGGCGGAGATGACCCTCAGGATCCGGGAGGTCATGGAGACCTGGGCGGAAGGCAAAATGCAGGTGGAGGTCATCGTTTTTTCCAATGTCTGGGGGGAACTGGGCCGGACGGACCGGGCCCTGGACTATATGCAGGTGATCCGGGGTTACAGTTCACGCCCCCTCGAAGGGCGTGAACATGTAACGTTGCGTTCAGCGATTCCAATGCGCTTACACAATGCGAAGCATTGTTGACGCTTGAACGCCGTTAAACTCGGGTTTTGCGCAAAGAGCGTGCGCAAAACACCTCGCGTTTCAGGTGGGCCTGAACTGTTACGATCCGGGACCACCTGGCGCGCCAGGAAAAATAGTGCTGACCTGCTCCCCTGGCCCTGCGACAGGATGAGAAGGCCAAAAAAAGGTCAAAAAGAAGGTCGAAAAGAAGACCGGGACGGTACTGATAAGGACAGACAAAAATCGACAGGAGAGAGATTATGGTTCATTTTGTGGGAGCCGGATCCGGGGCGCCGGATCTGATCACGGTCCGCGGACAGAGACAGCTGGAGGAGGCGGACGTCATTATTTACGCGGGGTCTCTGGTCAATCCGGCCCTGCTGGAGTCCTGCAGGAAGGACTGCCGGATCTATGACAGCGCGCGGATGACCCTGGAGCAGGTGACCGGAGTCATGCGGGACGCCGAGGCGCAGGGCCTTACGACCGTACGCCTGCACACGGGAGACCCCTGTATTTACGGGGCGATCCGGGAGCAGATGGACCTCCTGGACAGGGAGGGGATCCCCTATGACTACACACCCGGCGTGAGCGCCTTCTGTGGGGCGGCCTCCGCCCTGGACCTGGAGTACACCCTTCCCGGGATCTCCCAGAGCGTGGTCATCACCCGGATGGCCGGCAGGACGCCGGTGCCGGACAGGGAATCCATCGAATCCTTTGCGGCGCACGGGGCGACCATGGTGATCTTTCTGAGCACGGGACATCTGGAGGAACTGAGCGGGCGGCTGACCGCGGGGGGCTATTCCCCGGATACGCCCGCCGCGATCGTCTACAAGGCCACCTGGCCGGATGAGGAAAAATATATCTGCACCGTGTCCACACTGGCGCGGACGGCGGCGGAGCACGGGATCACCAAGACGGCCCTGATCATCGTCGGGGATGTCGTCGGGAGCAGGGCCCTGGAGAGGTCAAAGCTCTATGATCCCTCCTTTACCACGGAGTTCCGCAGGGCGTCGTCGCACGCGGCGCAGGACTGAGGGGGCCGGGTGGACCGAATTAGCGCATTTGATATTTAAAAAAAGAAATGAGGGTGGACGAACAGATGGAAAAGAAGTGCGGGACACTGACGGTGGTCGGGATCGGACCGGGCGCCGCGGAAAAGATGACCTATGAGGCCGTAAAGGCCATGGAAGAGAGCGATGTGATCGCGGGCTACCATGTCTACGTGGACCTGGTCCGGGACAGCTTTCCGGACAAGAGATTTCTGACGACGGCCATGCGCAGGGAGGAGGAGCGCTGCAGGCTGGCCCTGGAGGAGGCCGCGGCGGGCAGCAACGTGGCCTTTATCTGCAGCGGGGACAGCGGCGTCTACGGGATGGCGGGCCTGCTCTTTGAGATGGCACAGAGAACGGAAAGGGGCGGTGAAATCGAGATCCGGGTCATCCCCGGTATCACCGCGGCCCTGAGCGGGGCGGCCTGCCTGGGGGCTCCCCTGATCCATGATTTTGCGGTGATCAGCCTCAGCGACCTGATGACCCCCTGGGAGAAGATCGAGAAACGGCTCCGCATGGCCGCGGAGGGGGATTTCGCGATCGTGCTCTACAATCCCTCCAGCCGGCGCCGGTCGGACTATCTGCGGAAGGCCTGCGATATCCTTTTGGAGACCTGCAGCCCCGGGCGGATCTGCGGCACTGTCCGCAATATAGGCCGGGACGGAGAGACGACCCGGATCTGCACCCTGGCGGAGCTGCGGGAGACGGAGGTCGATATGTTTACCACGGTCTTTATCGGCAATTCCACCACGAAGAGGATCGGAGACAGGATGGTGACGCCGCGCGGATATGCCTCGGAGAGACAGGGCTGAGCGGACCACCGGTAAGGTCAGTGGTCTGCGGGCGTCTGCAGCCGGGTTTTTATCCGCTTTTATGCGGTCCTTATGCGGGTGCCCTGAGTGGTCTTATACAGGCGTTTTAAGCGGTCTTATGTGGGAGGCTTATGCGGCCGGAGGAAGTCAGGCTTTTTTATATCAGGTCTTTCATGGTATGATAATGAATCAGGAAATACACTGTTTCACAGGATGGTCTGTGGACGGTCATTCCCCGGAAAAGACTTGAGGTAGCCCATATGAAGTATTACAGAAACAGGATCGCGTTTAAAAGTATCAGCGGTATCGTGGCCCTGCTCTTTATTTTTGCCGCGATCGTGTGTGTTTTCGGCTTTAACGATGTCACGGCAGCCATTCTGGACCAGTATTCTGACGGAGCCTTTCAGACGGCCGAGATAGCTTCGTCCCTGGTTGACGCGGAGCGGATGGAGGCCTATGCCGCCAGCGGCGGAGAGGGAGAGGACTACGCCACAGTTTCCCGCAGGCTGCAGAGGCTCTGCGATCTCTCGGGATCGACCTTTGTCTATGTGATCGAGCCCGATCTGACGGACTACGGGCATATCCGCTTTATTTTTTCGACGATGAACAGCAACAGCTCCTATCAGCACTACGAGTTCGGCTATGTCCGGGAGACGACCAACAACGATTACCGGACCAAATACCGGAATCTGTATGAAGGAAAGTCGGACCAGGAACTGGTATTCAGGGACAGGGGCTATATAGAGACAGATCCTCATATTACGGCTATGGTCGCCCTGCGGGATGCGGACGGTCAGACCAGGGGGATCGTGTGTGTGCAGAAGCAGATGGATATCGTGGTGAGGCAGCGCAGGCTCTTCGTGAGACGGGTCTTTTTCCTGTTGCTTTTGTCCATCCTGATCGTGACGACGGGGCAGGCAGTCTACCTGACCAGGGTCCTGCTGGATCCCCTCAAAATGATCAGCAGGGAGGCCTCCCGGTTCGCGGCCGAGAATGTGAAGGCGGAGCATAAGCTCACGGAATCCATACGCAACAAGGACGAGATTGGCGACCTGGCGGCCTCCATCGACCGGATGGAGGAGCAGATCCAGAACTATATCGACAGCATCACAAAGATCACGGCGGAGAGGGAGCGGATCCGGACGGAGCTCTCTCTGGCGACCCGGATCCAGGCGGACATGCTGCCCAGCGAGTTCCCGGCCTTTCCGGAATACGATTCCTTTGATATTTTTGCTTCCATGCATCCGGCCAAGGAGGTCGGCGGAGACTTTTATGACTTCTTCCTGGTCGACAAGGACCACCTTTGCCTGGTGATCGCGGATGTCTCCGGCAAGGGGATTCCGGCCGCCCTCTTTATGATGGCCTCCCGGATCATCCTGGCCAACAATGTCATGTCGGGCAAATCTCTTCCCGATGTTCTCGCAAGCACCAATGCGGCGATCTGCGCCAACAACAAGGAGGAGATGTTCGTCACGGTCTGGCTGGGGATCCTGGATATTTCGACGGGCAGGATCACGGCGGCCAACGCCGGCCACGAATATCCCGCGATCAGAAAGGGAGACCGTGATTTCGAGCTCTACAAGGACAGGCACGGCTTTGTGGTCGGCGGCATGGAGGGCGTCAAATACAAGGAATATGAGATCACCCTGAATCCGGGAGACAAGCTCTTCCTGTATACCGACGGCCTGCCGGAGGCGACAGATCCCGAACAGCAGCTGTTCGGGACAGACCGTATGCTGGAGGCCCTGAACGAAACAAAGGATGCCGCGCCGAAGGAGATCCTGGAACACATGAAGGATGCGGCGTATGCATTTGCGGACGGCGCCCCCATGTTTGACGACATGACCATGCTCTGCCTGGAATATAAAGGAGTCGGCCCGAGCTGACAGAGGATACAGGTACCCGCCCCTTGACGGGCGGAATCACGAAAAACAGAGTTGAGAGTGATCTGTGCGGGGACAGGGCCTGATCGCTGAGAAAAATGGTTTCGGAATGGACCTTGTCCGGGACTGGGCCAGACCACTGCGGAATACGTTTCAGAGTGGCTCTGTGCTGCAGAGCCTGATTGTTGCGGGAAAATAAGAATGGTGAAAAAAATACTGATTTTCGGCGGTACCACAGAGGGCAGGAGGGCCGCGGAGAGCCTGCTGCAAAAAGGCCTGCCCTGCCTGGTGTGCGTCGCGACGGACTACGGGGCGGAGGTCATGGAGCCCCACCCCCTGCTCGAGATCCGGACCGGACGGATGGACAGGGAAAAAATGGCGGACCTGATCGGGCGGGAGCGCTTTGCCTGCGCGATCGACGCGACCCATCCCCACGCGGCCCTGGTCTCGGAGGAAATCCGGGCGGCCTGCCGGCAGACCGGACTTGCCCGACTGCGCCTGGGGCGCAGGACAGAGGCCGGAGACGGAGCCGCGGAAAGTCTGGAAAATGTACATTTCGTAGATTCCCCGGAAGAAGCGGGGGCCTTTCTGGCCGCGGCGCCGGGCGGCATTCTCGTGACCACGGGCAGCAAGGAGCTGGAGAAGCTGGCGCAGGTAGTCGGGGATCCCTCCCGGATCACTGCCCGTGTCCTGCCGTCGGCGGAGAGCCTGGAGGCCTGCGCGCGCGCGGGGCTGACCGGCCGGCAGATTGTCGCCATGCAGGGGCCCTTCGACCTGGAGATGAACTGCGCCCTGATCCGGCACACAGGGGCCTCCTGGCTTCTGACCAAGGAGACCGGCGCGGCGGGGGGCTATCCCGAGAAGCTGGAGGCCGCGAAGGTCTGCGGGATCGGCGCGGTCGTGATCCGCAGACCCGGAAACGGAGCGGAGGAGGGGCTGGAGCTCTCTCTGCAGGAGGCTGTGGAGGCGGCCTGCCGCTGCGCGGGACTGGATGGCGCAGCGGACGGGGGCGGCGGAATCAGCGCCGCGGATGCCGGAGACCGGCGTTTTGACGAAGATGGAACAGCCGGCGGACATGCAGATTCTGCTGATCCGATGGCGGAAAGCCGCAAGGCGGGTGCAGATCCCGCAATCGGCGGAAATGCAGGTCCGGCAACGTTCAGCCGGGTCAAGGCGGAAAAGCCAGCCGGCGAGAGTGTCCGGCCCTCACAGAAACAGAGCCTTGCCCTGGTCGGGATCGGCGTCGGTGTCAGCGATGCACGGACACTCGAGGCGGACCGGACCCTGGCGGAGGCCGAGCTGGTCTTTGGCGCGGGGAGCGTCCTCCATCTTTTGGAGGAGGACGGCACGCTGGCCGGAAAGCAGGCGGTCCCCGTCTACGAGAGCCGGGCCATCCTCCAGCACCTGCGGGACCACCCGGAGATCAGCCGGGCCGCCGTCGCCTATTCCGGGGACAGCGGCTTCTACAGCGGGGCCTCCTCCATGCTGGCCCTGATCCGCAGGATCCGGCAGGAAAAAGCAGAGGAAGCGGCTTCCCTCCCGGAGCTGAGGACGGTGTGCGGGATCTCCTGCGTCTCCTGGTTCGCCGCCCGGGCCGGGATTGCCTGGCAGGACCTGAAGATCCTGAGCTCCCACGGGCGCTTCTGCAATGTGACGGGCCAGGTCAGGAGAAACCCCCGCAGCTTTCTGCTCCTGTCCGGAGCGGAGGATGTCCGCAGGACAGGGACAGCGCTCGCGGACGCGCAGCAGCGGGGCCTTCTGGGGGACCTGGATCTGATCCTCGGCTATGAGCTCTCGCGGCCGGAGGAAGAGGTCCGTCCCTGCAGCCCGCAGGACCTCTGCGGGGTCGTGAAGGAGGGGCTCTATGTCCTTTTCATCGGACATGAGGATGCCCTGGACCGCCCCGTCGTGCCGGGTCTGCCCGATTCAGCCTTTATCCGGGGCAAAGCGCCCATGACCTCCTCCGAGATCCGGGCTCTCTCCCTCTGCAGGCTGGAACTGACCTCCCGCGCCGTCGTCTGGGACGTCGGAGCCGGGACGGGCTCCGTGAGTGTGGAGGCCGCCCTGACCTGCCCCGAGGGACAGGTGTGGGCCATCGAGCGCCATGCGGAGGCAGTCGCCCTGCTCCGGGAAAACCGGGATAAATTCTGCCTTATGAATATGGAAATCGTGGAGGGCAGAGCGCCCGAAGCCCTGGAGGACCTGCCTGCCCCGACCCATGTCTTTATCGGGGGCAGCGGCGGGGAGATCGGACAGATCCTGCGCCTCTCCCTGGAAAAGAATCCCAATGTCCGCATCGTCGTCAACTGCATCACGGCCGAGACCCTGGCGGCCCTGCAGGCAGCCCTGCCTGACCTGCCGGTCCGCGATGTCCAGTGCGTCCAGGTGAGCGTGCAGCGCGGGGAGATGCTGGGCCGCTACCACTACCTGCGCGCCCTCAATCCTGTCTTTATCCTTTCTATGAGAGGCGCCGGGACCGGGGAATGAAGTCCCGAAAATATAGACCGGAAAAAAAGGCGGAAAATCGAGATTTGTTCGGAGTCCTGAACAGGGCTGTCCTCAGGCAGATGTTCAGGACTTCGCAATATTTCTTTATATTTCCTTATGTTTGCTTACAGTGCTTTTTTTACAGAATCAGGTGTGATGAGCGCCCGGCATAGACTTTTTTCATACAGGCAGAGACATTTTTTCAAAAAAATGCCTGTGAGAAACAGGCGCGAGTGAGGAGGAACCCATGAGGATCGTCATGATGGCCTGCACAGAGCGGGGATTTGCCCTGATGGACCTGTCGGCGGAGAGGCTTGCCGAGGAGCTACCGGAGGCGGACATCCTGCGGACAGGGCGCTGTGCCCATGTGCCGGGATATGAAGAGGGCCCCCGGCTCTCGGAGTGCGCGGACCGGTGGTTTCCGGAGGCGGATGCTCTGGTCTTTTTTACAGCGACCGGGATCGCGGTCCGCTGCATCGCCCCCCATGTGCGCGACAAGTTCTCGGATCCCGCCGTCCTGGCCGTCGATGAGAACGGGCACTTCTGCATTTCCCTTTTGTCCGGACATGCCGGAGGGGCCAACCGCCTGTGCCGGATCCTGTCCCGGGCGATCGGGGCTCAGCCGGTCATCACCACAGCCACGGACGGAAGGCAGCTCTTTGCCGTCGATGTTTTTGCCGTTGAAAACCATTTGAAGCTCATGGACCGGGCCGCCGCCAAAAGGATTTCCGCCCGCATACTGGCGGGAGAGCAGGCGGCCATCTATATAGAGGGGGAAGGCACGCGGGACGACTGCGCCGCCTCCGTGGGCGATCTGTCCGGAGCACGGTCCACAACCAGGCCGGAAACCGCCTCCGCGGACTGTCTGATCCCTCCGGAATATTACGGCAGCGGCGTCCGCAGGACGGAAAACCGCCGGGAGGCGGATATCATCGTCTCCTTCCGCAGGCTCGCGGATGATCCTCCGCAGGCCCTCTACCTGGTTCCCGCCTGTGTGGTCCTGGGGATCGGCTGCCGGAGGGGCGCTTCCTGCGCGCAGATCCGGGAGCTGGCGGACAGGGTCCTGGAGGAGACCGGTGTTTTCCGGGAGGCGCTCTGCGCCCTGGCTTCGATCGACCTCAAACAGGACGAGCCAGGCCTTCTGGAATTTGCCTCGGAATGGGGGCTGCCGGCCTTTTTTTACAGCGCGGACAGGCTCAACGCCCTTCCGGGATCCTTCACGGCCTCCGATTTTGTCCGGAAGGTCACAGGGACGGACAATGTGTGTGAGCGCAGCGCCCTCTGCCGGGCCGGGGACCACGCGGGGCTGATTCTGTCCAAGACCGGCGGGAACGGCGCCACGGCCGCCCTGGCCTGTATGAAAATCTTTTTTCCATTGTGACACTTGTGTGATACAGCCGGTGATAAACTATGCATGTAAACAAAAAACAGTGATCACCCGACTGGAAAACTGATCCGGAGGCGTGATAGAATTATAAGGACCCCGGGCAGATTAGACGAAGATCCGCCGAATCGAGATCCAAAGGAGGATAAAGCGATGAAGGATATGGAAAAAGATATGATGAAAATGGATGAGAACATGGTTTATGAAGTGAGCGATCAGGAGCTCGAGCAGACAGCAGGCGGAGCCGTCCGCCCCTATCATCAGTACTCCACTTCCAGCAGGTGGAAAACCGTCAAGGGACTGAAGAGCGGATACCTGGCCATGAGAACCCAGAGATGCTACGATTACAGAAACGAGATGAGAGGCTGTGAGCTCTACAACGGGGATAAGGTCAAGATGGTCGAAAAGCCCGTGACCGGATCCGATGGCAGGAAATATGCCAAGGTCTACTCCCCCAAGCATAATGCTACGGGCTACGTCAACGCTGATTATCTGAAATGATCCGCGTGATCCATGATCCACAGGACCGATCAGCTGAAGCAGAGCTGTGCGGGCGGTTTGAACAGCCGCCTGCACAGCTCTTTTTTTCCTTTTGAGTATCTGCTGAATAATTGTTACAAAAAGTCTATAATAAATACAAAAAACCGTCTGGATTCGTGTTATAATAGCTTTGTCCTTTTTAAAGGACGAAATCATTGAATTGAACATGCATTCACAGCGCTCGTAAGGAGCTTAATAAGGAATCCGGTTCAAGACCGGAGCAGCCCCCGCTACTGTGTGGCAGACGAGACCCGGCCCGCCGCGGGATCCGCATGATCCCGGCAGGTGGAATCACTGGAATTTTGACCGGTCGCAGAAAGAGCATTGATCCTGATGCTTTTGCGAAAGATCTTTTCCGGGAAGACGGGAGGTAGGAGGAAGCCAAGCCAGGAGACTTACTGTGAATGTGCGGATGCCTTTCTCGGTGGGAGAAACGGCTGCGTACAGAAGAAGCGGGGGTATTCTGCGTTCAGCGCGGGACACTCTTCTTTTTTATGTTGAGGCTGTTTATAGGGATGGCTGAAAAACACATTGCGGAGGCAGGTGCTTTCAGCATATATTTACAGCAGCGCAGTCACATAAAGCCACTTAAGGTACATTGAGATACAGTGCCTGAGGGCACGGAGGCTGCGGGAAGAGCGGAAAGCGCGGCCAGGGCGGATCACAGATCCTATAAGAGTCAACACTGTTAAAAATCCCCAGTTTTTAGCATGATGATATGACAGAGGCGGCATTTTCTGCCGCCTTTTGTCATGTCTGCCGCAAACCGGGCCTGAAGGCAGAACGGAGAGATCATTATGAAAAAGACATTTTGCAAAAAGAGACCCGACAAGAGCAGCCTGCACCATAGACCGGCCATGCCGGCCTTATGGCTGTACCGTAAACCGGCCCTTCCAGCCTTATGCCTGTACCGTAAACCGACCCTTCCGGCTTTATGCCTGATCCTGTGCCTGGTCCTGGCGGGCTGTGCCTCCAAGGCCGGGCCCGGGGAAGGAGCGGGGACGGCAGTCACGAAAGAAGCCGGGACAGCGGACGCTGAAGCCGTCTCCGGAAGCGGGACCGGCAAAGGCGTGCAGGCCGTAGACGCGGAGGCCGCAGCAGCAGGCGGCACCGAAGCTGGCGCAAGAGCGGCAGCAGGAAACGGGACCGGCAAAGATGCGGACGCCGCGGACGGAACCTATGTCCCTGCCTCCTTCAAAGCGGAGGGCGGGACCGGCAAGGTGAAGATCAGCTGCTCCGAAGTCACGGTCTCGGAGGGAAAGGCCCAGGCCCTTATCACCTTCAGCAGCCCCCACTATGAGTGGGTCAAAGTGGACGGCGTGCAGTACGACCCGAAGAACGCGCAGGACAGGGACCGCGACAGCTCTGTCTTCAGGATCCCTGTGGCCCTCGAGGAGGATATGGAGATTATCGGACTCACGACAGCCATGTCGGAGCCCCACGAGATCACCTATACCATCCGGATCGGCCTGCAGGAAGGCGGGGATTCTTCCGGAAGCGCGGCGGCAGCCGATGCCGGAAAGACAGCGGCCGGGGATGAAAAGACAGCAGCCGGTGCCGGAAAGACAGCGGCCGGGGATGAAAAGACAGCAGCCGGTGCCGAAGAGACTGCAGCCGGCGCCGGAATGACAGCGGACGTTGCTGAAGAGGCTGAAAATACGGATGGAGAGGACTCGGCCGGCCGGACAGCCGACCCTGGAAAGGGACAGGCCGCCAAGGCGCCCGCCCTCAAGGGCCTCACCCTTGTCGACACAATGGACCGCAGCTATGCCGAGACCTTTGACATTTTTACCTATGAGGGAGAGGACGGCAGCCAGTTCCGCCTGATCGACATCCACGACAGCGCCAGCTACCTGCTGGTCCCCGAGGGGGCTCAGGCGCCCGCGGACCTGCCGGCAGAGATCACCCTGCTCCGCCAGCCCCTGGACGATATCTATGTCGCGGCGACCTCCTCCATGGCCCTTTTTGACGCGGCGGGAGCCCTGGACCAGGTGAAGCTGACAGGGACGGACCGGTCCGGCTGGTATATCGACGCTCCGAAAAAAGCCCTGGAAGAGGGAAAAATGACCTACGCCGGCAAGTACAGCGCCCCGGACTACGAGCTGCTCCTGGCATCCGGCTGTGACCTGGCCGTGGAATCCATGATGATCCTCCACGCCCCGGAGGTCAGGGAGAAGCTGGAGGAACTGGGCATTCCGGTCCTGATCGATACATCCAGCGCCGAGAGCCATCCCCTGGGAAGGACCGAATGGGTGCGCCTCTACGGCGTCCTGACCGGACATGAGGCTGAGGCGGAGGCATTTTTCGAAGAACAGAAGGAGAGCTTTGCGGCCGCAGAAGACTATGAAAAGACAGGAAAGACCGTGGCCTTCTTCTCCATTACCTCCACCGGGAACGTGATCGTCCGCGCCTCGGACGACTATATTCCGGAAATGATCGAACTGGCCGGAGGCAGTTATATTTTCAATGATCTTTTGAGCAAAAACGGCAGCAGCGCCTCGGTCCGCCTCTCCATGGAGGATTTTTACAACACAGCCAGGGACGCGGATTACCTGGTCTACAATGCGACCATCGAACAGCCCGTCCGCAGCATCGACACCCTGTGCGGACAGTCCTCCCTGTTCAGGGATTTCGAGGCTGTCAAAAACGGAAATGTCTGGCAGGTGCAGCGCAGCCTCTACCAGTCCCCGGACATAGCGGCCCGGATGATCACGGACTTTCACGCCATGCTGACGGGAGAAGGGGCCGACGGGATGACATTTCTGGAGAAGCTGCAGTAAATGAGGGTTTATAGGGGAGGGACGAGCCGGGCATGACAGGTGTGACGGGGTGTCAGGTGTGACAGGGGGTGTGACAGGGGGTGTGACAGGGGGACAGGCACTGT
>CAMNFJ010000092.1:0-12174 GCA_946536955.1 uncultured Lachnospiraceae bacterium
CGTACGTCCGGTGCAATGGGAGGGCGGAGCCGCTTGGCTCCCCTCTACCCTATTCTTCATCGCGCAATACCTGTGACATCAGTCGTGGGGTGCGCGCGCAAAAAGGAAACTCGCATTATCGTGGGTACAATCTCCCCGGCCCCTTTGCAGCCTTTCGATGTACAGGATTGAAAACGACTCGGACGAAAAGTCGCTCAAAGTATTGAAAAGTGGGTGTCAAGTTGCTATTATTGACAGTAAAGTGGGTGAAAGTGGAGGAAAGTGGCGAATGTTCATGGGTTCCTATGATCATTCTCTCGATGCGAAAGGGAGGATGACCATTCCTTCCAAGTTCAGAGAGGCGCTGGGCGACCGGTTCGTGATCACGAGAAGTCCGGATCCCTGCCTCTGTATCTATGATCTTCCGTCCTGGGAGCGCTTCGTGCAGAAGCTTTCAGGGCTTCCTTATAATACCCGCGAGCAGCGCCAGCTGGTCCGCTTTTTCATGTCCAATGCCTGCGAGGTGGAGCCGGACAGGCAGGGCCGGGTGCTGATCCCCCAGAAGCTGCGCGACCACGCGCACATAGAAAAGAATGTGATCCTCATGGGCGTGGGCGCCAGGATCGAGGTCTGGGATCCCGATACCTTCGACACGGCCGGCCTGAGCGAGGACATCAATGAGATAGCTGAAGAGATGCTGGGCAACGGCTTTGTGATCTGACGAAGCCGATGGCAGCTTACAGACGCGGCACCCGCGCCGGCATAAAAGGCTGCGGCGGGCGCATGCGTGACCGGGAGAAGAGAGCGTGAAATTCCAACATGAATCGGTGCTTTTGCAGGAAGTGATCGATGGTCTCTGCATCAGGCCGGACGGCCTCTATGTGGACGGCACCCTGGGCGGCGGCGGTCATTCCTATGAGATCGCGGCCAGGCTGACCGGGGGCGGACACCTGATCGGGATCGACCAGGACGAAGAGGCCCTGGCGGCGGCGAGAGAGCGGCTGGCCCCCTACGGGGACCGGGTCGTTTTTGTCCATGACAATTATGAGAACATGACGGGCGCCGTCCGGGCCTATATGGAATCGGGCGGGACCGTGCGTGAGGTCCCGGAGGGATCCGATGAGGACCCGGCGGGAGGCTGCGTGGACGGCATCCTGCTGGACCTGGGCGTGTCCTCCTACCAGCTGGACAATCCGGACAGGGGCTTTTCCTACCGGAGTGACGCGCCCCTGGACATGCGGATGGACCGGACCGCAGCGCTCAGCGCGCGGGACATCGTCAATGACTACAGCGCCCAGGAGCTGACCCGGATCCTGCGGGATTACGGCGAGGAGAAATGCGCGGCCAGGATCGCGGCCAATATCATCCGCGCCAGAGAAGAGGGGCCCCTGGAGACGACGGGCCAGCTGGTGCAGATCATCGAGAGATCCATTCCCATGAAAATGCGGGAGAGGGGAGGAAACCCCTGCAAGCGCACCTTTCAGGCTATCCGGATCGCCTGCAACCGGGAACTGGAGGTCCTGGAGGACTCCCTGGACGCCATGATCGGCCTGCTCAGGCCGGGCGGCAGGCTCTGCATCATCACCTTCCACTCCCTGGAGGACCGCATCGTCAAAAATGCCTTCCGCAGGAACGAGAAGCCCTGCATCTGCCCGCCGGAGTTTCCGGTCTGTGTGTGCGGCAGGGTCTCGAAGGGCAGGGTGGTCACGAGAAAGCCCGTCCTTCCCGGAAAAGAGGAGCTGGACCGGAACCGACGGTCGGCGAGCGCCAAGCTCAGGATCTTTGAAAAGGCCTGAGGCCTTTGCGGCGCGCAGGACTCGCGACTTGAATAAGAAAAGCTGGGGAAAAACAGATGGTAAGAAGCCTGGATGCGGAGAAGAAAGCTCCGCGCGGGAATAAGAAACGGCCGGAAAACGCGTACCGGCCCGCCCGCCGGATAAGGCCGGCGGCAAATGAGGAAGCTCTGAGAGAGGAAGCTGCAGGAGAGGGCGGAGAGAGACGCAGGATCCTGACCTCCTATATGAGCTTTCGGTCTGTCATCTTTATGCTGGTCCTGATCACCGGCATGACGGCTGTCCTGCTACTCTACATCAAGCTTCAGTCGGACGTGACCAGCACATCGGGAGAGGTCGCGGACCTGGAGAAGCAGCTGATGGAGCTGAGGTCCCAGAATGACGCCGCCTACAACGAGATTAACGACGGGATCAGTCTGGAGGAGGTGCGCGAAAAGGCGATCAATGAACTGGGCATGAAATATTCGGACAGGGACCAGATCGTCATCTACTCCGGAGAGGAGAAGGACTCCGTCCACCAGGTCGGGGAAGTGAAAAAATAAAAGACAGACGGCCGCCGTCCCGGGCCTGGAGGGGAAGCGGACAGCGGCTGGAAAGAATATGGAAAGGACAAAAGAAATTTGGGCACGGAGAACGAAGGACGCCGTATAGGGCGGGGACAGAAAAGAAGACAGCCTGTCCGCAAGGGACCCAGGCGTTTCACGATCAGCATGCAGAAGAGGCTGGTCTTCCTGTTTTTTCTGATCCTGGCCGCCTTTGCCTTTCTGGGCATCCGTCTCTTTCTGATTCAGAGGGACAATGGACGGGATTACACCAGACAGGTGCTGTCCCAGCAGGCTTATGACAACAAAAATCTCCCCTACCGGAGGGGGACGATCACGGACGCCAAGGGGACTGTGCTGGCTGACAGCCAGCTGGTCTACAATGTGATCATCGACGCCCGGCAGATGCTGGAAAAGCCGGAATATCTTGAGCCCTCCCTGGATGCCGCGGCTCGCCTTGGGATCAATAAGGAGGAGCTCCGGGCCGAGATCGATGCGCATCCGGCCTCCCAGTACTATATCGCCCTCAAGAACCTCCCCTATACGAAGCGGAAAGAATATGACCGCGAGGTCAGGGAGGGGATCGCCGCGGAGGAGAAGGCCCAGGAGGCCGCCGTGGAGGCCGCCATCAAGGCCGGCAAGAGTGCTTCCGAGGCGGAGCCCGTAAAGCTCGTCTACAGCAATATCAGAGGCATCTGGTTTGAGGACAGCTATATCAGGACCTATCCGGAAGGAAGCCTGGCCGCCGATGTGATCGGCTTCACGACCGGGAGCAACAGGGGGTCCTTCGGCCTGGAGGAGTACTACAACGATACCCTCAACGGAGTGGCGGGCAGGACCTACGGATATTTTGACGAGTCCCTGAATATGGAACAGACGACCATCCAGCCGGTCGACGGCAACAGCCTGGTCCTGACCCTGGATGCCAACCTCCAGAGGATCTGCGAGAAAAACCTCAAGGAATTCAACGACGAATACAAGGACAACAGGCACAAGGGAAATGGTACAAACAACGCCGCCTGTATCATCATGGACGTCAATTCCGGCAGTATCCTCGCCATGGCGAGCGAGCCGGGATTCAACCTCAACGACCCCTACAATATTTCCGCCGTGGCGGGCATGCCCAAGCTGGACGAGAAGGATATGCCGACCAGCTCCTATCTGACGGAGGCGGAGGCAAAGTCCCTGTCCGACGCTGACAAGGCCAGGTACCTGAGCGCGCTCTGGAACAACTACTGCATCGGGTCCCATTTTGAGCCCGGTTCCACGGCCAAGCCTTTCACGACAGCCATGGGGCTGGATTCCGGCAAGCTCACGACAAAGGACCATTTCCTCTGCGAGGGCCAGCTCCTGGTCGGAGACACCTATGTCCGCTGCGCCCACCTCGAGGGCGACGGCGTCATCGACATCGGGCAGGCCATTGAGAGGTCCTGCAACGTCAGCCTCATGCAGGAGGCCCTCAAGATCGGGGCAGACACCTTCTGCAAGTTCCAGAATGTCTTTAACTTCGGCCTCAGGACCAACGTGGACCTGGCCGGGGAGGCCAGGACGGACGGCTATCTCTATCCGGCCGACGAGATGACGGAGATCAACCTGGCCACCAATTCCTTCGGCCAGAACTTTGAAGTGACCATGATCCAGATGATGTCGGGCTTCTGCTCCCTGATCAACGGGGGCAATTACTACCAGCCCCACATTGTGGACCGGATCACCACCTCCGGCGGCTCTACCGTCCAGAAGATGGAACCCCGCGTCCTCAAAAAGACCGTCTCCGAGGAGACGAGCGCCCTGATGAGAAAGTACCTGATCCAGGCCGTGGAGGGGGATCACGCGACCGGAAAGCTCGCGAAGCCCGCCGGCTACCGGATCGGCGGAAAGACCGGCACCGCGGAGACCCTGCCCCGCGACAACGGCCAGTATGTCGTATCCTTCCTGGGCTTTGCCCCGGCGGAGGACCCTCAGATCGCCATCTATGTCGTCCTGGACCGGATCAACAAAAAGAAACAGGACGAAGCGGGCCGCGCCTGCCAGGTGAGCAGAAAGATCCTCACGGAAGCTCTTCCCTACCTGAACATCTATATGACGGAGCCCCTCACGGCAGAGGAGCTGGCGGAGCTGGAGGAGCTGGGCCTCTACGACACGAATGACCCGCAGGGAGAGGAAACAGACCAGACACAGGAAGAGTAAAAATAAAAGGAAAAACCAATGCATGTTGATGTAGATTTTGTAGCAGCGATCGTCCCTTTTCTGACGGCCTTTGCGGTGAGCGCGGTCTCGGGAAAGTTTCTGATCCCCTTTCTCAGGAGGCTGAAGGCCGGACAGACCGAGCGGGATGACGGCCCCCGGAGCCACCTGCAAAAGACCGGGACCCCCAATATGGGCGGGATCATGATCCTTCTGGGAGTCACGGCAGGCTGCCTTCTCCCCTTCCGGGGGAGCAGCCGGACCATCCCGGTCCTGATCCTCACCCTGGGATTCGGCTTGATCGGCTTTGCGGATGACTATATCAAGGTGGTGAAAAAAAGGTCGGACGGCCTCCTGCCCTGGCAGAAGATGCTGCTGCAGATCGCTGTCTCCCTCCTCTTTGCCTTTTATGTGCAGAGGATCCACTATATGCCCATGGCCATGAAGATCCCCTTTATGTCGGGGCGGGTCCTGGACCTTGGCTTTTTGAACATACCGGCCATGGTCTTTATAGCGGTCGCCACGGTCAACGGGACCAACTTCACGGACGGAGTGGACGGGCTGGCCAGCTGCGTGACCATCGCGGTCAGTGTCTTTTTCGTCATTGCGGCGGCCCTGGCCGCCTCCGGAGTGATCATGGCGGGAACGGCCATGATCGGGGCCCTGATGGGCTTTCTCCTCTACAATGCCTATCCGGCCAAAGTCTTCATGGGGGACACGGGGTCGCTGGCCCTGGGCGGCTTTGTGACGGGCATGGCCTACATACTTCAGCTCCCCCTCTTTATCCCGATCGTGGGCTTTATCTACCTGATCGAGGTCGTGTCCGTCATGATCCAGGTGGCCTGGTTCAAGAAGACACACGGCAGACGCTTTTTCAGGATGGCTCCGATCCACCATCATTTTGAGCTCGGAGGCTGGTCGGAGGTCCGCGTCGTAGCGGTCTTTACGATCACGACGGCCGTCCTGGGCGCCATCGCCCTTCTGGCCCTCTGACAAAGAGAGCCTGCGCTGCCACAGGACCTGTCATTGCGGCCCTGTTCTGCGACGTGCCATCTTCCGGCCCTCTGACAAAGAGAGCCTGCGCTGCCGCAGGACCTGTCATTGCAGCCCAGTTTGGTGCCGGTGCCATGAAAAGGAGCGGCTGAATCTGTTTTTATCAGGAGGTTATGACCAAAGCTATGGATTATAAAGGAAAAAGAGTTCTGGTGATCGGAACGGGCCTGAGCGGGGCCGGCGCGGCGCGCATGCTGGCTGCCCTGGGCGCGGAGGTCCTGGTCCTGGAGCAGAATCAGAAGGCGGACTATCAGCAGGTCCTGGACAAGGTCACGGAAGGCCTGACCGGGGCGGAGGCAGGCAGGGTCAAAGTCCTGATCGGGGACCTGCCGGACGGCGAGGCGGCACTGCGCAGGAGTCAGGGAGAGCCGGGCTTTGACCTGGTCGTCCCCAGTCCCGCAGTCCCGCTGGACTCCCCTCTGCTGCTGAAGCTCCTGGAGGCGGAGATCCCCGTCATCTCCGAGATCGAGCTCGGATACAGGAACGACAGGGGCAGGGTCCTGGCGATCACCGGGACCAACGGGAAGACCACGACCACGACCCTGGTCGGCGAGATCATGAAAGCTTATGCGCAGGAATGCGGCAAGGGGAATAAAGGCTCTGCCGGCCCCTATGTCAGCCGGGCTCTGGTCGTCGGAAACATCGGCAGTTCCTACGCGGCCGCGTCCCTGGAGACCGGTCCCGACACCGTCACGGTCGGCGAGATCAGTTCCTTCCAGCTGGAGGCGGCGGACAGTTTCCGGCCGGCCGTGAGCGCGATCCTCAATATCACGCCCGACCACCTGAACCGCCATTACAGCATGGAAAACTATGCCGCGATCAAGGAGAGGATCGCGAAAAACCAGGCAAAAGAGGAGACCTGCGTCCTCAACTATGAGGATCCCTGGCTCAGGCCCTTCGGGGACCACCTCTGCCCGGCGAGGGTGGTCTGGTTCTCCTCGAAGACCAGGCTCCGCGAGGGCTTCTATCTGGACGGCGACAGGATCTGCAGGTCCCGCCGCCACGAAGAGCCCGAGGTCCTGCTCGATGTGCACGAGATGAACCTGGTCGGCGTCTGCAATGCGGAGAATGTGATGGCGGCGATCGCCATGACTGAGGCGGCGGGGGTCCCCATGGACCTGATCCTGTCTGTCGTCCGGAGCTTCCCGCCCGTCCCCCACAGGATCGAATTTGTGGCCGAAAAGAACGGGGTACGTTACTACAATGATTCCAAGGCCACCAATCCCGACGCGGCCATCCAGGGGATCCGGGCCATGTCGGGCCCGACGATCCTGATCGGCGGCGGCTACGACAAAAAGAACAGCTACGATGAATGGATCGAGGCCTTTGACGGCAAGGTCAAAAAGCTGGTCCTGATCGGCCAGACCCGCGAGGCGATCGCGGACTGTGCCCGCAGCCACGGCTTCGAAGAAATTGTGTTCTGTGACAGCTTCGAGGAGTGTCTGAAGACCTGCACGGACCTGGCCGAAAGCGGCGACAGCGTGCTCCTGTCCCCGGCCTGCGCCAGCTGGGGCATGTTCCCCAACTATGAGGTCAGGGGCGATATGTTCAAGGAATATGTGCGCGGCCTGGCCTGAGGAATCCGGCCGTTTCAATGAGGAGTTTTTTTAATCAATGGCAGACCATACAAAAGCGGGCAGACTTCCTGCCTGGAGAAAACCCGAGAAGAGGACGAAAAAGGAACTTCCGGTAAAAGAGCCCGAAAAGAGACCGGCCTTTGTCCCGGACTACAGCCTGATCTTTATCGTCCTGTTTCTGCTGGCATTCGGACTGGTCCTGCTCTACTCGACCAGCTCCTATATAGGGATCGTCGAGTACAATGGCGACTCCGCCTTCTTTCTCAGGAGGCAGCTGCTCTTCACCCTGGCTGGCCTGGGCCTCATGGCCTTCGTTTCCATTATCCCCTACAGGTGGTGGAGGTTTCTGGTCATACCGGCCTTCGGGGCAGCCGCTGCCCTGATCGTCCTGGCCAACAGGTACGGGCGGGAGATCAACGGCGCAAAGCGGTGGCTGGATTTCGGTTTCGTATCCCTGCAGCCCTCCGAGGCGGCCAAGGTGGCCATCATCATCAGCACGGCCTGGATCATTGAGATGGTCGGCCGCAGGAGACTCCTGAAATTGTGGGGCTTCCTTCTGCCCATGATCCCTTCCGCCATCATCGCTGTCATGCTCTACAAGCTGACCAATAACCTGAGTGCGGCCCTGGTCATACTCGCCATCGCCTTCGGGATGCTCTTTGTCGCCTGTCCGGGCTACAAGCGCTTTGTTGCGATCGCCATAGCGGCAGTCGGTGCCTGCGCGGGTTTTCTGGTCTATATCACCCGCATCGCGGATAAGACCGATATGGGTTTTCGAGGCGTCCGCTTTCTGGTGTGGCTGGATCCCCAGTCCTACGCGGGGGACACCGGCTTTCAGACCCTGCAGGCCCTGTACGCCATCGGCTCGGGAGGGATCTTCGGCAAGGGACTGGGCCAGAGCATGCAGAAGCTGGTCGTGCCGGAAGCCCAGAATGATATGATCTTTTCGATCATCTGTGAGGAGCTGGGACTCTTTGGAGCCCTCAGCATCATCCTGATGTTTGTTCTCCTGATCTGGAGATTTATCCTGGTTGCGGGCAATGCCCAGGACCTCTACGGGGCCCTGATCGTCACGGGCGTCGTGACCCATATCGCAGTCCAGGTGATCCTCAATATCGCGGTCGTGACCAATACGATCCCCAACACAGGCGTCACCCTTCCCTTTTTCAGCTACGGAGGCTCCTCCCTCTTTTTCCTTCTGGCGGAAATCGGGATGGTGCTGAGCGTCGCGAGAGAAAACAACAGAATTGCCGCCGAGAGGGAACTGGCAGAAGAGAGCGGATGAATAAGAACTTCGACCGGTCTCCTTCGGCAGACCGGTTCAGATACGGACAGACCAGGGCAGCAGAGGTAGTGTTATGAAAAAATCAGCATCCGGACAAAATATCATAGCAGAAACCAGGTCGCGGGGGATGTATGGAAGCATGCATTCCAGAATCTTTGGAGGGCTGCGCCTGCCCGGCTTCCATAAGGAGGCGGAACCGGTTCCGGAGGCAGGATCCGTATCTGCAGTCCGGGGAGCAGCAGCTGGCACGAAAAACGCGGCGATGGGCCGGGGCCGCCGGACCGCAGGAGCCTACATGGGCTCTTACGCTTCCGCCGGGGTCGTAAAAACAGCCGCCGTGCCTGTGGGCGCTGTGGGCGCAGGCAGGACAGGGGGCCGTGCAAAATACAGATATACCGCCGCGAATGAGATCGTAAAAGGCTACAGGATCACAGACGCGGAGCCCATACTGACCCTGCCTTCCCTGGGCCGCCTGCGGAGCCTGATCACTCTGCGGGGGATCATAGTTGCCTTTGTGGCAGCCATCACAATGGCGGCGGCAGTGATCCTGATGACCTTCAACTTTGAAAAAGCGGTCATCTACGGGAACACCAAATACAGCCAGAAGCAGATCGAGTCCTTTATCACCAGGGGCAGGCTGGGAGAAAACACCTTCGTCATGGCCCTGAAATTCCATCACAGGACAGTCACCGATATTCCTTTCGTTGACCAGATTGATATAGACATCGTCTCTCCATCGACTGTTCGGGTCAATATCAAAGAAAAGCCCCTGAATGCCTGCGTGATCCGGGAGGATGACAAGGTCTACTTCTCCAAGGAGGGAGTCGTTCAGACCATCTCCGGCAGGAGCGTGGAGAATACCACAGTGGTCAACGGCCTTGATCTCAAGGCTCCGGTGACCGGCAGCGCAGTGGAGGCCGACAACCAGACGGGGAAGGCCCTGGTCCTGGACCTGCTGCGGGCGATGGACCGCTACGGCATCCATGCGGACAGCATCGATGTCGATAAAAGGAACAACCTCACTGCCTCCTTCGGCCAGGTCCTGGTAAAGCTGGGCAAGACCGGTTATGACGGGAAGATGTACAAGATCCACCAGATGGCCACCGGCCTCAAGGACAGGAGCGGTGTCATCTCCATGACCGGCTTCGACTATGACGGCGAGAACATCGTCCTGTCGCCGCCCGGCGGGATTAAGAGAAATCTGAAAAAGAAGACAGAGGAGAAGGCGTCAGCGAAAGAAACCTCTGCCGAAAAGACCTCCAAAGAAAAGACCTCCAAAGAAAAAGCTTCTAAAGAAAAGGCCGGCACAGAAAAAACCACTGCAGAGAAGAAGGCTGACGTGAAGACGGAAGCTGCAGCTGATAAGAAGGCCGCCGCGAAGAAGACGGAGGCTGCAGCAGAGAAGAAGGCTGCTGCGAAGACGGAAGCTGCAGCTGATAAGAAGGCCGCCGCGAAGAAGACGGAGGCTGCAGCAGAGAAGAAGGCTGCTGCGAAGACGGAAGCTGCAGCTGATAAGAAGGCCGCCGCGAAGAAGACGGAGGCTGCAGCAGAGAAGAAGGCTGCTGCGAAGACGGAAGCTGCTGCTGAGAAGAAGGAGACCGCTGAGAAGGACAAGACAGCGGACACAAAGAAAGAAACCTCCGGGAAGGAAAATACGGCAGAGAAGAAGAAAGAGACTGCGCAGAAGGAAAAGGCAGCAGAGCAGAAGAAGGAAACTGCTCAGAAGGATAAAGCCGCGGACCAGAAGAAGGAAACAGCCGCAAAGGACAACAAAGCTGCAGACAAGAAGGCCGCAGCTGAGAAAGCACAGAGCGATTCAAAGAAAAAGGCGCAGTGAGCCTCCTGGGGGGCTTGCAGGCTGCCCAGATGCTGAAAAAATGCCTGCCAGAAGGCACAAACGGAACCGCCCGGGACAACCGGGCGGTTCTTGACTGCATAAGTCAAAAACCTGCGGACAATTAAAATCACATCGAATTGGGCATTGATTATTGAAAACACTAATTGTATTATAGTTTTGGCTTCAAAATGTTTCAGGATCATTTCCTGCATTTTTAAATTTAAAGAAACAGTTTTTACTGATTTAGTACTGAAGGAGGGTGTCAACGTGCTCGAGATTAAAACAAATGATACAGAAACTGCCTGCAAGATCATCGTCGTAGGTGTCGGCGGAGCCGGCAACAACGCGGTCAACCGCATGGTGGATGTGGATATTACCGGTGTGGAGTTTATCGGAGTCAATACCGATGTCCAGGCCCTGCAGCTCTGCAGAGCTCCCAAGCTCCTGCAGATCGGCGAGAAGCTCACCAAGGGGCTCGGCGCCGGCGCAAATCCCGAGGTCGGCATGAAGGCGGCCGAGGAGAGCGCTGATGAGATCGCTGCCGCGATCAAGGGCGCGGACATGGTCTTCGTCACCTGCGGCATGGGCGGCGGCACAGGCACCGGAGCAGCTCCGGTCGTTGCCAAGCTCGCCAAGGAGCAGGGCATCCTGACGGTCGGCGTCGTGACCAAGCCCTTCAGCTTCGAGGCCAGGAGCCGTATGACCCGCGCGCTTGCCGGCATCGAAAATATTAAGGAAAACGTTGATACCCTCATCGTCATCCCCAATGACAAGCTGCTTGAAATCATGGACCGCCGGACCACACTTCCCGAGGCCCTGAAGAAGGCGGATGAAGTCCTGCAGCAGGCAGTGCAGGGAATCACAGACCTGATCAATGTTCCCGCGATCATCAACCTCGACTTCGCGGATGTCCAGACCGTTATGCGCGACAAGGGCGTCGCCCACATCGGAATCGGCTACGGCAAGGGCGAGACCAAGGCGACCGACGCAGTCCGCATGGCTGTCGAGAGCCCCCTGCTCGAGACCACTGTCAACGGTGCGACCGATGTCATCATCAATATCTCCGGCGACATCTCCCTGGCGGATGCATCCGATGCAGCCAGCTATGTCCAGGAGCAGGCCGGCGAGGATGTCAATATCATCTTCGGTGCCATGTACGACGACAGCAACACGGATTCCTGCGATGTCACCGTGATCGCGACCGGGATCGGCAACAGGGACGTCCTTTCCCCCAACACGATCTTCGGCGGATCCACCGGAAAGTCCAGCCCCTACAGCAGGGACCTGAAGACCGGCTTCGGCGAGCAGCTCCGCGGCAATGCCGGGACCTATAACCGCACCCCTCAGGGTACGGTCCGCCAGAAGAATTTGGAGATCCCCTCCTTCCTTCGTACAAAGAGGTAATTTTTTCCGGAAAATGTAAATTCCCTCTTCCCTTTGGAAAAAAAGGTGCTATAATAGACAAGTCGGTTGAACGACAGAGCTTCCGGGCCGGATACCGGCCCGGAATTTTTCGGGGACGTAGCTCAGTTGGGAGAGCGCAGCGTTCGCAACGCTGAGGTCGCGGGTTCGAATCCCGTCGTCTCCATTTTTTTATGTCCGTTTTAAGCCCGCGCGGGTGCCGGATCTGCAGACAGGTCCGGCACACGCGCGGGCTTTTTGTGCCTGTGAATCTCAACGGAGAACTGCAGCATGGAATAACCCGCATTTATGTATATATTATTTTCTTCAAAAACGTATGAAATGCTACAATAAAGACGCTATAAAAAATACTAATGTATTAATATACGGTAAAAACTCCCCCGCTATGGTATGATAGAAACAGAGTTTACGTTTTGCCGTATTTTTTCCCGGGAGGTTCTGATGGGCTTTAACGTGTTCAGTGATGACTGGGACAGACTGAGATCGGGGGACCTGTATTTGT
>CAMNFJ010000093.1:0-12036 GCA_946536955.1 uncultured Lachnospiraceae bacterium
ATGGGAGCGATCTCGTTCTGTGCGAAATCACGGAAAAGCTTCTGCATGTCCTTCTGCTCTTCAGTCAGCTGAAAGTTTACCATAAAATGCCTCCTCATAAAATGTGTGCATAGCAGCCGGAGTTTTGAGGCCCCGGCTCAGGTTGGTTTTTCTAATAATTAGCATACTAACTATTTTCTGAAATTGCAAGAACTTTTTCGCTTAACAATTACCAAAAATCAGGGTTTGATTTTGTATAATAGTGACGATTGTATGATTTTGACGAGGTATCTGCAGGGGGCAGAGCCCTTTTTGCGCCAATCGCACAAAAAAGGCCATGCGGAGACGGCGGATTTATGGAAATATTGATGGAGGGGGCCTCCGGCCCGCTGCCGGGAGAGCCGCGGGTCAGGAACCGGTCTCGCTGACCCGTACCATCTGGTAGCCGATCCCGATGTGGGTCTCGATCAGGCCGAAATCCGGGTCGGCCGCCCGGAGCTTTTTGCGCAGCGATGTCATATAGACGCGGAGGGAGATGATATCCGTCTCCACGCCCCCGCCCCAGATGCGGTCGATGATATAGGAGTGGGTCAGGACCTTGCCGGCATTGGCCGCCAGGAGGGAGAGGAGCCTGTACTCAATGGCTGTCAGGTGGACCTCCCTGCCGGCCGCGGTCACCTGCCTGGAAGCGTAGTCGATGGAGAGAGACCCGTTGGTAAAGACGGAGCTCCGGTCGCTTTGATTGGAGGCCACGTACTGCATGCGTCGGGCTGCGGCGCGGATCCGGGCCAGGAGCTCCTCGATGGAGAAGGGCTTTGTCAGATAATCGTCCGCTCCGGCGTCCAGGGCCGTGATCTTGTCGCTGTCCTCGCCCCGGGCGCTGATGATGATAATGACGGCGGAGGACCAGGACCGGACAGTCCGGATGACCTCGATCCCGTCCATATCCGGCAGGCCCAGGTCCAGCAGGATCAGGTCCGGCCGGTGGGAGGCGCACAGGGAGACCGCCTCCCCGCCGGTGGAGGCGGCAGTATAGCTGTAATGGTTGATCTTGAGTGTGGTGGTGATGAGATTGGATACCGACCTGTCATCCTCAACTACCAGTATTTTCATCTCATTCATGTCAGCTATCCTTTCTGGAAGATGAGGGTTGCGGCACCGGGCCCGGGGGGCCGGCGCTGAAGCCTTTTTTAATGTTACAAAAAATTGTGATTCCTGCCACAGGGGCCTGGTTACAAAAAATCATGATCCCTGCCGCAGGGACCTGTCAGGTCAGGGGGTCATCAACGGGCAGGCTTATGTGCGCGGACGGAAGCAGGAAGCGGAAGAGGGCCCCGCCGCCAGCCCCGGTGTTGTCGTCGACCTCGATCTCCCCGCCGTGGGCGCGGATGATCAGGGCGCAGAGGTTGAGACCGATCCCCATGCTCCGGTAGCTGTCCGTCAGCGCGTGCTGTCCGGTGTAAAAGAGGTCAAAGATATGGGGCTTGTCCTCATCGGGGATACCGGGGCCGTTGTCGGCCACCTCCACGCAGATCCGGTCTCCGTCAGGCCGCATCCGCACGGTCACTTCCGAGCCGGGCGGGGTGTATTTGACGGCGTTGCCCAGCAGGTTGACCAGGACCTGCATGATCAGCCGGGGATCTATTTCGGCATAGAGGTCCTGGTCCGGCCGGTCAAAGCGGACGGTATGCCGGGGGTGGTCCGCCATGTGCCGGAGGCTCTCCTCGATGACATCCTCCATGTTCTCCACGGTTTTCTGCAGGGGACGGCCGCTCTCCAGCCGGGTCATGGAGAGGATGTTCTCAAACTGGGCATTGAGCCAGGAGGCATCCTCGATGATGTCCCTGTAGATCTTGTCCCGGTCCTCGGGCGGGAGATCGTCCTCGTGGCTGAGGAGGTTGGACGCGTTGCCGCAGATGGAGGTCAGCGGAGTCCGCAGGTCGTGGGAGATGGAGCGGAGCAGGCCCGACCGCAGACGCTCGTTTTCCGCCAGGATCTCCGCCTTTTTCTGCTCCTGGCTGATGCGCTCGTTCTCCAGAGCCATGGTGCACTCATGGACGATGGAGAGCAGGATGGTGTTCTCAAATTCCGAGAAGGGGACGCCGCCCATGTCGATGCCGATCACACCGAAGCGGTTTTCGCCCGAGTAGATGCTCAGGTAGCGGCAGCTGCATTCGCTGAAATGGGAGGTGAAGGCTCCCGAGTGGTGGCGGTTTTGGTCCGCCCACCGGATGGCGGCGGCCTCGGACCTCAGAATGGAGGGAGAGATCGTTTTTTCCCCCGCCGGAAAAATAAAAGAGGAGAGGGCCTGATCCGTCCCGCCTGCGTCTTTTTCTGTGTATGTGTCCAGGATCTCATCCAGGCCGGGGCCGGATCCCGGGACCAGCAGGACCGCCCGGTTGAGCAGGTGGACCAGCTGGATGCAGGTCGTGCGGATGATCTCTTCGCTGCCCGCGGCCATTTCCAGCTTATTGGAGGTGTCCAGGAGGATCCTGGCCTGGTAGGCATTTTCCGCGGACATGCGGGCTATATTTTTCATCCTTATGGTCACGGTTCCGGTGATCAGGGCGGCGACCATGGTCACCAGATAGGTCATCATGTAGGTGGAGTCGTAGACCAGCAGGGTGAAGCGCGGCTCAATAAAGAGAAAATTAAAAAGCAGGACATAGAGGATGGCGGCCAGCATGCCGTAGATCCTGCTGGAGGTCATGACGGACGCGATCAGGACCGCGAGGATGTAGATGGTGATGATATTGGAGTTGCTGTACCTCGAGTGATAAAAGGCAAAGGAGAGGAGGGTGGCGGCGGCCATGACGGCCAGGACCCGCAGCAGGTCCAGGAGGTTTCTGGGGACGACCCCTCCGGCCCTCTTGACCGCTCCGGGATAGGCGGAGGATACGGGGTCCGGGATGATGTGGATGTCCACGCTGGGCAGGTAGCTGAGCAGGCGGTCGTTGATGGGCCTCCGGGCCTGAAAGCTGAAGGAAGGGGGGCTGTAGCCCAGAAACAGGTCCGTCACACCCGCCTGTCTGGCGTAGTCGGCGACGGCGAGGGGGATGTCGGTCCCGACGACCTTGTGGATCTCGAATCCCTTTTCCCTGGCATAGGAGATATTTTCGCGGAGCATGGAGTCCTCGTCGGCCTCCCTGCCCGTCGGACTGACATAGAGGGCAACGGGCGTCCCGGCACTGCCGCGCATGGAAAAAGCGGTCCGGGCCGCGACCCGGATCACCCGCTTGCTGCTGGGCGAGGAGGAGAGACAGACCATGACAACAGGGCGGGAGACCTCCCCGCCCTGTACATTTTTATATTTTTCCATATCTGGCCTCCCCGGGAGTCTTCCCGTTCAGACAGACAGCCGTTTCATCATGCCCGGTGCTCCGGCATGAGCATCTGACAGGCATTTCATAAATATTCAGGGAGCGTTATGTGAAATCATTTCCGGACATTTTGCTCCCGGGGAGCACATGTCTGGAATAATTTTTCCTGGCGGTGCCGCCCTTCTTTTTCCTGTTTTTTCCTCTGCCAAAATGCTTGTGAAGCACTCTTGTAATCATATAATACACCAGACCACAGTATAATGTGAATCCGATGACGGCAAAAATATTTTCGGCCAGAAGTGTGAGAATGTGCGCCATTTTGTATCCCTCCTTTATTTACATGTTTATGATCCGCTGTATATGCTCGGGTTTTCCCAGGACCAGCAGGGTCTGGCCCCTCTGCAGCATGGTATCGAAGCGGACATCCATGTTCATTTCGTTAGAGCTTTTTCCGGCGGAGCCCCTGGCCCCGTATCTGGCGGATCCGGGACTGCCTTGACCGGAGGTCCTGACTCCCAGGATGTTGAGATGGTATTTTTTCCGCACGTCCAGGTCGCCGATCCTGCGCCCGCTCCAGCGCTCGGGGACATTGATCTCAAAGATGGCATAGCCGTCGGAGAGCTCGACATAATCAGAGATGTTATCGGAGCTGAAGCGGATGGCTGTCCAGTAGCCCAGCTCCCGCTCAGGGAAAACCACGGCGTCCGCGCCGTTGCGGAGCAGGAACTTCTCCTGGCGGCTGCTGGTGGCCCTGGCGATGACCTTTCTGGCCCCGAGCTCGGACAGGGTGAAGGTGGTCTGCAGGGAGCTGAGGAAGTCGTCCCCGATCGAAACGATGCAGACGTCGAAGCCGCGGACCCCCAGGGTCTGCATAAAGCCCTCGTCCGTGCTGTCTCCGATCCGGGCATCCGATGCGTAGGGGAGGACCTGGTTGATCCGGTTCTCATCCTTGTCGATGATCAGGGTCTGATGTCCCAGATCATGGAGTTTTCTGGCGGCAAAGCTCCCGAATCTGCCCGCGCCGATGATCAGTATATTTTTCATAGGTGTATTTCTCCATTTTGTATTTTATCCCACGGAGACGCTCTCCGCCGGCAGCAGGCCTGTGTTTCTCCTGAAGGAGGAGGCCAGGGCGTAGCCCAGGGTGATGCCTCCGATCCGCCCGAAGAACATGAAGGAGATCAGGATGATCCTGGAGATTGCCGACAGGCCGGTGGTGATCCCGGTCGTGAGTCCCACGGTCCCCAGGGCGGAGGCGCATTCAAACATGGAGGGCAGGATCGGCAGGTCCTCTGCGCCGGAGATGATCATGGTCCCGGCCAGGAGCAGGATGACATAGAGGGTGAGCAGGGCCATGGCATTGTGGATGACTTCCTGGTCGATCCTGCGGTGGAAGCAGTTGACCTGTCCCTTCCTGCGCAGATAGGTGTTGGCCGAGATCAGGAGGACGGCCATGGTGGTGACCTTCATGCCGCCCGCGGTGGAGCCGGGGGCGCCTCCGACCATCATGAGGATGATGGTGATCAGCCAGCCACGCTCGCTCATCTGGCCGTAGTCAAAGGTGTTGAAGCCGGCCGTGCGGGGGGTCACGCTCTGGAAGAGGGAGAGCAGGAACCTTTCCCTTCCGGGCACAGTCCTGAATTCGACCAGGTAAAAGTAGAGGAAGGGGGCCAGGATCAGGACTGCCGTCGATGCCAGGATGATCTTGGTCTGCAGTCGAAGCCTCTGGAAGCGGAAACGGTTCGTGAGGAGGTCGTCCCAGGTCAGGAATCCTGCCCCTCCCACGATGATCAGCAGCATGATGGTCATGTTGACCGGAATGCTGGTGGACAGGGAGGTCAGGGAGGAAAAGGGCTCCCGGACGCCCATCAGGTCAAAACCCGCGTTGCAGAAGGCGGAGATGGAGTGAAAGACCGCATAGCCGAGCCCCCTGACCGGGCCGAACTGACCGTAAAAGACCGGAAAGAGGCAGGCCGCGCCGATTCCTTCTATTAAAAAAGTCCCTGCGACCAGAAAGCGCATGAAGCGCACGACGCCCCCGATCTGGGGAGCCGAGACGGCGTCCTGGATGGCCAGGCGGGGGAGCAGGCCGATCTGGATCCCTGTCAGGGACACCAGGGCCATGGTGGCGGTGATGACCCCCAGGCCCCCGATCTGGATCAGGACCAGGATGACGATCTTGCCGAAGAGGGTCCACTTGGTCGCGGTATCAAAGACGACCAGGCCTGTCACACAGGCGGCAGAGGTCGATGTAAACAGGGCATTTAAAAAGGTGACATGCTCTCCGTCGGCGCAGGCCCAGGGCAGGCAGAGCAGGAGGGCTCCGGCCAGGATCAGCAGGACAAAGCTCAGAAGGATCATCCGGAAGGAATTGAGCCGGTCCTGCAGGTATACTCTTATATTCAGCATGGCAAACACCTCTCTGGATGGCAGACAGCTCTCTGAGACAGGCTGGTGCGGCAATGATTACTTTCTATGATGTCATTATCCGATAAAGGGCGTTAAAAAGGGCTTAAAGAAAAAAAGAGGGGAATTAAAATGGCGTTAAGATTTGGGGATTGACATAAAAAAACCCCTGCCGGCCGGGGCAGGGGAAAGACGCGGGAGGGCCCTGTCGGGCCCGGGTCATTTGGTGTTCAGGGAGAAGAGGTCCTTGTCGAAGTCGATGAGGCCCTCTTTTTTCAGATTGGAGAGCTCCCGCGACATGGCGCTGCGGTTGATGCAGAGGTATTCCGCCATCTCGGTCCTGGTCAGGGGGATCCGGAAGGAGGATTGGCCCTGGCGCCTGGCCTCCAGGGAGAGATAGGCCAGGATCTTGTCACGGACCGATCCTCTGGAGATGATGTCGATCTTGTCCATCAGGTGGCGGTTTTTGGCGGCAATCATGGAGAAGAGGTTCTGGGACAGCCTGTGGTGGAAGGGGCAGGAATTGTTGCAGGGATGCAGGATCCGGCTGACCGGGAGGAAGAGAACAAGGGTGGGGGCGGTGGTCACGTAGGAGATCCCGTCCCTGCCGCACTCTGAGACACCCGCGGTATCTGCCCTGGCTGAAAGATCGCTGTCAGAGGAGGGGAGTTCTCTGAAGGGAAGGTTCTCCCCGAAGAGGCCTCCGGGCCGGGTATAGGAGAGGAGGGTCCGGCTTCCCCAGATGTCCTCCTTATAGATCAGAACGCTCCCCTCGATCACGGTACCGACGTTCCCTGCTAGCTCCCGCTCCAGAAGTATGTGTTCATCCTTTTTATAGCGGCGGATCCGGCTTCCCAGGCAGTCAAACAGGAGGGTGCAGTCAGAGGGACTGATCCTGTCAAACAGGGGCAGGTAGGATATATCGGTGATTCTGGCGTTGACCATGGGGCCTTCCTTTCCTGATTACTCCGCAGTAAACCGGAGGTTTGATGGATGCTGTTGACGCAGTCGGCCGGACAGGGCCGGTGGAATCTGTGCGCGCAATGACGTAGAATCGTTTACGTACGAACTTTTATGATTATACACCAAAACGTTGCGAGTGCAACAACATGAGAAGAATATTTATAGTAAAATCATACAGAAACAGCCACTGAAAGTGCGGTTAGATTATGCAAACTACCAAAAACAGACAGGCCGCGGGACGGGGATCCGCAGGGGGACAGGCGGACCGGGCCCGGGCCGGGGAAACAGGGCAACGTTAACACTGTCATGCCTTGGCACTGACGTGCTCCGGCATGGTCGGAAAGAAAGGATGATGAATATGCAGAAAATACAATCGACCTGCAATTTCTGCGCGATCGACTGTAATCTCGACTTCTATGTGGAGGACGGGCGCATCGTTCGCACAGTGCCTACGAAGGGCTATCCGGTCAACGACGGCTTCAGCTGCATCAAGGGCCTGTCTCTGAGCAAGCAGCAGACTACGGTCAAGCCCGGATCCCTCCCCAAGATCCGGCAGGCGGACGGCTCCATGAAGGAGGTCAGCTGGGACGAGGCCTTCGGGCATGTCGCCGGAAAGCTGAAGGAGCTCCAGGAAAAATACGGCAGGGAGAGCGTCGCCGGCATCAGTACCGGCCAGCTGACCCTGGAGGAGTTCGCCATCTTCGGCCATGTGATGCGCAATTATCTGCAGACCAATGTCGACGGCAACACCCGCCTCTGCATGGCATCCGCGGCCGTCGCCCACAAGGGGACCCTGGGCTATGACGCGCCCGGCTATACCCTGCAGGATCTGGAGCTGTCCGATACGATTATTTTCATCGGGGCCAATCCGGTCGTCGCTCATCCCATCGTGTGGGGGCGCGTGCGCAACAACAAGGTTCCCGGCCACAAGATCATCGTCATCGATCCCCGCAGGTCCGAGACGGCCATGAACGCGGACTACCACTATGAGATCCGGCCGCGGAGCGACCTGGTCCTGCTCTACACCCTGGCCAATGTCCTGATCGAAAAGGGCTGGATCGACAGGCCCTTCATCGATGCCCACACCAATAAGTTCGATGAGTTCGCCGAATTCGTCAGGGCCTTCCCCCTGTCCCGCGGCGCGGAGGTTTCCGGGATCAGCGAAGACCGGATCCTGGAGCTGGCGCAGATGATCCACGACGGGAAAGCGGTCTCCTTCTGGTGGACCATGGGCGTCAACCAGGGCTATGAGGCCGTGACGACCGCCAGGGCCATCATGAACCTGGCCCTGATGACCGGCAATATCGGAAAGCCCGGCACCGGCGGCAACTCGATCACCGGCCAGTGCAATGCCATGGGCTCCCGCCTCTTTTCCAATACCACCTGCCTCTTCGGCGGCGGGGACTTCACCGACGAGAAGGAGAGGAAGCGCCTGGCGGATATCATCGGGATCGACGAGGACCTCATGGCCAAAAAGCCCACGATCCCCTACAACAAGATCATCGAGGGGATCAACGCGGGCGAGATCAAAGGCCTGTGGATCCTCTGCACCAATCCCCGCCACAGCTGGACCAACAACGAGACCTTCGCGTCGGCGGCAAAGAAGCTGGAGCTCTTTGTAGTCCAGGATATCTACGACAACATCGAGAGCGCCGAGGACGCCACGGTCTACTTCCCCGTCGTGCCCGGCATCAAGAAGGCGGGCACCTATATCAACCTGGAGCGCCGCATGTCCGCCATGCGCCCGGTCCTGGCCAGAGGGGAAAACGAGATCTCCGACTACGAGTGCATCCTGGGCGTCGCCAAGGCCCTGGGCATGGGCAGCGCCATCGAGCGCTGGGAGACGCCCGAGCAGTGCTTCAATATGCTGCGGGACATCTCGCGCGGCAAGCCCTGCGACTTCTCCGGCGTCAAATGGGACGAGCTGGAGAATTCCCACGGCCGCCAGTGGCCCTATCCGGAGGGACGCGAGGCCGAGTTCGCGGCCGACCAGCGCCGGCTCTATGAGGACGGGATCTTCTACACGGCTGACGGCAGGGCCAACTTCCTCTTTGAGGAGCCCCTTGACAATCCCTATGTCCAGGACGAGAAATTCCCCCTGGTCTTTAACACCGGCCGCGGCACCGTTGGCCAGTGGCATACCCAGAGCCGCACCAAGGAGGTCAAATTCGTCGAGGATGTCTCCCTCAAGAAGGCCTACCTCTTCATGAATACCAGGATGGCGGAGGAAAACGACATCCATGAGATGGACCAGGTCCGCGTCTACTCCGTCAACGGACAGGATGCCGTCTTTTATGTCAAGGTCACGGACAACGTCCCCTATGATCAGCTCTACGCCCCGATCCACTACATCGAGTGCAACAAGCTGACCCCTTCGAGCTACGACAAGTATTCCAGAGAGCCCAACTACAAGGGCGGAACCTGCCGCTTTGAGAAGATCTGATCATCAGGGCCCGCACCCGGATGATCCGTTTCCGCAGCTGTCTTTTCGACCTTTCAGCTGCGGGCACCCTATAGAGGAGGCCTGTGATTTATGTATAGAATCAAGATCGACCGCAGCCGCTGCATCGGCTGTCTCACCTGCGTGACCGCCTGCGTGGTCAGCCATGAGACCGAGAGCGGCGATGCCAGAAACCGCGTCGTCATCGACAGCGAGACAAAGCCGGCGCCCATTTTCTGCCGGCACTGCAAGCATCCGGAGTGCACCTACACCTGCATGACCGGTGCCATGAAAAAGGATCCCGTGACCGGCTATGTCACCTACGACAAGGACCAGTGCGCGAGCTGCTACATGTGCGTCATGTCCTGCCCCTTCGGTATCCTCAAGCCGGACAGCATCCACTTCCGCGAGATCATGAAGTGCAATATGTGTGTCCACAGAAGCCCGGACGGCAAGACCGCCAATCCCATGTGCGTGGAAAAATGTCCCATGCACGCCATCACCCTGGAGGAAGTGAACGAATAGCCGTGCGCGGCTCGTCCACTTCACCGGGACCAATACATATTCATTCCACTGATCAGAAAAGGAGCAAAGGAATATATGAAAAAATATGTGGTCATCGGATCCTCCGCGGCTGGCGTCAACGGGATCCGGGAACTTCGAAAATATGACAAGGAAGCGGAGATCGTCCTGATCTCCAAGGACAAGGACATCTATTCGCGCTGCATTCTGCACGAATACCTGGCCGGCAAGCGCAGCCTGGACCGCCTGCGCTTTGTCGAAAAGGACTTTGAGACCCTCTACCGGATCACCTGGAAAAAGGGCGTCGAGGCCACGGGCCTGGACAGGGCCGCGAAGGAGGTCATCCTGGACGACGGGACCAGGGAGAGTTACGACAAGCTCCTGATCGCGACCGGGTCCCACACCTTCTTTCCGCCCATCAAAAATATGGCCGGGTCGCCCAATATGATCGGCTTCCGCAACATCGACGACATCGAGGTCCTCAAGGAGGTCGCAAAGACCAAAAAGAACATTGTCGTCCTGGGCTCCGGCCTGGTCGGCATCGACTGCGCCACCGGCTTCCTGGAGCTGGGCGTCAAGGTCACCCTCTGTGACTTTGCCGGCTGGCTCCTCAACAAGCAGCTGGACCCCGAGGCCGCGCAGGCCTATATCGACGCCTTCAACGCCCGGGGCGTAGACCAGCACTACGGCGTCGGCGTCAACGAAGTGCAGATCAATGACGACCACGAGATCACAGCGGTCGTCCTCAGCGACGGCACCGTGATCCCCTGCGACTTCTTTGTCGTCACCGCGGGCGTCCGGTCCAACGTCGAATTCCTTCAGGACTCCGGCCTGGAGCTCTCCAGGACCGGTCTGGTCTACGACGCCTCCGGCCGCACCAACGACCCCGATATCTACGGGGCCGGCGACGTCTCGGGCCTCTCGCCCATCTGGCCCGTCGCCGTCAAGGAGGGCATGATCGCGGCCGCCAACATGGCCGGCGTCCCCGAAAAGATGACGGACTTCTTTGCCAGTAAGTCCACCATGCGCTTCCTGGACATCTCGACCATGTCCCTGGGCAACGTCAACCCCGACCCTGAAGACAAGTCCATCAAGGTCGAGACATACCGCAGGGGCGACGTCTACAAAAAGATCGTCCACCAGGACGGAAAGATCATCGGAGCCCTTCTCCAGGGCGACCTGGCCTACGGCGGCGTCCTCCAGCAGATGATCGCCCGCCAGATCGACGTCCGGAAGGTGAAGAAGCCCCTCTTTGACATCGACTACTCAGACTTCTTCCACATCCGGGACAATACTTATGAGTTCTATTACGACTGAGAGCTGTTAGCCATTAGCTGTTAGCTATTAGCTCAAAATCCACACTGGAGGGAAGTATGGAAAGACTGGAAAGAATACCGGTACCTGTCATCGCGACATTTCTCAGCCTTCTGACCCTGGGAAATGTCTACGGAGGCCTGGGCTTTGTCTGGCTCCGCTATCTGATCATGGCCTGCGGGACCATTTTTATGATCTGCTATATCCTCAAGATCGTCATGTTCTTCGGGACCTTTAAAAAGGAATATGACCAGACCATCCCGTCCAGCCTCTACGGGGCCTTCAGCATGGTACTGATGGTCCTGGGAAGCTTCTATCTGGAGATGGGCCTGGGCTTTGGCAGGATCATCTGGCTCATCGCGGTGGGCATCCACTGCGTCCACATTGTTGTATTTACGATCAGGCACACTTTCGGAAATGTCCTGACCAAAAAGGATTTCATCAACATGATGCCCAGCTGGTTCGTGACCTACAACGGATGGATGGTCGCCTGCGTCACCGGGGGCAAGATGAACGCGGCCCCCATCCTCAAGGTGATCACCATCTACGGCTGCATCATCTATCTGATCCTGTTGCCCTTCATGCTCTGGCGCCTGATGAAGGTCGAGATCAGGGACGCGGCCTATCACACCATGGCTGTCCTGCTGGCGCCCTGCAGCCTCTGCGTGGTCAGCCTGATCAACGTCTACGGCACGCCCAATCCCGCCCTGCTCACGCTCATGTACTGCTGCGTGCTGGCCTCCCTGGCCTTTATCATCATCAAGCTCCCGGACTTCTTCTCCTTTAAGTTCTATCCGGGATACGCGGGGCTCACCTTCCCCATGGCCATCGGCGTCGTCGCCAGCCAGAAGATGGCGGGCTGGCTGAATGATGTGGCGGGCAATGCGGCCCTGGGCAATGCCGTGACCCAGCTGGTCGGCCTGCAGATCTTCCTGACCACCATTCTGGTCGGATATGTCATGCTCATGTTCTGCAGGATGCTCCTGAGGAAAAAGGACAGGGGTTAAGTGGCAGCTGTTAGTTATTAGCTCAAAACAAGCAAAATGGAGGTACTGCAAGTGGGTTATATTTTATCAAAAGAGGGCTTTGACC
>CAMNFJ010000094.1:0-12002 GCA_946536955.1 uncultured Lachnospiraceae bacterium
TTGATATTTATTTGATGTTATTTGGCCCACATTGAGGACCGTCCCCTTTGTCACGGTCTCCCGCCTGCGCGGCCATCCCGCGGGTCCGCGGATGATGCCAAACGCGCCACAAAGGACCGTCCCCTTTCTCAGCCCTGCAGGATCTGCGGATGCAGCTTCATATTCTCGCGCACATCCTCACAGCAGGCATGGAAGGCCGCCAGCTCATCCTCGGGCAGGTCATACTCGACGATCTGCTCCACGCCGTCGGCGCCGATCACCGCCGGTACGCCCACATACACGCCGTGTTCGCCGTACTCGCCGTCCAGCAGGGTGCTGACGGGAATGATTGCCTTCTCGTCGTGCAGGATCGCAGCGACCAGACGGCAGAGCGCCGTGCAGATGCCGTACTCGGTGCAGCCCTTGCCATCGACCGTCACCCAGGCGTTGGCGACCGCCTGCTTTTTGACCTCGTCATTGTCAAAGACAAAGCGGCTGTCCTTTTTTGCCAAATCTGCCAGCGGCTGACCGCCAAAGGAGATCTGCGACCAGGGGATCATGATGGAATTGCCGTGCTCGCCCATCATGCAGCCCGAAATGGAATTGTGGGCCACACCCGTCTGCTGGAAAAGGATATTTTTCAGACGCGCCGTGTCCAGACCCGTGCCCGTTCCGAATACATGCCCGCGGGGAAGCCCGGACAGCCTCGCGATCTGCCCCGTGACCACATCGCAGGGATTGGTGATATTGATCCAGAGCCCGTTGAAGCCGCCCGCGATCACCTTGGGCACATAATCTGTCACCTGAGGGATCGTGAAATTCATCTCATCCAGCCGGTCATGATTGGGCGTCGCCAGAAGCTCGATCTTTCCGATCGCATTGACGATGATATCCACATCCGCCAGCTCATCATATTCCGCGGAATTTACCACCACAGTATGAGGGCAGTTGGCGATGGCGTCCCGGATATCCTGCACCTCACTGCGCAGCTTGGCCTCCTTCTTATCCACAAAAACGAGCTCATCCACAAGCCCGCTCAGAGCCAGAGCATAGGCACAGTGCGTTCCCACATGACCAAGACCGATGATAGCGATTTTTCTTTTTTTCAGCATAGAGATGGATCCTTTCTAAAATATATTTCTGCGATACCGCGATACATGCCGGCGATCCCCGCCCGCACATAAACGAACCGTCATACAGCCGCACTTCTCCGCTTTAAACGCAAAAAGCACGCCGAATTTATTATTCACCACAAATCGCCCAATGTCCATGTACTCTTTTATACATGTATACAAAAATCCCTCAAATTTGGTCCCTGCAGGAGCAAAACATGCCCTGCATGCATAAAAGCAGGCCCTGTGTGCATAAAAACAGGCCCTGTATGCATAAAAACAGGCCTTGCCTGTGTGAAAACAATCTTTACAGGCGCGAAACAGGCCTTACAGGAAAATACGCTCTGCATGCGCAAAACAGCCATTGCAGACGCAAAGCAGCCATTGCAGACGAGGAAATCATCCTTCCAGGTGCAGAGGAAAGGCCGGATTAATCAAACGGTTCAGGTGTGACACTGCTGTGACCGTGCCTGCGCTAAAATCATTCCGTAAAGACAAAGAACGAATCCCCGATCCGTTCAAGACTCGTTCGCGGGTCTTGCGCGCCTGCCCCGCGGCGGAAGCCGTAAGACCTGCGCGCTAAAGAATAAAAGGAGGATAAAAATATGTGGACAAGAAATGAAATAAAAGGACGCGGCAGAGCCGCATGTAAAGCAAACTACTGGAAAAGCGTGCTGGTATCCTTCCTGCTCGCCCTTCTCGGCACCGGAATGACCTACTCCATGCGAAGCCAGACGGATATACCGGAACCCGAAGCCCCGGCCGAATTCCCGGTCGAAGCCCTCCAGAACATCCCGGTTGAAGCAGTGATAGCAGCGGGCGGAGCCGCGATCATCATCCTGATCGTCTGCCTCCTGCTCCGCATCTTCCTCTTCAACCCGCTCAAGGTCGGCTGCTACAAATTCTTTAAGGAAAACGCGGCATACCCTGGCGCAAGGATCGACACGATCCTGACAGGCTTCTCCCAGTATGGAAGGACCTTCCTGACCCTGTTCCTGGCGGACCTCCAGATCTTCCTCTGGGCCCTGCTCCTGATCATCCCCGGCATCGTCAAGGCCTACTCCTACAGAATGGTCCCTTACATCCTGACAGATGAACCCGGCCTTGCTCCCGAGGATGTCCTCAGCAGATCCCAGAAAATGATGGAAGGCAACAAGTGGGACACCTTCGTATACGACCTCTCCTTCATCGGCTGGTTCCTTCTGGGCGTCATTACATTCGGCCTGGTCGACATCTTCTGGACACGCCCCTACAAAAACAACGCCGATGCAGCCCTCTACCTGAAGCTCAAACGCTCCGGCAGTGCCAGCAAGGCCAGCAGTGTCAATTTTAACGATTTTCAATGACCCCGGCGTAACGAAAGAGACCGTCCCTTCTGGCACAAACGTGACAAAAGGGACGGTCCTTTCCGGCGCACAAACGTGACAATGAGGACCGTCCTTTCCGGCGCAAGCCCAATAGCCAAAAATCAAAAGTTAAAAGTTAAAAAAAGGGACGATTCCTCCCGACTCATGACCGAGCCGGAAGGGACCGTCCCTTTTTCGCTGTATGATCAGATCTTGAGCGTCCGCAGCAGGCGGCTGCGCGGGATCCCGAACCGGTCCAGCATGCCGTCCGCCTTGCGCACGACCTCCGGTGACAGGACATGGTCCGGCCAGTGGGCATCGGACCCATAGACGACCAGGTTTCCTTCCTGCGCCGCGATCCTCCAGAAGGCCTCACAGGGATAATTTCTGTCCTCGCGCACGCCCAGGAGGTTGAACTCCAGCGGGATGCCACGCTCCCTGCAAAAGCGGCAGAGTGCCCGCATCTCCGTCTCATAGAGGGCAGGATCTCTGCAGTAATTGATCAGGTCCGGGTGGGCAAAATAGAGAAACCGGCCGGTCTCCAGTGCCTCCCTGCACTGACTGCAATACGCGCGCAGGTCGTCCTCCCCGTGCCCGGGCACGCCGTTGTAAACACGCCCCTTCTCATACTCATTGCGGATATAATGCTGGCCCAGCAGGAGGTATTCGATCGGGTAGGGCTCGATCAGCCGCAGATAAGCCTCCCAGAGCGCCGGATAATACTCCGCCTCCAGGCCCAGCCGGATCTCAATCTGGCCCCGGTACTCATCGCGCAGGCGCAGCACCGTGTCCACATAGTCCTCCAGCTGCGAGGGCAGCATCTTTTCCTTCCCCACATAGCCATCCGGAAAAGGATAGGGCGTGTGGTCGGAAAAGCCCAGAATCCGCAGCCCCTTTTCAATCGCCGCCTCCACATACTGCCGCTCGATCCCGTAGGCATGGTTGCAGCGCCAGGTATGGGCATGATAATTCGCGATCATGTCTGTGTGTTCCGTCATACTCAATCAAATTCTCCCTTTGCGGATGAGCCGGGGCATGCGCCAGAGGACTCACTCATCCCCCGGCTCACCGCGGATCTGGACCCGTTCATCCCCCGGCTCACCGCGGATCAGGCCCTGCTTCTCCCGATTCTCCTCATTCCTTTCCGAAACTATCCTGGATCTTGTCTCTCAGGATCTTTCCGTAGGTGCCGCCCTCGTCGTTGAGAGCGCCGCTGCGGGCGAAGGCCACTGCTGTCACGAAGACTGTCTCGAGATTTTCCTGGCGGGTCCAGATGCGGTAGAAGCCCGGTACCGGCATCTTGCTGGCCACGCTGTGCTGGTCTGCGTCCTCCTCGTGGACGTAATAGCTGGAGCACTCAATGACCGCGATCTCCCTGTCCCCGCGCGATACGCGGTAGCGGGGCATGATGGTGCCCTCCACGCGCTCGGTCCTGACGCCGATGCCGTTCTCCTTGAGATATTTCCAGATATCCTTTCCGTCAAAGTCAAAGGTGTAATGGTTGTCCAAAAGCAGGGAATTGCCCCAGTCCGTCTCCTCCTCGTGGCCCACCAGATGAGGCGTCGTCGTGCCATGTTCATGGTCGATAAAATCGAAGCTGTGGGGACCGAGCAGCGAGAACTTGGTCATTTTGGCCTCATAGAGCACCCTGCGGTTCCTGTCCTCGATGCGGTGGCCGTACTTGGGCGTCCCCGTGTCGGTCAGGAAATAGAGTTTGCGCTCCTCGCCCTCATCAGAGACAGCCAGCGGTGCGGCCGCGGAGGACGAAGATTTCCCGCCGGCGGCAGACGCCTGCCCTCCGGCCTGTGCAGCTCCCCCGCCGGCAGAGCCCTTTGCCCCGGCGGCCTGCCCGGCGCCCGCAGCAGACGACGATGCAGAAGATGCCCCCTTTGCCCCGGCAGCCCCTCTCTGCTTCTCTATCTTTTCCAGGGCAGACCGGGTCCGGATTCCGGAAAGCGCCGAAATGACCAGGATGCCCACGCCGACCACCAGAGCATAAATGCCCATGCCCCGGCTCTGGCCATGCGCGACGGAAGGATCCTTCGGATCATAAAGAACATCGACCGTCTTTCCCTCCTTATAATTGGGACTGTAGGTGTCCAGCGTCGACTCATAATGCGTCCCGTCGACATCATACCCCACCGTCACGACATAGTCCGAGTCATCGTCCGATGTCACCCCCGGCTCCTCCACGATGGACAGGATCGTCCCCGTGGTCTTCGCATAACCCGCATTGCTAAAAAAGGTCAGATAAACGCCGGCAATGATACAGATCACTGCCATGATCATCGCGAAATACTTGAATTTAATGCCTCTGACTGAAAACATACTGCTCACCTCCTCGCTGAAAAAAACAACTGCTGAAATAACCATGAACGTGTAAGCCGTACAAAAATAAGTATTAAACCGTCCATAAATAAGTCTTAAACCGTCCGCAAATAAGTATAGAGTAAATGCTTAAAGCCTTCCACAGGCCGATCAAAAAACCGCCCTGCAAAGTTCTGTATACAAATATTTTAACAGTGACGGACAGGGAATACAAGCGGAGCCCTGCGGCCGCCCCGGAGCGAGCCCTGGAGCCGTTACTGTACACGCCCCTTCGAAGGGCGTGCACATGTAACGTTGTGCGCGGCGATAACAATGCGAGCATTGTAAAAAGCTGCGCATTGTCAATACGCTTTGCTGTGCGCAACACACTTGCTTCACAAGTGTGTTCGCGCCGTTAAACTCGGGTTTTGCGCAAAGAGCGTGCGCAAAACGCCTCGAATTTCAGGTGGGTCTGAACTGTAACAGCCCTGCGCAGAATACCGCATTTTTCCTGCCGACCCATTGCAAAACCATAGCCTGAGTGGCTACAATACTTCCTGTAATGCCAATGTTTCCATGCTCCATACCTGACGAAAGGACTCCAATGACAGAAGAAAAAAAGGTCGAATACCTGGAACTGATCTACGACCTGATCTTTGTTTATATCATCGGCCGCAACAACTCCCTCCTGCAGAGCATCGAAAACGGTTTCATCAACCCGACCGTTTTCATCGCCTATGTCCTCTGCACCCTGGCTATCATCCAGATCTGGAATTTTTCGACCTTCTACATTAATATGTACGGGCGCAACAGCAAGCGGGACCACATTTTTCTCTTCATCAACATGTACCTGCTCTATTACATCGGGGAGGGCATCCGCCTCCACTGGGACCAGTACCAGGTCCAGTTCCACATCGCCTGGGCCCTGATCCTCATCAACACCGGTATCCAGTACCTGATTGAAATGCGCCACCACCGGGACGAACCTGCAGCCATGCAGACCATCAAAGGCCTGATGACAGCCCTCTTCGGCGAAGCCGCCATCGTCCTCGCAGCCCTTCCGGTCATCAAAACGACCCAGATCCCCATGGCGGGAATCGCCGTCCTCTACGGCATCCTGTCGACGATCCTGCTGACCGGCAGATCAAAGACCTCCTAGGTCGACTTTAACCACCTGTCCGAGCGCGCCATGCTCTACGTGGTCTTCACCTTCGGAGAAATGATCATCGCTGTCGCCTCCTACTTCGAAGAAGGCTTCAACCGGTCCTCGGTCTATTTCTCCCTCATGTGCTTTCTGATCGTCGCCGGCCTCTTCATGAGCTACGAGATCCTCTACAACAAGATCCTGGACAGAGACCGCGAGACCTCCGGCCTGCGCTACATGCTGATCCACATCTTCCTGATCTTCAGCATGAACAACATCACCAACTCCCTCGAGTTTATGCGCAATCCGGCCATCTCCCTCCGCCCCAAGACCCTCTTCCTGGTCGGATCCTTCCTGCTCTTTTTCGTCTGCCTCTTCGCCCTCCTGAACTTCGCCAGGGCCTCCCTGGACCGTTGCAGACGCTTCCTGATCCCCATCGCCGGCATCTCCGCCGCCTTCGTGATCCTTATGGTCCTCTTCCAGGAGCAGATGTACGTCAACATCCTCATCTCGGTCCTCTACGTCTACGCCGTGTTCCTGTCTATTTACAGGTTCAGCAGGAGGGAGGCGTGAAAGGCAGGCATAAAAAAGCGTCTCGCCTGCGAGACGCCCGCGCCGGGCGCGGTCGAGTCAGCGGCCTATTTCCCTGCGCGCGAGTGCGCACCCTCCCGGAGGGGTTTTCACGCATAGGAAATCGAAATTTCCTATGCATTAAAAGACACAGCTGCCAGTATGGCGGCTGTGTCTTTTGGTGACGGGTGAGCCGGGGGCTGCATCCTCTTATTTTCCAATCTTCTGGTCTCCTGTGGACCAGACGTGTTTCTCTTTTGCGGCTGCGGGTTTGTTCTGGGCCATAACGCCGGCGAGGGGGTGGGGCACGTAGGGCTCTTCGAGATATGCCATCTCGTCACCGGTCAGTTGGAGGTCCACTGCCTTTGCCGCGCCTTCAATGTGGTGAAGCTTCGTGGCTCCGACTACGGGAGAAGTGACTTTGGCAAGGAGCCAGGCAAGGGAGATCTCTGTCATGTTCACTCCATGCTTTTCGGCGAGCTCTGCCACACGGGCGATGATCAGGTTGTCCTGGGCTGCCGTCGCGTCGTATTTGAATTTAGCGTAGGCGTCCTCCTCCGCGCGCTTTGTTCCGCCTTCTCCGGGAAGTCTGGAGAGTCTGCCGGAGGCCAGGGCGCTGTAGGGTGTGAGCGCTATGTTTTCTTCCTCGCAGTAAGGGACCATTTCCCGCTCTTCTTCGCGGAAGATCAGGTTGTAGTGGCCCTGGACCGAAACGAACTTCGCAAGGCCCTCCTTCTCTGCCAGGGCGTTGGCTTTGGCGATCTGCCAGGCGAAGCAGTTGGAAATGCCGATATATCTGGCTTTTCCCGCTTTCACGACGCGGTTCAGGCCGTCCATGATATCCTCGATCGGTGTCTGCCAGTCCCACATGTGGTAGATGTAGAGATCCACATAGTCCATGCCGAGGTTCTGGAGGCTGGTGTTGATCATGTTTTCGATATGCTGCTGGCCGCTGATGCCCTGTTCGATCTCCTCCACGGTTCTGGGAAGAAATTTGGTGGCGACGACCACCTCGTCCCGCTTCGCAAAATCCCGGAGGGCGCGGCCCACGTACTGTTCGCTGGTGCCGCTCTGATAGGCAATGGCCGTATCATAAAAGTTGACACCGAGCGCAAGTCCCTGCTTAATGATCTCTCTTGTATGATTCTCGTCGATGGTCCAGCTGTGCTGGCCCCGTCCGGGGTCGCCGAATCCCATGCAGCCCATGCAGATCCGGGACACGGTTAAATCTGAATTGCCAAGCTTTGTATATTTCATACCGCTATTGCCTCCGTATTGATTTTTTACAGGACCTCGTCGAGCCAGCGGCGGATCTCCGCTTCGTTCGGGCGGTTGATCTGCCTGCCCTTTGCCCACTTCACATCGCCGCTCACATCCTTGTGAAGGGCCTTATCGCTTCTGCCGACACCGCTCCCACCGGAAGTGCAGAAGGGAACGATCTTCTTGCCGGAAAAATCATAGCTTTCCAGGAAGGTATCAATGATCCTGGGCGCCACGCCCCACCAGATCGGGAAGCCCACGATCACTGTATCGTAGGAAGCCATGTCCAGGGCGTCTCCGGCGATCTCAGGCCTTGCGGAAGGATCGTTCATCTCGATGCTGCTGCGGCTTCTCCTGTTGTTCCAGTCCAGGTCCGCACTTGTATAGATGTCCTTCGGAACGATCTCATAAAAGTCCGCGCCTGCGATCCTGGCGATCTCTTTGCCGACTCTTTCTGTCACACCGCTGGCGGAAAATACCGCCACTAAAATATTCTTTGCCATTTTCTTTTTCTCCTTTTTGAATGAGGGTACGAATCTCCGGCGGTCCCGGCGGGTGCCGGAGCATTCCTTCCCGCTTTGTTCTCTTCTGTTCAGATACGGTCACAAGCCTCCGGCGGCCCGTCAGGTGCCGGAGCATTCTTTCCCGCTTTGTTCTCTTCTGTTCAGATACGGGTGCAAGCCTCCGACAGTCCAACAGGTGCCGGAGGCTTGAATATGTTTAAGTTAAGATCAGTTCATCTTGCCGCAATTACCGACCTTTTCGCCGGTCACGAAATATTCGTAGGTCGGGAACTCGAAGAGCACCGGCTTAAAGGTATGGTAGTCGATCTTGCCCTGCTCATTCAGGACGGTCTCATCCGCATAGGTCGCAAGGATCTTACAGATGAAGTGATCGAAATGCTCCAGCTCATAGTTGCCGTCCACTTCGCACTCAATGGAGACCTTTGCCTCATCGATCAGCGGGGCCCCGTTTTCGCCCATGGTCCAGGCAAAGGCCTGGGATTTGTCCACCTTATTGCCGCTGACGGTTCCCATGCGGTCCGCGTCCTTGAGCCAGGATTCGTCGACCACGTTGACGGAAAGCTTTTTGGTCTCGCGGATGCCCTGATTGATGTAGTGAGCCTGCACAAGGGATACCATCAGATGGCTGTGGGCCACAGTCCCGGCGTGGGCCACCAGGGTCCAGGTAGGCTTGTCATTGACCATGGCCCCGACCACGATGACCGGGCAGGGGTAGAGGGCGAGGGTTGCACCGATATTTTTCTTACTCATCTTATTTCATCTCCTTCTCCCAGAAGCGGATGACATTCAGTTCCAGGCTGTCAGCCACCTTCTCGAGCTCCGCTGTCTCCTCTGCGGTCAGGGTGACATTCGCGGCCTTGACCGCATCCAGGACCTGGTTTTCCTTAGTCACGCCGATGATCGGCAGTGTGCCCTTGGCGATCGCCCAGGCGACCGGGATCTGCGCCGCGCCTACGCCATATTTGTCCGCCAGCTTCTTCAGTTCCGCGTTCAGGACCTCCAGCTTGTCGAGGACAGGGTTATAGGTCTCGGCTCTCGCGGAGCCGGCCGGCATGGGGTGCTTCGTATCATATTTGCCGGAAAGGGCGCCCTGCTCCAGGACCATGTAGGCAAAGAAGGTGATGCCGTTCTCTTTGCAATACTCAAGGATCCCGGAATCCTCGGAGGACCTGTTGAGCAGACTGAAGTGGTTCTGCACCGCGGAAAGCCTGAGGCCGTGCGCCTTCAGGATCGCATCCGCCTCTTTGATCTCAGCCAGGTTGTGGTTGGAAACACCGATCAGCGGCACATTGTCTTTGCCCTCAAAATACTTTGCCAGCTCCTCCGTCCACCTGGGAGCGTCCCAGACATTGTGAATCCAGTAGATATCAAAATGATCCAGCTCCATCAGCTTCAGCTGCATCTCGATCATATCCGCCATAGCCGTGGACGAAGAAGCATCCGCGCACTGCGGCGTGAACTTATCAGACACCAGATAGGACTCCCTCGGCAGGCCCTTCAGGAAACCGGCAAGAACCTTCTCTGAGGTTCCCATGCCGTAAGCGTAGGCCGTATCCCAGAGATTCAACCCGTTTTCCATAGCCGTATCAAAAATCGGCTTCAGACTCTCCGCCGTAAAATTGTTTCCAAAGGTTCCGTCATTTCCCCAGGCCCATGCGCCAAGCGCGATTTTCGGTAAATTAGCCATTGCTGTACTCTCCTTTGTTATTTGATGGGTTATTTAGTGGTTGCCTAATTTTAAAATCATCTGTTTCTTACCCGCCAGGCAGCCGGACCAGTCAGCTGCAGGTGACTTCACAGGCGGTTTGAACGCTGCTCTTAACTTTTTTCAGCATCGTTATTTTTGACATCGTGTCAATACCGTCATTATATGCGCGTCCTGACTCCGTGTCAATATGCAATCACAGACATTTTATGGTTTTTTCGGGGCCCTGCGGGGAAGCGAGGGTCAGTGGGTGAGTCAATCTGTTATACATTCCCACAATTTGCTTCTTTACGAAACCAGCGCCATTGTCTACAATATTTCTGTAAGGTGTGCTTAACCAAATATCATTTAACAAATATCATTTAACAAATATCATTTAACAAATATCATTTAATCAAAGGATTCAGATCATCACATCCTCATGAGATGCGGTAAGAATCGGTTCGAAAACAACTTTCGAAAACAAAAGTCGGGAGCAAATCGCCCCCGGCTCACAGACCTGTCTCCCCATTAACTTGTCCCAATACTTTACCAGGAGGACTTCATGTTCAGAAAATCCCTTTTCCGCGGCCTGATCCCTGCTGCAGCGGCCGCGATACTGCTCGGCAGCACCTTACTCCCGACCGCCATACCGGCAGCGTCCCCTGCAAATGAGGCAGCCACTCCCCGCCAGGCCGCCGACATTGCTCACACTGCAGCCACTGCCATCCCGGCCGAACTGGCAGTTACTGACGCCCGGACTCTGCTGACGGAAAAGATCAAGGCCCTCGGCGCGGAATACGGATTCATGGCCGTCGGATCCACTTCCTTCGAGGCAGAGACCCTGATGGGCGGCTCCGTGCTCCTTCCCGAAAAGATCAAAAAACAGGAGGCGGGCATTCTCCTTACCAACATCGCAGACTATGACCGCGACGGCAATCCGGAGCTGCTTGTCGTCCGGCGCCAGCCCGGCTGCGCGAATGTCGACTACACCAGCCTGATCACGGCGCGGGACCGCAATGACTACATCTTTGAAATGTACGAGGCCGGCGACCAGACCTGCACCGCATCGGCCCGCATGACGATCGGTGTTTTCGATGTCTACGATCTGTTCGTATCCTCCAGCTCCACGACCATCTTTCTCCATGAAAAAGAGGATGGAACAGACATCTGCATGGAGACCCATATCTCCGGCCAGGACCATCCCGGAGACACCGCCCTCGTCCGCTTCCAGTACCGCTCCGGCTATTTCAGAGACCTCAGCGGCCTCCGATACGGAGGAATGTACGCCGGCGAAGGCAGCATCCAGTACATGGAGCCTGAATCCCTGCAGGCCTACGGCTATCTTTCTACTCTGAACCCCTCCGCCAACGGCTGGAAGACCGTCACCGCGGCTGACGACTATTCCGATGAGACCTTCTCCACTGCCCTGAAAAAAGGCCTGGAGAGCTTCGGCTTTTCGCTCAAAGGCACCAGAAATGACATCCGCAACTCCCTGCGAGAGGATAAACCCGATGAAATAACGGCTGCCGCGGAAACCACCGTGGACGAAGCCACTGCGAACGAAGCCACTGCGAACGAAGCCACCGCGGACGAAGCCGCCGCGGAAGCCGATAAGATGTACGCAATCACAGCCGCGGACTGCTACGCCCCGCTGGACGGCAGCCTCAGCCTGCTCGCCTTTACCGAGACCCACCTCGCCGATACCAAGGGCTCAAAACCCGGCTTCTACAAATACCAGATCAACCGTACCGTATCCGGAGAGGAAACATCCGCCACCGAAAGACCCCGCCTGGGAGAGTGACGATGACAAAGGAGACGATCCTCTTTGGCGCGCTGCGTCTGAGCAGTGAAAAAGGGACAGCTCTCTTTGGCGCCTTGTGCCTGAGCAGCGTGACAAAAGGGACAGCTCTCTTTGGCGCATCGTGTCTGATCCGTAAATAAGTCAGGGGACGTACCTGGTGACTCTTTGAGCAAAGCTCAAATGAGTCTCCGGATACGTCCCCTGATTCTTTTTTAGTCGTGAACTTCTTTGATAATTAACTCTCATCCACTGGGCTATCACCAGGATACTGC
>CAMNFJ010000095.1:0-11962 GCA_946536955.1 uncultured Lachnospiraceae bacterium
GCCTTTTTCTCTTGCCCGAAACAGGCATCCGGAATTATAATCAATACTGTTTTTATTCTATAGTAATATATCTTTTGACATGGAGGAGCTTATGCAGATCGGTTTTGACAATGAAAAATATCTGAAGACTCAGTCCAGCCACATCCGGGAGAGGATCGCCAAGTTCGGCGGCAAGCTCTATCTGGAATTCGGCGGCAAGCTCTTCGACGATTACCATGCTTCCAGAGTCCTGCCCGGCTTCGCGCCCGACTCCAAGATCACCATGCTCAAGGCCCTGCGGGATCAGGCCGAGATCGTCATCGTGATCAACGCGGCGGATATTGAAAAGAACAAGGTCCGCGGCGACCTGGGCATCACCTATGACATGGACCTGCTGCGGCTCGTCGACGCCTTCACCTCCAACAGCCTGCTGGTCGGCAGCGTCGTCCTGACCCGCTTTGCCGGTCAGCCCTCCGCGATCGCCTATGAGAAAAAGCTCAAGGCCCTGGGCCTGCGGGTCTACCGCCACTACACCATTCCCGGCTACCCCTCCAACATCCCCATGATCGTCAGCGACGAGGGCTTCGGCCACAATGACTATATCGAGACGACCCGCCCGCTGGTCGTCGTGACCGCCCCCGGCCCGGGCAGCGGCAAGATGGCGACCTGCCTGTCCCAGCTCTACCATGAGAACAAGCGCGGGATCAAGGCCGGCTACGCCAAGTTCGAGACCTTCCCGGTCTGGAACCTCCCCCTCAACCATCCGGTCAACCTGGCCTATGAGGCAGCGACCGCGGACCTCGACGACATCAATATGATCGACCCCTTCCACTATGAGGCCTATGAGAAGACCGCGGTCAACTACAACCGCGACGTGGAGGTCTTCCCCGTACTCAATGCCATTTTCGAAAAGATCCAGGGAACCTCTCCCTACAAGTCCCCGACCGACATGGGCGTCAACATGGTCGGCTTCTGCATCAGCGACGATGAGGTCTGCCGCGAGGCGGCCAACCAGGAGATCATCCGCCGCTACTGCCAGGCCCTGTGCGAGCACCGCAAGGGCAACGCCCCCGAAGAGCCCGCCTTCAAGATCGAGCTCCTGATGAAAAAGGCCAACATTTCCGTCAGCGACCGCCCCGTGATCATGGCGGCCAATGTCCGCCAGGAGGAGACCGGAGGTCCGGCCGCCGCCATGCAGATGCCCGACGGGACCATCCTGACCGGCAGGACCACCAGCCTGCTGGGGGCCTCCAGCGCCCTGCTGCTCAACGCCCTCAAGTACCTGGCCCATATCCCCGAGACCGTCAAGCTCCTCTCGCCGGTCATGATCGAGGCCAGCCAGAACCTCATGGTCGATCATCTGGGAGAGCGGAGCCCCCTGCTCCACCTCAACGAGATCCTCCTGATCCTCGCCATCGCGGCCGTTGAGGACGAAAACGCCAAGAAGGCCCTCGACGCCCTTCCCCTCCTGTCCGGCCTGGAGGCCCACTCCTCCGTCATCCTCTCACAGATCGACGAGAGCGTCTTCAAAAAGCTGGGCGTCAACCAGACCTGCGAGGCCCGCTACGAAAGAAAGAAATTCTACCATAAATAATCCTGATGAAAACAACCGGGATGACGGGATGACCGGCCGGCCCGGGCTCCGGGGCACAGAAAACCGGCTGCAGCAGACCCCGCGTCTGCCGCAGCCGGTTTGTATTTTCCAGCACTTTTCTACATATATATTATATGATGTAAAGGTCAAAAGTATCTTAAAGGCTCTGAGACTCGTCAAGTTGCACAAACAGCCGAAGGGCCTTGGCGAGCGGCCTTAGTACCGCTGCCAGCGAGGGTAGAGCGAGAGCGTGCCCAAGGCGTTTGTGCAACTTGACGAGTCGGGGTTTACTTGACCACCTTTTGACCCTTACATCATTATATGTATTCTGTATGTACCTTTCCGGCGTTCTGCCCGGATCATTTTTTCAGACAGCAATCCGCTCCGGATCACCCTTGCAGATGGTAGGCCTCCATGGTCGTCTTTTCCAGGATATTGCCGATGCGGATAAAATCCTCCGAGGAGTCCGTCTCCATGCCATCTTCTACCCAGTCCGTCCAGACGCCGACCACACCGGCTGTATAAAAGCGGACCATAAGCTCCTTGTCATGGCGGCTGATCCCGGTCCTGTCAGTGATATTATCAATATAGCGCTCGATCGCGAACCTCCCGATCTGGCGCACATACTCCATCAGAACAGATCTCACCTCGGAATCATAGATGTGCAGGATCGCCGTCCTGTGTTCTTTCGTGTAACGCACCAGCGGCAGAATACAGTCCGCAGGAGAATTGACATCCTTGTAGACCACAAACATCTGCGTGACCATTTTCCGGCAGATCTCGCCCAGCATGGCCGGTATGCTCTGGTAATGGTAATAAAAGGTATTTCTGTGCACTCCTGCTCTTTCCACAATGTCATTTACAGTAATCTTAGAGAAAGGCTTCTCTTCGATCAGCTGTAAAAAAGCTCCCTCAAGTCTCGCGTTTGCATCTCCAGCAGTCATCTGATTCCCTCCTGGCACGTTCTTCAAACACAGGCTGCTGTGCATATTCTTCCAAAGAACTGTACTGAATAACGTCTAAAACGATTGTCAAACCTATATACGTTACAAATTATAAAGTAAACGGGAATGATTTGAACATGTACAATTATGAAATACATGTATAAAATCGCACACAATATGGTTGAATACTGCATGTTTTTTTATATTAAACATCCAAGATGGATATTATTCAGAAAGTCATTCATCTTTTAAAAACTTATTGTGAATAAGATTCACTTATTTCCGGAAAAAAGCAGCGCCGGGAAAGGGATATACCTTTGCCGGCGACTCTGTTAGAATAGATATGATCATTTCTGCCGGGCCCGGCCTGCAGACAAAACAACTCGTTTTTTCGCTGAAGACCGCTCAAAAACACTCGGGTTCCAGCAGGGTCTGAACTGTAACGCAAGCATCAGGAGGGAAATATCATGAATTTTTATATGCCGGTAAAAGTTTACTGTGAGAAGGACTGCGTCCGCGCCCACGCGCAGGAGCTCGCCTCTTTCGGGCGCAAGGCCCTGATCGTGACCGGAAAGAGCAGCGCGTTCAAAAACGGTTCCATGGACGATGTCCAGGCCGCCCTGGCGGAGCAGGGAGCTGAGTGGGCCGTTTTCAACGAAGTGGAGGAAAACCCTTCCGTGGAGACGGTCATGAAGGGACGTGACCTGGGCCTGGCCGAGGGAGCGGATTTTGTCATCGGCATAGGCGGCGGGTCTCCCATGGATGCCGCGAAGGCCATTGCCCTGATGATCCGCCAGAAGGACGCCGGCGTCGAGTATCTCTATGACAAAAACGCCGTCACGGACGCCCTGCCCGTCGTCTGCATCCCCACGACCTGCGGGACCGGGTCGGAGGTGACCGCCGTCTCTGTCCTCACCAGGCATTCGATCCGCACCAAGGGCTCCATCCCCCACAAGATCTTTCCGGAGCTGGCTCTCCTGGATGGAAAATATCTGCTGTCCGCCCCCCGCAGGGTCATCACCGACACAACCATCGACGCCCTCTCCCACATGTATGAGAGCTGGCTGAACACCAAATCGACCGACTGCAGCCGCATGTGTGTGGATGCGGGACTCAGGGTCTGGAGCCGGAGCCGGGAGGCCATTTTATCCGGCGATGCCCTGACCCTCGAAAACTGTACAGACATGCTGGTCGCCTCCATGTTCGCCGGAATGGCCATCGCCCACACAGGCACGACCCTCCCCCACGGCCTCAGCTATCCCCTGACCTATGAACTGGGCATGCCCCACGGCAAGGCCTGCGGTTACTTCCTGGCAGGCTACCTTCGCGAGGCCGCCCCGGAGGACGCGTCCTACCTGCTCCGGACAGCCGGCTTCGACGACATCGATTCCTTTGAGGCCTATTACCAGGCGACCTGCGGGCGGGACCAGGCCCCCGAATCCGTCCTGCAGCAGTCCGTCGCCGCGACCCTGGCAAGCCCCGCCAAGCTGGCCCAGTGCCCCTTCCCGGTGGATGAGACCGTTCTGAAGCGGATGGCCGGCCTCCTCTGATCAGGTCCGGGATCATATTTCCTCTGATCATTTTCAGAGAAGATCCGGCTTTACAGAAAAAAGACCCTGCGGGCTTCCCGAATGAACCGGAAGTCCGCAGGGCTTTTTTATCGTATTTTATGCGGTCAGCGCTGTCAGCATGTCACCACCTGAGCAGAGAGTCTGACCATCTGCCAGCCCTTGTCCCGTTGATCCAAACCGGCAGGGCTGTCTTCATTTGAATGTGGTCCTGTCAGAGCCGTCACCACTTGAGCATGGGGTGGTCAGAGCTGTCATCGCCCGCCGGATCAAAGGGATCCGGGGAAGAGGATCCGGGGTCAGCAGCCGGATTGCTGCCGGCAGAAGAAGAAGCTCCGGGATCCTGACCTGCGGGATCCGCATCCGGGGCGCCGAAGCCGCCGTCCGCGCCGGCCTGGTCCGCATCCGGGGCCCCAAAGCCGCCGTCCGCGCCGGCCTGGTCCGCATCCGGGGCCCCAAAGCCGCCATCCGCGCCCGTCTGGCCCGCATCCGGGGCCCCAAAGCCGCCGTCCGCACCGGCCTGATCCGCATCCGGGGCCCCAAAGCCGCCGTCCGGATCCTCCATCGTCAGCATGGGCTGGCCGTCCGCATCTGTGCTTTCTCCCGTTTCGCTCCCGGCCGCCTCCGCGCCCGCCTGGCCGGCGGCCTGCTGGGCCGCGGCATTCGCGACAGCCGCGTTGTCATGGGCGCCGCTCAGAACGATCCCGATGATCACGGCCAGAACGGCCTCGGCGGCAAAGCCCGGGATCATCCACAGGGTCTTCCCCGAGGACATCCCGTATCCGACCAGTCCCTCACAGAGACTGTGCAGGAGGGTGGGGAGCAGGAAGCTCATGGTCAGCATAAAGCCGGCCCTCCCCGCATGGTTTTTCTGGTCAGCCCCCTTGGCGACTCCATAGAGCATCCCCATGAAGCCGGAATAGCCGAAATGGGCGGGGACGAAGAGCAGGGCGTAGATAAAGGCCACGACGGCGCCCGCGCTCAAAAAGTCCGGCATGGCATTCCGCACCGCCTCCATATCGGTGGGGATAAAGTGATAGGCGACCTGCCAGGCGGCATACATCACCGCGGAAAAGCCGGCGCCCACAGCGGCGGAGGCAGCCGTCCCGTCTCCGATCGACTCCATGGTCATCTGCTTCCAGGTCGTCGTCCTGAGAATGAAATGCTTCCAGGCCTCCTCGATCAGGGCCGCGGCCAGGACATATCTGAGGATCGCGGAGACCACCAGGAGGCCGCCTCCCTGGGCCTGCGGAAACAGGATCCTCAGCAGGATGGTGGCCGCCATCATTCCGCCGGCCTCCATCAGAAAGGCAGGAACCGCCACGGCGACTCCCAGAAAGAACAGCTTGAGAAAGGTGCCGAAGCCCCCCTTTCCAAAGGCTCCGGACCGGATCACCAGAAACAGGACCGGCAGAAGCGGCAGATATACAGCGATCAGTAAAACAGTCAGATTCATGATAAAATCCCCCTTTTTTTCATTATGAACCAAGGAAAAACATCCGTCAACCGAAAGCCTTCACACCGGAATTAACCGGTTGTGAATAGAAACTACACACTCTCTACACATTTCCCCCTTATGATAAGAACAGATCAGCACAGGAGGCCGACACTCCCTCCTTGATAAACATCCTGTGCGGGTCCCCGGGCTTCTACTCACTGCAGGCCCCTGTTTATGAGATCATCAGGTCGGCCGGTGGTTCAATACTTTTCATACTCCCCTTTAGAAAACCCTTCGCAGCGGCCTCAGGCAGGCGCCGCCGCGAAGGGTTCCTTTTTTTTGCGTTCTGACCGATCCGGGCCCCGGGGTCTGCGGGGGCCGCTCCCCCTGCGGCTTTTCTTTGCCTCTTCCGTCCGATCCGGGTCCCGGGGTCTGCGGGGCCGCTCCCCCTGCGGCTTTTATTCCCCTGTCATGGAGAGAGAGATCCGCTTCTTTTTCAGGTCCACGGAGAGCACGGTCACCTCGACGATATCGCCGACGCTCACCACCTCCAGGGGGTGGCGGACAAATCTCCGGCTCAGCTTTGAGACATGGACAAGTCCGTCCTGGTGGACGCCGATGTCGACGAAGGCCCCGAAGTCCACGATATTGCGGACCGTTCCCTTGAGCTTCATGCCGGGAGTCAGGTCCTCCATGGACAGCACATCGCTGCGCAGGACCGGGGCGGGCATATCCTGTCTGGGGTCGCGGCCGGGCTTTTCCAGCTCCGCCAGGACATCCCTGAGGGTGATCTCACCGATCCCCAGTCTCTTTGCCGCCGCGGCTGTATCCGGCACCATGGACCGGATCTTCTGCAGCTCCGCCTGCTCCATGGGGACCTGGAGAAGGCCGGCCAGGGTCTTCACGGCCTCGTAGCTCTCCGGGTGGACCGCCGTGTTGTCCAGGGGATTTCTGCCGTCCCGGATCCTCAGAAAGCCCGCGCACTGTTCGTAGGCCCTGGGCCCCAGGCCCTTGACCTTGAGGAGCTGGCTGCGCTCCTCAAAGCGTCCGTTCTCCTCCCTCCAGCTGACGATGTTTCTGGCTATGGAGGCACTGATCCCGGCGATATGGGACAGGAGCGGGGCGGAGGCCGTGTTCAGGTCCACGCCGACCGCGTTCACGCATTTTTCCACCACTCCGGAGAGGGCGCCGTCCAGCTTTTTCTGGTTCATATCATGCTGGTACTGGCCGACGCCGATCGCCTTGGGGTCGATCTTGACCAGCTCGGCGAGGGGGTCCTGGAGCCGGCGGGCGATCGAGGCCGCGCTCCGCTGCCCCACATCAAACTGCGGGAACTCCTCGGTGGCGAGCTTACTGGCGGAGTAGACCGAGGCTCCGGCCTCATTGACGATCACATACTGAAGGGGCTTGCCGGTCTTTTTAAAGAAATCCGTGATGACCTGCTCCGACTCCCGGGACGCGGTCCCGTTGCCCACAGAGATCAGGGAGATCCCATATTTCCTGATCAGTCCCTGCAGGACGGCCTCCGCCTCCCGGACCTTGTGCTGGGGGGCCGTGGGATAGATCACCGCAGTGTCCAGCACCTTTCCGGTCGCATCGACCACGGCCAGCTTGCAGCCTGTGCGGAAGGCCGGATCCCAGCCCAGGACCACACGGCCGGCGATGGGCTGCTGCATGAGGAGCTGCTCGAGATTCTGCTTGAAGACAAGGATCGCGCCGTCCTCCGCCTTCTCTGTGAGTGCGTTTCTGATCTCCCTCTCGATCGCGGGGCCGATCAGGCGGTCGTAGCTGTCCGCGCAGACCTCCTCCAGGACAGGGGCCGTGTAGGGATTGGTCTGGCCCTTCCTGCGGCGGATCACCTTCCGCTGCAGGTACTGGAGGATCTTTTCCCTGGGGGCGTCCACCTTGACGGTCAGATAGCCCTCCTTCTCCCCGCGGTTGATGGCCAGCACACGGTGGCCCGGGATCTTTGCCGCCTGCTCCTCGTATTCAAAATACATCTCATAGACATCGCTGCGGTCCTCCACGGTTTTTGCGGAGGTCTCCTTCCGGGCCGTCACGATAAAGGCGTCCCCGGCTGTGCGCTCCCTGATCCAGGTCCTGTAATCGGCCTGGTCGGAGATCCTCTCCGCGAGGATATCCTGCGCCCCCTGCAGGGCCTCCCCGGCGCTGGCGACCTCCTTTTGCTCAGAGACATATTTTTCCGCCTCCTCCAAGGCCGGCCGGTCCGCGTCCGCAGAGACCAGCCAGTCGGCGAGTCCCTCCAGGCCCTTCTCCCGGGCGATGCCCGCCCTGGTCCTGCGTTTGGGCCGGAAGGGGCGGTAGAGATCATCGACGGCCACCTGGGTCTGCGCCTCTTCGATCCGGCTTCTGAGCTCGTCGGTCAGCTTCCCCTGGGCCTCGATGCTCTCCAGCACCTTCTCCTTCTTTTCCTCCAGGTTCCGCAGGTAGGTCAGCCTCTCGTCCAGCGAGCGCAGCTGCTCATCGTCCAGCGTCCCCGTCGCCTCCTTGCGGTATCTGGCTATAAAAGGGATGGTATTTCCTTCATCGATCAGGCCGACGGCGGCCTCGACCTGCCAGAGCCTGACCCCCAGCTCCGCGGCGATCATCTCCGCGATCTTTTTCTGCACCCGGTCTGTCGTCATGTCCTGTTCTGTTCCACTCATATTCCTGTCCTTTACCATGGCGGGAAGCCTCCCGCTTCTATAAGAACCGGGGCGGTCTTTTCTGCGTTTTCGTCCTGCTGCAGCCCCGGTCTGTTTCAAGTTTCCAGTGTCCCCTTTTCCCATGATATGTTATAATGGCTAATTGGTTACGGCGCAGACCGCCTCCGGATCCGGAGCGGGTCCGCGCGGGTCCGTCATCAAAAAACGCGCACACATCCACGGGGATATACTCTATGACCAATAAGAATTATAAAAAATCCACTGCCTTCTTTTCCGGAAGATCCCGCCGCTCACCAGGAGCCGGCATCTGCCTGGCCGTCCTTCTGGCCGCCTCTCTCTCCCTGTCCGGCTGTTCCGGCACGGGCACCATGTACACGCCCGACAGCGATGAGACTGCCGATCCGGCCTCCACGGGCCTGACAGCGGCGGCGGAAGCCCCCGCCCTCCCTCCGGCGGATCCGGATGAGGAGCCCCGCGTCCGGTCCCAGGTCCTGGAAGGGACCGGCAGCGACCTTTTCACTGCCGAGACCGTCGATTACTATTACAGCTTCACCCTGGACAGCACATCCTTCCAGCTCCCCTGCAGCATGGCCCAGTTTACCCACGCCGGCTGGGAGCTTGTCCTGCCGGATTCCGGCAGCGGGGAGGAGACAGACGTGGTCATCCCGGCCTATTCCTATGAATTCTTTGACGCTGTCCCCGCAGGGGAAAAGGAGGCATCCGCCGGCTCCGGTCAGGCGCAGAAAAAGGTCCGTCTCTGCCTGGCCAACTTCACCAAAGAAGACTGCCTGCCCTCTGCCGGCACAGTCTGCGGCATTTCCGTCCATGCGGACAGCGGCGTCTCCCTGCTGACCGCCTTCAAGGAAGGGACCGGCAGCACCCTCAACGACCTGGCCGCCGTATTCGGGACCGACAAGTCCGTCTGCTCCGTGACCCGCTACGCTGACGGGACCCGGATCCTCCGCTACCGCTTCTCAAACGGGCTGTCCGAGGGCCAGCGGATCCCGGTCCTGGCCGAAGCGGCCGACAAATCCCTCGGAGAGCTGATGGAGGCGGAAAGCAGCGAAGACGGCAAAACGATCCGCACCCTGTCGCTCTACTATTTCCGCCTGCCCAGATGATCATTACAGCGTTCAGAGATTACAAATCTTTGCATTGAACAAAGCTCCGCATGAAACTATGCGGAGCTTTGTTTGCACCTGAACGCCGTTCAACTCAGGTTTCTCAGAAGGAGACCTCTCCGCTCTGCTCTGCGATCGTGACGCCGTCCACCTCCGGGAGCCCGGCCAGTTCATTTGTCAGCCGAATGCGCTGGCTGGTCCGGACTCTGAGGACCAGGTTCTTCTTTTTCCCGATCCTGCCCGCCGAGATGACCTTCACGTTGGTGCAGTTTCTGGAGATCACATCCGCGCAGGCCCTGTAGAGGTCAGCCTTCCCGCCCTCTCTGCCGTAGATCGAGAGGATGAGCGGCGCCCGCCCCAGGGGCAGCAGGTCGATCACGATCACGCCCGCCGTGAGGATGATCGAGACGATGATCCCCACGCGCCACATACCGGCCGCTATAAAGATCCCGCAGGCCACCGACCAGAGGATAAAGGCCTGGTCCATGGGCTCCTTGACGGCCCCTCGCAGACGTATGATCGAGAGGGCGCCGACAACACCGATTGCCGCGATCGCATTCTGGGACATGAGCAGGATCAGGGCCGCCGTCACCGGGCCCGCCCCCAGCAGGGAGAGGTTAAAACTCAGGGAATAAAAGGTCCTGCGGCCGATCAGGCGGTAGCAGAAATAGATATAGATGCTGAGGATCATGGATGCCAGAATGGCTGCCAGGATCCCCATTCCTTGATATTCCGAGGGCGGATAGCCCTCCGCCAGGATCTTATATACCACATCAAAAAAATTCATCGGCTGTGTCTGCAAAGGATTTCCTCCATTTCCATTTCCATTTTCGTATCCGGCCTCCGGCCGGGCCTGTCATACACGTTTCAGACGGCATGCCTTATTTTTTCCCCAGCTCATAGAAGACGACCGCGCTGGCCGCGGCCACATTGAGAGAATCCACGCCCCGCATCATGGGGATCACCACGACGCTGTCCGCTCCCCCGATGGTCTCCGGCATGAGTCCGTCCCCCTCGGCGCCCAGGATCACCGCGGCCTTTTCCCGCTCTCCCAGGCAAAGCCGGTCCAGCTGTACGGCGTCCTCCCGCAGGGCCATGGCGATGGTCCGAAAGCCCCTGTCCCGGAGCATGGCGAGCCCGCTCTGTTTCCAGTCCTCCAGGCTCCTTCCGGCCCAGGCCCAGGGGATCTGCAGGGAGGTCCCCATGCTGACCCGCAGGGTCCTGCGATAGAGGGGGTCGCTGCAGCCGTCCGTCAGCAGGACGGCGTCCATGCCCAGGGCGGCGGCGTTGCGGAAAATAGCCCCGACATTGGCGGGATTCATCACATTCTCAAGGACCGCGATCCGGCGCGCGCCCGCCAGGACCTCATCGGCAGACCGCAGGGGAGGCCTTCTCATGGCGCACAGGACGCCCCTGGTGAGCGCGTAGCCGGTCAGGCGGACCAGGTCCCGGTAGCTGCCGGTGTAGACCGGGATCTCCCCGGCGGTCTCCTCACACCTCGCCAGCACCCCGGCCGCCTCTCCGCGGACATGCCTGTCCTCCACCAGGAGCGACACCGGCTGACAGCCGGCGTCCAGGGCGCGCAGAACGACCTTGGGACTCTCCGCGATAAAGAGACCCCCGTCCGGCTCGTAGAGCCTTTTGAGCTGTACCTCGGACAGCTTTGTATATACCTCGAGCGCCGGATCCTCCGGCCCCGCTGTCGGAATCAGGCGCAGCATCTTTCCTTCAGCCTCCCTCCCCCGCAGGGGCACCTGTACTGCAGTGTCCGTAAAACAGTCCTGTCCGGGCCCTTCAGGAGACCTGGACAGGAACCGCAAAACCGTATCAAGAGTATACTCCCAAAAAATCTTCTTGACAATCCACCGTTTCTCTTATAGAATCCCATCTTTGACAGTGATTTTGAGGCAATAGAGCCGCCAGCCCTTGGTTTATAAGGGTTTGCGGCTCTTGTTGATTTTTACGTGAAATTCGTAACGCCTCCTGAAAATAAGGAAGCCTCGCCTCCGGCGAGCCTTTTTATTCAAAGACCTTTCGTCCTGCGTATGATGCCTGCCATGGATTTCGGAGTCGTGATCTCGTAATCCGTCCTGAACCCTGCAAATTCGTGAAGCTTATCTGTTAAGACAGTACGTGTGTATGCAGGGATATATCCACTGGATCCAACTTTCCTCATATCCATTTGTCTCAGGCAGCGGATGATCTCCTCGCAGGTAAACTCTTCTCCCAGCTTCTTCTCAAGGATCCGATAGATCAGAAGGGCAATAAAACAGGTGAGGAAATGTGCCTGTATCCTGTCATCGCGCTGAAGGTAAACAGGTCTGGCTTCAAACTCGGACTTCATGATCCGGAAGGATTCCTCGATCTCCCAGCGTCCGCGGTTGATCTTTGCGATCTCAGAAGGATCATCATCCAGGTTTGTACACACAGCGTAAAAGCCGTCATACTGTGCTTCTCTGGCGATGGCTCCCTCATCCAGTTCATAGAATGCTTTTTCTGCCACCTCCCCATCTCTGGTCAGGTTTGTTTTTGTGACGAAACGCCTGGCGTCATTTTGGGACCGTTTGTTGAAAGAGGAGGGCCTGCTGATGTAACCGGCCGCCCGTTCCACCTGGCGGTTACGGATCGTCTGCTGATATATCTTATATTTCA
>CAMNFJ010000096.1:0-11828 GCA_946536955.1 uncultured Lachnospiraceae bacterium
TTCTGCTGAACATGCTGTTTGGCATGTACGGCCTGGCCTGGTCGCAGCTGGTCAGTGATACCCTGGTGGCCTTCCTGTCCTGGCTGATCTACAGGCATTACCGGAAAAAACATGTGGACTCGCGCGAAATATAGAGATGGAAAAAAGAAAGCCGGGGGACGCACCGGCTGACTCATGCTCAAATGGGTCAGCCGGTACGTCCCCCGGCTTATGTTTAAGTGGGTCAGCTGCCGGTCCCGGCACACCGTCACCTGAGGGGATATTTGGGGCTCATGCCATACTGGTTTTCGCCGGGTTCGCTGTCCTTGCACGCGAAATAGATCAGGATGATCTGCCCGATGAGGGGAATCAGGTTGAGGAGCCACCAGGCTCCGGACTTGCCGATGTCGTGCAGGCGGCGCCAGCTGACCGACAGGGACGGAATTAAAACTGCAATAGAAAAAATGCTCTGCAGCATGTTGTTGCCTCCGTTTTCCGGAGTCCCGAAGATCATGTTGCCGACGACGCCGAGCGCGAAGCTTACCAAAATGCAAAACAGTGAGAAGTACCAGTATTCGCTTCTGCGGGCACGTCCGCTGAAGGTCGCGTACTTGGAAAAGCAGGTCTGAACTGCCTCCGCAAAGGTCAGCGTGGGTTTCTCGCTGAAGGGGCTGCCCCCGCCGTATGTACTGCCTGTATGACTGGTGTTGTAATCGGGCCGCGAGTACTGATCTGTCTGCTCCCCGCCAAAGGAATTCTGCTGGCCGCCAAAGAAATCCTGGCCGGTCTGCTGGCTTGCAAAGGAATCATGCGGGGTATTGTAGATGTTCTGCTGGGGCTGGGGAGGCGGGGTCTGTGGGACAGACTCCTGCGGAGCTCCGCAGTTGGTGCAGAATTTGGAATTGTCCGGGATCTCCATCCCACAGTGAATGCAATATGCCATAATCTTTCTTCCTTTCTTACTATCTAAGTGGACAAGGATCAGAATTGGAGTTATTTCATTTTTTCCATTATAGCATCAGCAGGCTCCTGTGACAAAGAAGAACAGAAGGGAGATAGCGAGGCAATGTGTCGGGCGAGAGCCGGGGGCCTGCCAGCTGACTCGTTTGAGCAGAACTCAAATGGATCAGTTGGCAGGCCCCCGGCTCAGTGTATTCTGTCTATTTTTCTTATGCCTTCTCGAATTCAGGTCTCCAGGCGGCGAAGCCCCTGAGCTGCTCGTCGGTCCTGTGGTAGTAGCGGTCGCCATTGTCGAGCTTTGCGATCTGTGCCATTTCATCCTCTGTCAGGGTGAAGTCGAGGATGTTGAGGTTGTCCCGGATGTGGTCGACGTTGCGGCTGCCGGGAATGACGACGAAGCCCATCTGGGTATGCCAGCGGAGGATGATCTGGGCAGGGCTCTTGCCGTATTTTTTTCCGAGCTCAGCGAAGACGGGTTCATTGATCAGGGTCTTGTCGCCGTGGCCGAGAGGGTACCAGCTCATGAGCCTGATGTCATATTTGTCCAGTGTTTTGCGGAGCTCCTGCTGTGTGAAGTAGGGGTGGGCTTCGACCTGGATGAACTGGGGAGCGATCTCCCATTTGGTCTCGAGCTCGGCGATGTATTCGCCTTCGAAGTTGGAGATGCCGATGGATTTCGCCTTGCCCTCTTTATAGGCCTTTTCCAGCTGTCTGTATCCTGCCAGCCAGTTGCCTGCGGGCTGATGGATGTAAAGGAGGTCGACGTAGTCGAGGCCCAGGCGCTCCAGGGTCTCGTCGACAGCGTTTTCATTCTCGTATTCGCTGGGCCAGAGCTTGGTGGAAACGAATACGTCCTCGCGCCTGAGGCCGCTGTCCTTGATCCCGCGGCCGCAGGCGCGCTCGTTGACATAGGCGTTGGCTGTATCCACGAGGGAGTAGCCCATCTTCAGGGCCTCGCGCACGCTGTTTTCAGCGTCAGCGGGTGTGAGCATGAAGGTTCCGATCCCGACTACAGGGCATTTGATTCCATTGTTCAGTACTGTGTATTCCATTGTGTCCTCCTTTCTATTACATCATTCCGTTGTCGGTCAGCCAGCGTTTTACGGTCTCTTTGGAGTCGGCGGCCCGGCTGCCGGTGATGGAGAGTCCCTTTTTCAGCTTTGCCCCTTTGGCGCTTTTTTTGATGTCGCGCTCGCTGGAGCCCAGGCCGCTTCCCTCGTTGGTGCACAGGGGCAGGATGGTCTTGCCGGTGAAATCATATTTTTCGAGGAAAGTGGCGACCGCCATGGGGAAGGTTCCCCAGTAGTTGGGGTAGGCCAGGACGATGGTGTCGTATTCGTCAATGCTGTCGGGGCTGGAGACCAGCTCCGGGCGGGCCTTGGCCCTGAGGTCCTTCTTGGCCTCCTCGATGCAGGTCATGTAGACGGGGGAGTAGGGATCTTTCATCTCGATCTTGAAGGTATCAGCATCGATCAGGTCTTTCATGAGGCCGACGACGATCTCCGTGTTGCCGACCTTGACGTATCTCATTGCGCCGCCGAAATAGTTCTCATCTGCTCTGGAAAAAAATGCGATCAGTGTATTAGCCATTTGTGTTTCCTCCGTTTCCCTGTATTTCTTATGATTCAGGCAGGTTCCTTTTGTGGTCTGTGTCGTTTGGTCTTTATTGTTTGGTCTGTGTTGTGTGGTTTGTATTGCCCGGGTTTTGTTTCGTTCCTTTTGACAATGTCATTTTCTCACGATGGTATCCGAAAGTCCAATTGAATGCATCTATAATCAATTTAAAAATCAAATAGCTTGTGGCAAATACGGCGGGGGACGTAAGCTCGGGGGCATAACGGGCCGGGAACGCAGGACAGAGGCACAATGAGCCCGGGGCTCGAATAATCATTATTTGTCACCCGCGACGCGCCACAAAGAACCTTGCCCTTTTGTATGGCATAAAATGTGCCACGAAGGACCGTCCCCTTTGTCATGAAAAACACCTCCGGACAGGAACTCGGCTACCTGTCCTTTCAGGATGACCGGATGTATTATGTCCTGATCCCCCTCTTCGAACAGCGCCGCGTCCGGGTAAAACTCCTGGTCACCGGAGAGCCCCGGTCAAAGACCCGCAGAAAAACCGGTCCTGTCTACCTGCCGCTGGACCTCTGCATCCGCCTGAAAACTCCTGCGGGGCAGGAGAAACTCTACCCGGAAAATATCAACCGGCAGATTGATGAGGTTCTGATGAAATACCGGTTTGATGCTTAAAGCTCTGCTCCGCGCAGCCGCCCGCGAATGAATCGGGATCAATAACAGAATCAACAGATCCGCAGAGAGGATTGGTCTCTGCGGATCTGTTGTTTCCTGTTGCCGGACCAAAATATGGATTTGATGTTCAACCCGTCGTTTTGGATCCGGTCTATGCCATGTGACATAAGAGGTAAATGAATTCCCCTGGAAGCTTTATCTGATCTCAAAAATATAGCTTCCGCTGTACATCCGGAATTCGTACAGGCCGCGTTTGAGGGAAGACGTATTTACGATAAAGTATCCCTTTTGAGTTCTTTCGACGGGAAGCTTAAAGGTCTTATCCTTATCCTGGTCAAAGAGAGGCTGATAGGCGCAGTATTCCTCATTTGTAAATGTAGTCCCGTTGATCTGGTTCATTGTTATGCTGCTGTCAAAAGCGGGGCTGAGCATCCGTTTGAACTGTCCGTATCCATCGACATCACATGTAAAGCCTGTACCGGACAGTGCCTTGTTCAGAGCCTTCTCGTCATGCCAGTCTACTCCTGCCAGGGAAGCTCCTTCCACGCTCTGGATATCTTCGATGTGGAAATAGGCTTCATCAGATCCGTGGACCAGATAGCCGCGCAGGGTGGCGGGATGAACTTCGATCTCATCTCTTCTTGCAGGAGCCCTGTTTCCATATTCCTCTCCGCAGATCACCAGAAGCTCTCCTGCCTTTGTATCCAGAGAAGGGAGCGAAACCCGATCATTTCCGGTGCCAAGAATGCTCTGAGAGAGAAGCCAGTCCCCCAGGTAGTCTTTGGAATACATCATTTCCAGCTCTTTCCCATCACGGAGCACAAACACTCCGTTCAGGGACCCGGCCTGAGAAACGTCGTAAACATTTCCATAGAAAGGCACGTTTCCGTAAAAGTCATTTTTGTCACCATAGCTGTAATCGTGCCAGTTTCCGCTTGTCCGGTCTGCGGACCTGCCGGACGAGTTTCGTGAAGAAGGGTCATTGGGATTGATCCCCTGGCTTCCCCGGTCATACTCGTCAGGACTTGTAAATACAGTTACAGTCTGCGCATACACGTCTGCCGGTAAGAAGCCTGTGAGCATACCCGTTGCTATAACTGCAGCAGCCAGTCTATAGAGATTCTTCCGGATCTTAAAAATAATAGTTTTCATGTTTTTTGTCCTTTCCTAATAATAATTGCCGATTTGCGCCGATGTCCTATGTGACTGCTCTCTTTATCTTGTATAATATGACTATAGCAAACGGAACCTGCAGGTTTGTTGATCCGGACTGCTTCCGCAAAAAAAATCAAAAAAAATATTTTTAACAAGGCCTGTATTCACCACAGGAGGATCTGATGGATTCCGGAAAAGAAAAACTGTTTGATGAAATGGTCGGGCGTCTTGCGATAGATGTTTCTGAAGGAAAGATGCTGGATGACTGTATGGAGCTAGACGCAAAGATCATACGAAATGTGCCGCTGCGCTTCCGGCTGATCGCTCAGGCCTTTGTGATGCATGATTCCCTGGAGCGCCTGAATCAGAACCTCGCTTCCAGGGGTCTGGCGGAACTGTATCCGAGAAGCCAGTGGGAGGCCGGCCTGATTTTTGCCTTCCGAAATGGCTGGTCCTATACCAGGTGGAGACAGATGAGCCGTGAATATGCCGCCTTCATGGCCGGGGCCGCTCTGGACAGGGGGGATTTTCCAGGGTCGTCTGTCACCTGTGCAGACCTGAGGAAGTATCTGGCAGACAATTCCGATGAAGAGGGCGGAAGGCTCTATACACGCCATCTCACACAGCGGCTCGAAAAAGAAATCTTCTCTGTGGAGCCGGACGAAAAAGCCTTTCGGGAGTTTATGCGGGCCAACGTACAGTCTTTTACCCGGGTCCGGGAAAAGGCCCGCTACTACCTCTGCAAATACCTCTACTATTATCTTACGACACGAATCGACCGTTATATCCTTGCCCTGCAAAAGGGAAATGCGGGGGAGGAAGTCATGGAAAACCTGTCTGTCTTTCGGGGGATCTCTGTCCTGAAAAGGAAAAAGCACAGCCCCGCACAGGCCAGGGAGATCCTTGAGAATGCAGTCCTCTCACTGGGGGAGATCTTCGATTCCTTCAATTACTTTTACTTCGGCTACGCGACCCTGGACTGGATGGCGGTTCTGATCGAAGCCTGTGACAGTCCCGAGGATCTTACTGAGCGTCAAAAAAAAGCTGTCCTCAGGTCAGCCCGCCGCTTTGCGCCCGCGCTCGCCACCGCTTCAGACAGGGAATCCCTTGAAAGAATCTGGCAGCTCGAAGATGAGAAGGAAGCGGAACTGGACAGGGTATACTCGCTGGATTCAAAAACCAGAGGATACCAGAGAGGACGGGGAGGAGAAAATACTCTCAGAAAATATCTGCAGGGACAGCTGGATCCTGACCGCACTACCCTTATCAGCTTTCTTCTCTTTTTTGGCAGTGAAGCAGACATTCCCGAAGGACAGCAGATCACAGAGGACAGGCTGTCATCCATTCTGAAGGAATGCGGATTTGCCCCCTTAAGAGATCAGGAGGAATTTGACAGGTTCGTGGTCGGTTTTCTTCAGAGCAGAAAATCCGCAGAATATCTGATGGAACAGGTGCTGGCCTGCGCACAGGAAGAGAAAAATTTCTTTCTCTACAAGACCTGGCTGAATTCGGACAGCGCATATGAATGGATGACCAGACTGCTGAAGTAGGAAGAGCAGGGCAGGAGTGTTGAAAAATGTCGGCAGATATTGAGTATTCCCTGAAAAGCGGACAGATCCTCGGCGATAAGTATGTGATAAAGGAGTGCCTCGGTGCAGGAGGCTTCGGCATCACCTATCTGGCAGAAAATCTGAATATCGGGACTAAATATGCGATCAAGGAGCTTTTCCCGAAACATATGGTCCGCCGCGGGGAAGACGGGGTATCAGTTCTGCCGCTGTACCCGGGGCAGGATGAGTGGAAGAAACAGCTGCAGAGTTTTTTTCAGGAAGCAAAAATCCTGGGAGAGTTCACGGAGGAGGCTGCAATCGTCAGGGTCCACGATTATTTCAAGGCCAACGGAACTGCCTATATGGTTATGGATTATCTGGACGGCAGCACTCTGCTTGAGATCCAAAAGGCAAAGGGCCCCCAGAAGGCAGAGGATATAGTCCGTAAGATGATTCCAGTGGCGAAATCCCTTTCACGCCTCCACGCCTCCGGCCTTATTCATCGGGATATCAGCCCTGAAAATCTTATGGAAGAAAAGGACGGATCTGTAAAGCTTATGGATTTCGGATCCGCGACAGAGTATTCCTCTATGAGAGACAGGGAACTCCTGCTCAAAGAGGGGTTTGCCCCTCCTGAGCAGTATGCATCAGACGGATCTCTGGGTCCCTGGACCGACCTCTATGCCTTCTGTGCTTCCATCTATTCCTGCATTACGGGAATCACACCGGTCAGTTCTATTTCAAGAGTGTTTGTAGATGACCTGAAAAAGCCGTCCGCCCTGGGGATCGGGATCGATCCGCGGCTGGAGGAGATCCTGATGAGAGGGATGGATCCTGACTGGTCGGCCCGCTATCCGGATATGGAGACCTTTCTGGCAGCGGTGCGCAGGATCCTGCCGGAGCCGGATACAGCAAAAACAGGGGAGAAGCGCAGAAACCGCGCCTTTATTTCCGGAATCATGGCGGCTCTGGCCTGTACCGCTGTGCTGCTCACGGGTTTCATGATCTATCAGAACAGGGCGCGGATCATTCTTTCCCGCATTCCTGTGGTCAACGTACAGATCCTTCCCGCCAATGACGCGAGCGCTCTGGATTTTGCCCGGGCAGCTGATCTGATCCATAAAAGGATGGATTTCTTTGCGGGAAAAAGTCATTATCTGTGGAAAGAAGACCGGGGCAGCATAAATGTCACCCTTGCACAGGACGTCCTGAATGAAAAAGGCGCAGAATATGCCTTCCGCTCTTATCTTTGTTCCCCCATGCATCTGTCATTGATCGCGCTCAGAATAAATGCCGCACAGCTCAATGTTGACGCCGGCAGTATCTATGCCCCGGACTTTCTTGCCGGCAGAGAAATCCCGGTGAAAAATGAGTGGATCCGGGATGTTGCCCGTGCGGATCCAGCTTCGGATCCCGGCGCGGGGGAAACATCTTTGGATCCCGGCGCAGGGGCAACTGCTTCGGGTCCCGGCACAGGGGAAACAGCTTCGGATCCCGGCACAGGGGAAACAGCTTCGGATCCCGGCACAGGGGAAACAGCTTCGGATCCCGGCACAGGGGAAACAGACACTGCCCGGCTGCAGATTTTCCTTACAGAGGAAGGCGCGGAAGCCCTGAAAGAATACACACAGACCGGCGCTCAATTTCCCATGACCTTATCCGATGATCCTTTTTTCTGTGTAGACGCAAAAATGACAGGAGACCGGAACTCTTTTATTCTTGAAATACCGGACCAGGAAGAAAACTATGTGGAAACAGTCCGGTACGCCCTCTCTTCAGGAGGGTTTGAAAAAAGCGCTGCAGCCAGGTGTGAACTGCAGACAGACTGGGAAAACCCGGGCGGTGAAAACAGAGGAGAATACCAGTGCGGCGCGGAGGATTTTAAAGGGGACACGGTCACGCTTGAATACAGAATGGAGGATTTCGGCGTATTCACAGAAGCCCTGTACGATACGTCCCTCAAGGGAAATGATCTTCCGGGAAAAACACTGTCCCTGCTGGTCCTCAAACAGAGACTTGATTCCCTGAAAATCCCCTATGCTGTGGGATTCTCCCGGAATGACAGCCGCGTCATACATCTGCGTTTTCCGCAAGGGAGTATCACACGGCTGGAAAGTGCCCTGCTCTTTGCTGATAATGACCTGCGCCTGCTGAGCACCTGGCTGTATGTGGATCAGAGGATATACAGTACTGACAAAACCGGTTTCAGCTATGAGGACGGGAACCTGGTCATGGAAGACGCGTCTGCCCTGAAGGACCTGTCCGCTGAGAGCTTTCATACAGCTTCTCAGAAGGGGGATGCCCTTGTCGGAGTATTTCTTGGCGGAAAAAAGATCGGATCCTTTTCAGCAAAAGAATACGAAACCGGCTCCATTTCAGCTATCTCTTTCCCTGCGCCTCTTTATAAAGATGCAGACACGGAAAAAGAAAAACCGGAGAGGCTGGCCCGCCTTCTGACATCGGTGCTGAAGAAGGGTTATGATCCCGCTTATAACCTGGCACATTTCACGCTTTGCAAGGTCGAATACCGCACGCAAGATGGAAAAATCGACTGGGACCGCTCCCTGCCGGAGGAACTTCCGGACCTGACTGTTTCTGCCGACACAGGCTGGAAGAAACAGCTTCAGGAGACTGTTGCTGAAAAAGGAGGAGAACTGCAGCTCCGGTATGAGGACACGGACTCTGTCCGGGCATATGTCCGGCTTTCAGATTTGGATAGAGAAGATCTGGCGCCGGCCGGGGCAGACATTCTGAAAGCAGTATGGGATGATCCCGAATGCGGAGTGAGCGGGGGAGAGGTGAACAGGCTTGAGATCGACTGTACAGAGAATACAGGCGGAAGCCACGCCGATGGAAACTATACAGTCAGACTGACTCTTCAAAAGGAGGCGAAGAGCCACAGAATGGAGCTGAAAAAGCCGGAAGTATACCGGGACACTTCGGACTGGATGTATGACTCTGTAATAGTGACTGACGAAACAGATCCCGTCCTGAGCACTGTAACAGATCTGTTTGCCGATGGCGCAGACATTACATGGCGCTAATTGCTCCTTTTTCGTCTTTTCTATACGACGGCGAGTTGCCAGAACGAAACACAAAAGTGAATACCAAGGCGTCAAGTAGTATCCTTGGACTTTTAGTTCATTGACAAAGTGTGCAATTCTTGTTAGATTATGGTTAAGGGGTATATCTCCACCCAAAAGCGAGAAACTTATTAAGCGAGCTTCTCTTGGCTCTAATCAAGAAACTTACAAGTGAGTGTTTCGCTACTCTGAATGCGACCGCAACAGGGACTGATTTTCAGTTCCTGTTGTTTTTACAAGTAGCACTTATATGGATAAAGTTTATGGTGCCCGGTACCAGGCTTCTGTTCCGGGAAATTCCGGGCGATTCGCCCACACACAATGAAGACGAGGATTCAAATATGAGGCATACAGCAGATCATCAGCCCGAGACGGGACACGTTGTCCGCAGGAGACGGCGGAATACGGGCCGGACAGGCCGGGACGGAGGACAGGCCGGGAGGCTGGGAATTCTGTTTACGAAAAAAGGCTTCCGGGTCGACCGGACAGGCGCGGAGCCGGAGGAGGCCTATGAAGCGAAGCTGAAAAAAAAGATGCTGGAGGATCCTTATGGTGCGCTGTATGCCCTCGGCTTTGAGGAACGGGGAGGCACTGGAAAGGAGGCGGCACCGCTTGCTTTTCTGCGCAGAGTTGCGGAAGAGTTCGTCCGGACGCTGACGGATATTCCGGAGTTGGAGATTGCCCGGGAGGATGTGGAAATCATTCCTTCTGAGGACACGATCGAGGGCCTGCTGCTGGCGGTACCGTTCGGGATTGGAACGGAGTACATCGATTCTAAATGGATCCAACGTGTTTTCGACAACCTTCGCGGGGTTTATGCCCGGGAGATAAAGGAATATGACGGGACTGTGCAGCTCTATCTGACGGAAAAAAGCCAGCAGCTGCGGGTTCCGGAGAGGATTTTCTTCCACCTGGTGGAAAACAGGAAGGACGAAGAGGGATTTCCCTTTGCCTTTCTTGCGACCTATGCAACAAGGGATGAGAATAACATTGTGCGCCACATGCCGCTCTCCTATGCGATTGAGGAGTACAAACACGATCGGCAGAAGCTTGTCAATCTGCTGACCTGCCTGAACGGTGCGGCGGAGGTGTCCGTGCTGGTGGCCGGCTTCATGGAATCTGGTGAGATGTTTCATCCCTTGCGCCTGACAGCTGCAGAGGCCTATGCCTTCCTGAAGGATGTGCAGGCAATCGAGGCGTCTGGAATTCTGTGCCGGGTCCCCAACTGGTGGAAGCGGGGCAGCGCGCAGATTTCCATGGATGTGAAGCTGGGGGAGAAAAAACCCTCCCTCCTGGGCTTTGATGCGCTTGTGTCCATGCAGCCGGAGCTGACTGCCAACGGAACGGCCCTGACTCCCTCCGAGATCCGGAAACTCCTTGCCCAGACCGAGGGCCTCGCCTTTCTGAAAGGCAAATGGGTCGTTGTTGACCACGCCCGGCTGGAGCAGCTGCTCGAGCAGATGGAAAAATATGAGGGCTCACTCACCCTGCTGGAAGCCCTCCGTATGGAAGCCGGTATCGGCGGGAATGAGGACATCGACATCGGCCCGAAGATCACCAACGGGAAATGGCTGGGCACCCTCTTTCAAAAGCTCCGTCAACCGGCGGGGCTGCGCGGCCGGCGCGTGCCCGCAACGGTGAACGCCGAGCTGCGACCTTATCAGAAAACAGGCTACAACTGGCTCATGTACATGCAGGACATTGGTTTCGGTGCCTGCCTTGCGGATGACATGGGCCTTGGAAAAACCCTGCAGGTCCTGGCCTGGCTCGACCGGCTCCGAATAAAACAGCCCGAGGCCAGCGTGCTGCTGGTCGTGCCGGCCTCCCTCCTTGGAAACTGGCAGAAGGAAGCCGCAAAATTCACCCCGGGAATCGAATTGCAGGTCCTGCACGGCATGACGGGCGCGGCCATGAATGAAATGGCAAAAAACCCCGCTTTTCTCAACATCACGACCTACGGCATGGTGAATCGTCTGACGGCTCTGCAGGACAGGGAGTGGACCGCAGTCATCCTGGATGAAGCACAGGCGATCAAAAACCCTGGCACCAGACAGACCCGCGCGATCAAAAAACTGCGTGCGCAGCAGCGGGTCGCCATGACAGGTACACCTATTGAAAACGACCTTACCAACCTTTGGTCTCTGTTTGATTTTCTGAACAAAGGCCTGTTGGGAACCTCTGACGAATTCCGGGACTTCGCCAGGCATCTGGAGGAAAGCCCGGAGGGCTACCAGAAGCTCAAGAACATGGTTGCGCCCTTTATTCTGCGGAGAGTCAAGACCGATAAATCCATCATCGCGGACCTGCCGGATAAGATGGAGACGGTGGACTACACATCGCTCTCCAAAAAACAGATCGTCCTCTACCGGAAGCAGGTGAAGGAACTGGAAGAGACGATTGAAAAAGTACAGGGGATCCAGCGGCGGGGAGTTGTACTGGCGGCGATCACAAAGCTCAAACAGATCTGCAACCACCCGGACCAGTTCCTTGGTCTGTCCGCCTATGATCCGGGGGAGAGCGGAAAATTTGCCATGCTCCGGGAAATCTGTGAGACGATCTACGAGAAGCGGGAGCGGGTCCTCGTTTTTACCCAGTACAGAGAGATCACGGAGTATCTGGCCGGTTACCTGGAACAGATCTTCCATGCAAAGGGACTCGTCCTGCACGGAGGGACCCGGGTCAAACGCCGCCAGGAGATGGTGGAGGAATTCAATGGCGAGGATTATGTTCCCTTTATGGTCCTCTCCGTCAAGGCCGGCGGCACCGGCCTCAACCTGACTGGCGCCAACCACGTCATCCATTTTGACCGCTGGTGGAATCCGGCTGTCGAGAACCAGGCGACCGACCG
>CAMNFJ010000097.1:0-11809 GCA_946536955.1 uncultured Lachnospiraceae bacterium
CAACTTGACGAGTCTCAGAGCCTTTACGATACTTTTGACCTTTACATCATATAATAAGTAAAATCAGAGTAAGAGAGCAGTTGACAGCCTCCGGGCCTGCACAGACCCGGATATCCTGCGGCAGCTGCCGGAGCCATGAACCGGACCGGTGCCGCAGTTGACAGCGATATCCTGTTTTCACAATAAGAGAGGGCGGAGTACATCCATGATGTACCCGCCCTACTCTGCATGATGGACCGGGGACCTCCGCTATCTCCCCGCTGCGGGCACCTGGAACAGAGTAGAATCGTCACAGAAAATTGTTTTAAGAATCTGTAAATTCAAACAATTTAAGAAAATGTAAATAATTTATTGACAATTATGGCATGAGTGATATAATAGACACATCAAAGAGATAGACGTTACCCGGGTAAACCAATATACGATCGTCGATTGGAACTGTTGTTAAGTCGAGGACTTGTTAGTTGTAAACGTCTTGAAGTATTTTATTTTAAATAGATCTGGCAGGTATTATTTATCAGTCGATCTGCATGCAGCATGAGAAATCTGGGTAAAGGAGGTACGGTCCAAAGTACAATTAAACTTTTGACATTCGAATTTTTACCATCATTGTTCCTGGTTTTTAAATGTATTTAGCTTTTAAATGTGTTTAGAAACTTCATCCAGAGTCTGAACTGTTGGAATCCAGGAAAGGAAGGTACGGACCAATTATCTAAGTAGTTTTAGCTCTATAAAGTTCGTATCGAGATGATCCGGTATTTGCAGAGAGTTCGTTAAGGGGCAGGTTTGCAAATCAGATAGATTTATATATGATTTATGAGGATCTTTACAGACGGGCTGTAGAACCCGCGTAGATTTCCCGTAAGTATCACAAAGAAGCGGATCCTGAGGAAGTGATCAGTCCTGATGGTATTCCTTCCAGAGTGATTTCGAAGAGAAAGAAGATAGATAAATCTGTAATGACCGGATGATCCGAATTGAATCATTGCATTTACTTCAATGAAAAGTGAACCAGTACATCCCATACAGGTGATGAAAGGAGTTCCGGGTACCATCTGCAGACGAGAAATGCAGGAGGGAAATAAAGTTGGATTGAAGCAATGGCTCAAAAAATAATTGAATACGGAGGTATGCACCATTGGACAAGAATTCCTGAGAAGGGATGTTGAACACAAAAGGCGTAAAGAAGCCGTTCAGCATCCCTTCTCTTGTTGTGTCCGCATATTTTTTCCTCGCTGTCTTTGTGCGCCCGCTTCCTTTCCGGTCCGGCGCTTTTTTATGTTCAGAAGACCTTTTTGCGCCGCATCCTTTCCGGTCCGGCTTTTTTTTTATGGGGGCAGAAGCTGTTTTCTGCCGGCTGCGGTCCCGGATCCGTTCACAAAAATATCACAGGAATCCGTACGTTTGCGGTCCTGTCCACATTGCAATCCGCCTTAAATCTGCTATAGTAAACCGCATAATCTGCTGAAAATGCGAAAAGACAGTAACGACAGAAAGTGTTTTTCGACAGTCTGGATAGAAAATCAATTAATTATCTTCTGAAGATACAGGAGGTCATCTATGTGCGGAATATGCGGATTTACAGGAAACTATGAGGACCGCGACGGGGTCCTTACCAATATGATGAACCGGATCATCCACCGCGGCCCCGACGGCGCGGGAAAATATATGGACGATGAGATCGCCATGGGCTTCCGCCGTCTGTCCATCATCGATCTCAAGGGCGGCAATCAGCCCATGCAGACGGAGGACGGCAGGCTGGTCATCTCCTTCAACGGGGAGATCTACAACTACCGCGAGCTCAGGGAGGTGCTGAGGATCAAGGGCCATACCTTCCGGACCAATTCGGACACGGAGGTCCTGCTGCACGGCTACAGCGAGTACGGCGCGGGGATCCTGGACAGGCTCCGCGGCATGTTTGCCTTTGTCATCTGGGACACGCAGAAAAAAGAGCTCTTCGCCGCCCGTGACATGTTCGGGATCAAGCCCTTCTACTACGCGGAAGTCGGGGACAGCTTTGTCTACGGATCGGAGATCAAGAGCATCCTCGAATACCCGGGCTATCACCGGGAGGTCAACCTCCAGGCCCTGGAGCAGTACATGTCCTTCCAGTACTCCGTGCTGCCGGAGACCTTTTTCCGCGGCATCTTCCGCCTGCCCGCCGGCCACTATCTGGTCCGCCGCAACGGGAAAATGCGGATCCGCCGCTATTTCGATCCCATGCTGACTCCCCGCGAGGGAGTCTCCCACAAGCGGGTCGTCAACGATATCGACCGCGCGGTCCAGGAATCCATCCGCTACCACATGGTCAGCGACGTCGAGGTCGCCTCCCTCCTCTCCAGCGGCGTGGACTCCTCCTATGTCGCGGCCAATTTCAAGGGGGCCAAGACCTTTACCGTTGGCTTTGATTACGAAAAATACAATGAGATCCCCTATGCCCAGGCCCTGTCCAAAGAAGTCGGGATCGAGAACTACAGCAAGATCATCTCCACGGAGGAATACTGGAAGGAATTTCCCAGGATCCAGTATTATATGGACGAGCCCCTGGCGGACGCCTCGGCCGCGGCCCTCTACTTCGTCGACCGCGAGGCCGCGAAGCATGTGAAGGTCATCCTGTCCGGGGAAGGATCGGATGAGCTCTTCGGCGGCTATGTCATCTACCACGAGCCCCTCTCCCTGGAAAAATACCAGAAGCTCCCCTCCGGCGTCCGCAGGGCCGCCGCGGCAGCTGTCTCCAGGATCCCCGGCCACCCCAAGGGCAAGGGCTTTATCATGCGCGGGGCCAGGCCGGTCGAAGAGCGCTTCATCGGCAATGCCAACGTCTATACCATGGACCAGAGGAAGAGGGTCCTCCGCCACACCACCGGCCGGTCCGATCCCAAATACCTGACCGCGCCCTTCTACAAAAAGGTCCGCCATCTCTCCGACCCGGAGAAGATGCAGTACATCGACCTCAACTTCTGGCTGCAGGGCGACATCCTGCTCAAGGCCGACAAGATGAGCATGGCCCACGGCCTGGAGAGCCGCGTCCCCTTCCTGGACCGCGGCGTCTACATGGCGGCCAGGGACCTGCCCCTGAGTGAGAAGATCAGCGACACCAACACCAAGACCGCCTTCCGCGAGGCGGCCCGCCGCTGCATCCCCGCCGCGGCCGCGGAGAAAAAGAAGCTCGGCTTCCCCGTGCCCATCCGGATCTGGCTGCGCCAGGACAAGTACTACAATATTGTAAAAGATGCCTTCTGCAGCAAGGAGGCGGCCCGCTTCTTCCACACCAAAGAGCTCATGAAGCTCCTGGACACCCACCGCGCCGGCAGAGAGGACTACAGCAGACAGATCTGGACCGCCTACACCTTCCTGGTCTGGTACCGCCAGTACTTCGTCAAGGGCGCCTGCTCCGTCTCCATCGAGGACGAACTCGCCATGGAGCACATGCACGAAGCTAAAAACCAGGCGGCCCTCATGTGACAGAGGGCGTGACAGAGGGACAGGCACTTTGTCACACGAAAGTGCTCCCCGCGCTTACCTTTTCTTCCGGAGGGGACAGCACTGACCGTTAAACTCGGATTCTGCGCAAAGAGCGTGCGAAAAACGCCTCGCGTTTCAGGTGGGCCTGAAGTGTAACCCGGTTACATCCGCCCATTGCCTGAAATTCGGTGAGGCAGTTGTTTTTTTGCCGCATTTATGGGAAAATAAAATCCATGAAATGAATCTCTGTTGCTGATGTGAAGGAGGCAAAGATGGATATTGGAGTAGTTGTAGGCGTCGCATCGATCTGCATCATGGCCCTGATCGCGGTCCTGATGGGAGTTGTTGCCGCAGTATCCACTGTATCCGGGATCGATACCCGTGATAATGATGGAGATTGAAGAAAAAACAGAACGGGCAGGCGGGTAGATACACGCCTGCCCGATTCTTTTTCCCGGGGCGCGGTTTCCGGTCCGGTGGGCTGCTGCTTCTGTGATGCGGTTTCCGGTCCGGCGGATCAGATGTCTCTGCAGGATGCTCCCTGATTCCGGATCCGGCCGGCAAAAGTCATTCGCCCGGGGAATGTGAAAAGACTGTGTTTCTGCGGCGTCAGGGTAACATCGGTCCCCCAAATACGACTGTTTCTATAACGGAGGCTTTAAAAAAGCCTGTAAGAGAGGCTGTAACAGAAATTCCGGCAAAAAAACCGCCGGTGTCCGTATGTCAGAAATTTCGGCAAAAATCGCCATGATGGAGGAGGAAGGTATGAAGAAAGAAGAGAGAAAGCGGGTTTTCAGATACTGGAAACGGGCTGCTGCCTGTGCCCTGGCACTGGTTTTTTTGCTGAGTGCCTGCGGCGGGACGGCGAAGAGCAGCGCGGACGGGGAGGCGGCCTACATGGAGCAGCCCTCCTACAAGGCGGCCGGCTCCTCCTATGACTACGCAGCGGAGGAGAGCATCGAGGCAGGGGAGGCCGCCTATGACCTGGATGAAGGCATGGAAGCTCCGCTGGCATCCATGAGCGCTGAAAACAGCGCCGTGACCGGCTCCGGAGACGGAGACCGGGGCGGCTCGGGAGACGGGACGGAGGCGGCGGACCTGGAGTCCTCCAACCGCAAGATCATCTATACGGGAAATGTCTCCCTCCAGACCCTGGAGTACGACAAGTCCTCCAAGAGCATTCACGACAAGATCAATAAATATGGCGGCTTCATTGAAAATGAGGACACCTATAACGAGGATCCCTACTGGTACTACAAGGACAGGACCGGGGCGGCCGCCAACAGGACCCGCAGAAACCTGAGCCTGACCGCCCGGATCCCGGCCGAAAAATTCGACGCCTTTATGAAGGACCTGGAGAAGGACGGGCAGGTGACCAACACTTCCGTCAGCGCCCGCAACATCAGCGTGGAATACGCGACCCATGACGCCTCCAGAAAGGCCCTCGAGATCGAGCAGAAGCGCCTGCTGGAAATGATGGACAAGGCGGAGACCATCGAGGATATGATCGCCGTGGAGCAGCGCCTGACCGAGGTGGAGCGGGAGCTCAACGATGAGAAGACCCAGCTGACCGGCATGGACCGGGACGTGAATTTTTCGACCATCTACATCAACCTCCAGGAGGTCTTTGAATATTCTGAAAAGGTCGTGGAGGTCACCTACGGGGAGCGCCTGAAGAGGGCCTTCGACAGGGCCATTTCCGGCTTTGTCGAATTCTGGAAGGATCTGATCCTCGCTGTCGTGGAGTCCTTCCCCTTCCTGATCATGCTGGCCGCCGTCATCTTCCTGATCGTGAAGCTGGTCCGCCGCGGCCACCGGCGCCGCGCCGAAAAGCGGGCTGAAAAGCTGGCCCGGATGCAGCAGGCGCAGGGAATGCCGGGCGCGGCGGGCATGCCGCAGGCGGCTGGAATGCCAGGGGTACCCGGCGCACAGCAGGCGCAGGGAATGCAGAACGTAGCGGGCGGACAGCAGCCCGCCCGGACAGACCTGCCGGACCAGGCAGGACAGGACCGGGGCCCGGACAATGACCTTGACGGTAAAGAGAATAAAGACAAAAAAGAAAACATAAACAGAAAAATGTGACGCAGACTAACCGGCGCCGTTTCAGACAGTGAGATACGAAAACTGCCTGAACGGCCCGCATCGAAAGCTTTTTGTCACGAATCACGCAGGCTGAGGCGGCAGTGCGGGAGGATTTAAAGATCTCCGGCACCGCCGCCTGTATCTTTTGCAGGCCCGCTTCCCGACAGATTTCAATCCTGGTCCCGACAGATTCCGGCCCTGGTCCCCCGACAGATTTCAATCCTGGTCCCCGACTGATTCCCGACAGATTCCGGACTTTGCAGTATTTGATGAAGAATGGCGGAAAACATGTTATAATATTCTGTACTGCACTTGCGCGGGAGAAGTGTCCGGCCCGGGATGGACGCCGGGGACAGATTTGCCGCAAAGCCTTTGGTCTGCAAATTTTTCATTGAGAAGATTTATGAATTTCAGAATGCCTGATTTGAAAAATATATATGATAGAAGAAAAAAAGGCGGCTCCGGGAAAACGGGAGACCGCCCTGATGGCATGCCCGAAATAGATGGAAGCTCCTTTTTCCGGGAGCCGGCAGAGGATCCCTTTGAAAACCTGCCGGAGGAAGGGCAGCCGGACCGGGAGGGAGGCGTCTCTTTTTCGGATGCCGGTGCCGGAATGGGACAAGGAATGACCGGCCAGGAGGCAGGTGGCGGCGAGCGCAGACCGGCGGGGAAGGGTCCGTTTATGGATGGAATGACCGGCCCCGAAGCAGGTGGCGGCGAGGGCCGGGGCTGGGAAGGCCCGGAAGAGGCCGGCCGCGATCTGGACGGGGATGCCCGGACCGGCTGGGCCGGGACTGCCGGGAGCGGACCGGTCCGCAACGCCCAGGTCCAGAAAAAGGCGGGCACGGTCATGGGCATGCTGAAAGGCTACGGGATCTGGGCGGCCATCGTCCTGGTGGTCTGCCTCCTGCTGGAGCTGTTCTTTTTCAATCACGACCACTGGCACACGCCCCGCGGAGGGGAGCTGACCATGAAAGTGATCGGCAGCGCCTCGGGGAAAAACGCCGGGGAATCCTCTGAGGATCAGGGCGATCCCGAAGGCGGCTCCGGGGACAGGGGGCAGGGAACGTTCACGGTCACCCTGGGAAGCGGACTTGAGCAGACCGAATACGGGACCTTTCTGGTCACCGACCCCGAGAAGGCCTACCTCAATCTCAGAGATATCAACGCGGAGGTGGAAAACCTCTATCTGAATATCGTGGATCCCGACACGCCGGAGGTCTTTTATTCCATCCGGTATACAGACAGCGCCAATGCCGAGCTCAGGAGACTCCACGACCGAATGGTCGTCAGCGGAGTCCCCGAGAGCCGCTATGTCCGGCTGCATTTCAAGGGGATCACCCGGAATATGAGGATCTATCTGGAGACGGAGGAGGGCAAGGAGTTCCACATCCGCCAGATCCGCCTGAATGTGAAAGAGCCCCTCTTCTTTCATCTGGGCAGGGTCCTTCTGCTGTGGCTGGCCGGAATGCTGCTGGTCGTCTTCGGCCCCCGGTCCTGGATCTACACGACCCGCCTGGACCTGAAGGAGGGCAGGCAGCGGCTCCTGGTCGTGGCCATCGTGGCGGTCAATATCATTGCCACCTGCGCCGCCACGAAGGCGGCGGACCCGGCTGTCTGGCGGGAGCAGCGCGACGAGCGGGATTACCAGGAAAAGGAATATGAGCTCTATGCCGAGGCCCTGCTCAAGGGCCACACCTGGCTGGACATCCGCCCTCCCCGCTATCTGACCCGGCTGCGCAACCCCTACGACCGCCTGCAGAGGGACGCCATGGCCCACCAGTACAGCGAAAAGGTCCTCTGGGACGCGGCCTACTACAACGGGCGCTACTACGTCTATTTCGGGATCGTGCCGGCCCTGATCTCCTTTGTGCCTCACAGGCTCATAACCGGACAGGCCCTGCCGACCTGGAAGGCCGTGCAGACCATGGCTGTCCTTTTATGGATCCTTTCCTTCTATTTTATTTATGTGATCATCCGCAAATATTTCCGCAGGACCAGCCTGGGAGTCTATCTGCTCCTGGCCGAGGCCTTCGTGCCGGCCGCCGGTGTCATCTACCTGGTCACCTTCCCGGTCGTCTACAGCGTGCCCTTTATTTACGGACTGGTCTTTACCGTGGCGGGACTTTCCCTCTGGCTGCGGGGCTTTGACCGCAAGGGAAATCCCCACCGCCTCCGCATGGTCATCGGCTCCCTCTGCATCGCCCTGACCCTGGGCTGCAGACCGACCATGATCCTGACCGCTGTCCTGGCATTCCCGATCTTCTGGGACCAGATAAGGGAAAAGAAATTCTTCTACCCGAAAAAGGACAGCCTGCTCAACACTGCGGCTGTGATCCTTCCCTTTATCCCCGTAGGCCTGTTGCAGATGCAGCTCAACAGCTCCCGCTTCGGAAGCCCTTTTGATTTTGGCGCGGACTACAACCTGACCGTCTCGGACCTGACCAAAAAGACTTTTTCCATCGCGAAAAACATCCCGGCCCTCTTCCAGGAGCTCTTCCAGCCTATGCACATAGAGCCCCAGTTCCCCTTCATCACGGGGATCGAGGTCAGCACCGACTACCAGGGCTACATGTTTATCGACAAGATGATCGGCGGGTTCTTTGCCCTCAACATGCTGGCCCTCTTCTGCTTCTGGATCTTCCGCATCCGGAAAAAGATGATGTCCCAGAAGGTGTTCGGCCTCGCGGCCTTCTCCTTCGGCCTGGCCGCCGTCCTCATCGAGCTCGACGTCCAGATCGGCGGCATCTCCCAGCGCTACATGATCGACTACGGATGGCTCCTCATGCTGGCCGCCATCCTGGCCATCCTGACCATCCTGGAGACCACCGACCGCCACGGCTACTACGCCTACCTCAAGGCCATCCTGGTCCTGACCGTTCTCTGCGTCGCCGTCAACTACCTCAGCGTCTTCAGTGACGGCCAGGCCATCTCTGTCCGCACTTTCAACCCCGCCCTCTTCTACAGGATCAAATACCTGATCAGCCCCAGCTGACGGAGCGCGGGCTGTGACAGAGGGACAGGCACTGTGTCACACGAAAGCAGGGACATGCTGCGGGGACAGCCCCGTGACCGGCAGCATGCCGGCCCCGGAATCACTGACATATTTCAATGAAAACAAAGAGCAGCAGAGCTGCAGGAAAATCTCGGACTCAGGCGCTGTAAAAAAAGACGCGCAAACACCTTCGAAAGGGATTATTTATGAAAAAAGTCATCATCATCGGCGGAGGCCCCGCGGGCCTGACTGCCGCCTATGAACTGCTCAGAACCCCCGGTGAATATGAAGTCGTCATCTTTGAAGAGGGCAGCCAGGTCGGCGGCATCGCCAAGACTGTCAACTACAAGGGCAACCGCATGGACATGGGCGGCCACCGCTTCTTTTCCAAGATGCCGGAGGTCAACGCCTGGTGGAACGAGATGCTGCCCGTCCAGGGCGCACCGGCCTACGATGACAAGGTCCTCTTCCGCGAGTGCTCCCTGGAGGAGGGCGGCCCCGATCCCGAAAAAGAAGACCGGGTCATGCTGCGCAGAAACCGCATCTCCCGCATCTTTTTCAACAACCGGTTTTTCGACTACCCCATCTCCCTCAAGCCCGAGACATTCACCAACATGGGGCTCGCGGCCACCATGCAGGCCGGCTTCAGCTACCTGGGCAGCATGGTCCACAAGCGCAAAGAGACCTCCCTCGAGGACTTCTATATCAACCGCTTCGGCAAAAAGCTCTACTCCATGTTCTTTGAAAACTACACGGAGAACCTCTGGGGCCGCCACCCCTCGCAGATGTCCGCCGACTGGGGCGCCCAGCGCGTCAAGGGCCTGTCCATCCTGGCCGTCCTCAAGGACGCCGCCGGCAAGGCCGTCCATATCAAGGGCAAAAAGGGCGGCGAGGTAGAGACCTCCCTCATCGAGGAATTCAGCTATCCCAAATACGGCCCCGGCCAGCTCTGGGAGATCACGGCCGACGAGATCCGCAAAAAGGGCGGCCGCATCGAGCTCGGCGCCTGCGTGACAAAGATCCACAAGGGCAAAGACCGAGTCCTGACCGGCGTCACTTATGAAAAAGACGGGCAGACCTTCGAGGAGACCGGAGACATCTTCATCTCCTCCATGCCCATCAAGGACCTCATCGGCGGCATGAACAACGTCCCCGAAAAGGCCCGCGAGATCGCGGCCGGCCTCCCCTACCGCGACTACATGACCGTCGGCGTCCTGGTCCCCCGACTCAAGCTCAAAAACAAGACCCGCATCCCCACCATCGGCAACATCGTCCCCGACGACTGGGTCTACGTCCACGACCGCGGCGTCAAAATGGGGCGCTTCCAGATCTTCAACAACTGGTCCCCCTACATGGTCGCAGATGTCGAGCACACCGTCTGGGTCGGCCTCGAATACTTCTGCAACGAAGGCGATGACATGTGGTCCATGACCGATGACGACTTCGCCAAAATGGGCATCTCCGAGATGGTCAAAATCGGCATGATCGAATCCGCCGACGAAGTCCTCGACTCCCACGTCGAACGCGTCAAAAAGGCCTACCCCGCCTACTTTGACACCTACAGCGAGATCGGGCGCCTCCGCCGCTACCTGGACAAGATCCCCAATCTCTACTGCGTCGGCCGCAACGGCCAGCACCGCTACAACAACCTCGACCACTCCATGATGACCTCCTTCGAGGCCGTCAAAAATATCCGGACCGGCAACCCCGACCGCTCCAACATCTGGAACGTCAACACCGAACAGACCTACCACGAGAAAAAATGAGTCACTGGGTACGGTTCTTTTGACTCATTCCACGAATATTGAGAAAAACCACCCTGCGGGGTGGTTTTTCTATTGCCTGATAAAGCCCGGCTCTGGCTGATGAACATCGGTTTCAGGCTGTATAAAATACTTTGAGGCCGAAGTGAGTCAGATCCCCGTCCCGTCAAAACGAGGGATATAGGAGGGTGAGACCGTTCCGCTCTCCTGGATAAATCCGTTTTCGATCCCGATCTCAATGGCATAGTCCACCAGGGAGTCGTATTCCTCCCCGGAGAGCCGCCGGCAGAGGCCGGACAGGCCTGTCTGTCCCGATCCTTCCAGCCTCCTGGCCAGGACCTGGGGCATGGGGGTGTACTGGTTCATGATAGAGATAAAAATATGGTCTCCGTAGGTCTCATGCAGATAGCGGAGGACAGCTCTGGAGTCCTCCCCGCAGCCGGGAAGGCAGAGGTGGCGGACCAGGACGCCACGTACCAGCAGGGGGTCATCGGCGTCGTCCGGGCAGTCGATGGTATGGCTCCCGTCGGAAAAGACCGGGTCGGGACACTGCCTGACCATCTCCGCGATCGCGGCGGAGGCATACTGAAAATAGTCAGCTGCCCCGGTGTGGAGGGCGGAGAGAGTGGGAGAGACATACTTGAGGTCCGGCATCCAGACGTCCACCAGGCCTTCCAGGGCCCGGACCGCCTCGACCTTTTCATAGCTGCCGGTGTTGTAGACGACCGGGATGGAGAGCCCTCCTTTTTTAGCCTGGTCCAGCGCCGGGATCAGGAGAGGGACGAAGTGCTCAGGCGTCACCAGGTTGATGTTGTGGGCCCCCTGGGCCTCCAGCTCAAAAAAGATCTCCGCCAGGCGCTCCGGAGAGAGCTCGGAAATCCGGATTTCTGCCGCTGATCCGGCCTGACCATTGTCGTCTGTGGCAGCCGGGGATCCAGCAGGACGTATATTGCCGTTGGCAGAGTCCCGCATTTGTGCCGCCTGCTGCGCATCTGTCCCGCGGGATTCAGCAAAAACACTCCCAATTGTGCCGGGCCGGGAGATCTGGCGGTTCTGGCAGTAGATGCATCCCAGGTCACAGCCCGAAAAAAAGACGGTCCCGCTCCCGTTTTTGCCGGAGATGACCGGCTCCTCCGTATAATAGAGGGCCGCCCGGGCGGCCCGCAGGACTCCGGCCTCCCCGCAGAAGCCCCGTTTTCCTCCCAGCCGGTCGACATGGCAGTTCCGGGGGCAGAGGGTGCAGTCCGAGAGAGATTGATAGAGTTCTTCAAAGGGTTTTTTCATACTTACTTTCTGTCCATGTTTGAGCCGCGTACAAGCTGCAATCGGGAGCGGCGCCATATTGCGGTGTCCGCCACCGCTTCCTTTAGATATTCCTGAAATCATTATTTCTGAGACAAAAAAACTGCCCTTGAGATGGAGTTCTCAAAGCTGCCGGCCGGCCGCAGGGCCAGGCACCCTCGCGGCACATGAAAGGTCCCGCTTAGTGCTGCTATGTTCCCAT
>CAMNFJ010000098.1:0-11808 GCA_946536955.1 uncultured Lachnospiraceae bacterium
GCGGGATCGACTTCATCCCGCTTTTTGACTGCCCGATCTCCGTCTATTTATGGAGGGAACACCCCCTGGCGGACCGGAGCGAGGTCAGCATCGAGCAGCTTGCTCCCTATCCCTGCATTTCCTTTGACCAGGGAGAGGAGAATTCTTTTTATTTCGCGGAGGAAGTCCTGAGCACCTACCATTACCGGCAGGTCATCCGGGTCAGCGACCGCGCGACCATTCTGAACATGATGGTGGGCCTGGGCGGTTATACGCTCTGCAGCGGGATCATCTGCGAGGAACTCAACGGAGATCTCTACCGCGCCATCCCCCTCCGCACACAGGAGAAGATGACCATCGGTTATATCAAAAAGAAACAGGTACCTCTCAGCAGCATTGCACAGAAGTACCTGGAAGAATTGAAAAATATATCTGAAAAAAGTCTCACTTGTCATTGAAGATGCCGGAGTGCACTGGTACTCCGGCATCTTCAACGGAAAAATTCGCAGGGGCGGTTTTTTGCTGGTATCAGGGCAGGCTTGTGCTCCTGCGCAGGCATCCGGTGCGCATCAGTGTGCATGCGCCAGGGCGGTGAGAAAATCCTGGATCAGGTCCTCCGCGTCCTCGATCCCGACGGACACGCGCACCGTGTCCTCGAAGACGCCGGCATCCGCGCGCTGCCGGTCCGTGTTTTTTGAGAAGATGGTGGTGGATGGCAAAAGAACAAGAGTCCGCACATCACCGATGTTGGAGGCGATGCAGGCGCAGCGCAGGCGGTTGATGACAGCCCTTGCTCTTTCTGCCGACCCTGCGCGGAAGGTCAGGATCCCGCCTCCCAGCCCCCGGAACTGGTCCAGACACAGGCTCTTTTCGGGATTTCCGTCCAGGGCCGGATAATTGACATTGACCCCGGCTTTTTGCAGGGCCTGGGCCAGCCGGGCGGCATTTTCACAGATGCGCTCCATGCGAAGCCCCAGGGTCTCCAGGCCCAGGATCCCCAGATAAGCATTCATGGGGCTCAGACACCCGCCCAGGTTTTCATGGATGTCGGTGCGCAGCCGCAGGAGAAAGGCAAGCCTGCCGGCGTGCTCGAAGCCCCGCAGGGCAGGGAAACGTATGCTGTCCCAGGAAAAGGTCCCGCCGTCCACCACCACTCCGCTGATGGCGTTTCCGCTGCCGGAAATATATTTGGAGGCGGAGTGAATGACCAGGTCCGCCCCCAGGGAGAGGGGCCTGCACAGGAAGGGGGTCGCGGTCGTACTGTCCACGATCAGGGGGATGCCCGCCGCATGGGCGGCCCGGGCTGCCGTCCGGATATCCAGGACCTGCAGGGCCGGGTTGGCGATCACCTCGCTGAACACACACCTGGTCCGTCCGGTGACTGCTGCCTGAATCGTCTCCGCATCCGGGCGGGGGACATAGTGTGTGTGGATCCCCAGCTTCTCCAGGTCATCCAGAAGTCCCGTGGTACCGCCGTACAGGCAGCCCGACGCGATGATCTCATCGCCGGGAGTCAGGAGGTTCAAGAGAGTGTGGGAGATCGCGGCCATGCCGGAGGACATCGCCACTGCGCCGATTCCCCCCTCCAGCCGGCTGATCTTCTGTTCAAAGGCCGCGACAGTCGGATTGCCGATCCTTGTATAGGCATATCCGGCCTTTTTGTGGGAAAAGACTCTTTCCAGATCCTCAATCGTTTCATAGCGGAAGGCATTGGACTGGGAGACCGGCACCAGGGTGGCACCGTCCGGGTATTGCTCTGCGTTCGTTTCATGAAGAAGACAAGTGTTGAAATTCATAGGGATGCCTTCCATTTCTTAATGTTGACATTTTGATGCTTCCATTTCTGCAGGGGCAGACCTGTTTCAGATCCGGTATAAGCCAGGGGGACGGCCGTAGACACCGGACCTTCCTGCAGGCTTCAGACTAAGTCTAACATGACCCTCCCTGTGTGGTTATCTGTTCTGCCAATACCTGGTGCAGCTGCCGTAACCCAGTGCCTCGCACGCCCCGGAAAAATGTATGCAGATAATTGACTTTATAATTCCGGCGCGTATAATAAAGAAATAAGCAAAGGCGCTTGAAGCGGCAGCGAAGGCTGTCTGTTCAGGCGCTTTTTCTTTTGCCGCAGGGCCTTTTCGTATGCCGCAAAAACGCCGGGACCGGATCCATCCGCCCGGAAACCGGAATAAGGGGATGGCCGTAAATAAGCAGGGGGGCCGCTTCCGGAACCGGACCGTTCCCGGAAGCGGCAGGAGGACGGTGCAGCAAATGAATGTAAAGGGGAAAGGACAGGATATGCAGGGATTTGAGGAACTCATGCAATTTGTTGAAGAGGAGAATGTGGAGTTTATCCGGCTGGCCTATTTTGATGTCTTCGGAAAGCAGAAAAATATCGCCATCATGTCGGGGGAACTGGAGAGGGCCGTCAGGTGGGGGGTCTCCATCGACGGGTCCGCCATCGCCGGGTTTGAGGCCGACGTCCGCAGCGACCTCTTTCTGAAACCGGATCTGTCGACGATCTCGATCGTGCCCTGGCGGCCCTCGGACAGCAGGGTCTGCCGGATCTTCTGTGACGTGGTCTACCCGGACGGGACACCCTTTGAGGTGGATACCCGGTATCTGCTCCGGCAGGCGGTCCGGGATGCGGCGGCGCGCGGGATCGAGGTGAAATTCGGGTCCGAGATGGAATTTTATGTCTTCCGCAGAGATGACCGGGGACAGGTGACAACGACGCCGATCGACCACGGCGGCTACATGGATGTGGAGCCCCTGGACGGGGGGGAAAACTTGCGGCGGGATATCTGCTTCGCCCTTCTGGAAATGGGGATCACGCCGGAGTCCTCCCACCACGAGCGGGGCCCGGGCCAGATGGAGATCGATTTCCGCTACAGCGACCCGCTGACGGCGGCGGACAACACCTCGACCGTCAAATGGGCCGTCCGCAGCATCTGCGCGGCGGACGGCTGCGCGGCCGACTTTTCGCCCAAGCCCCTTCCCGGTGAGCCCGGCAGCGGCATGCACCTGAATATCTCCGTTCACAGTGAGGACGGGACCGACCACACGGATGCCTTTATGGCGGGGATCCTGAAGTTTATCCGGGAGATCACCCTGTTTTTGAACCCGCAGGAGCAGTCCTATGCCCGGCTGGGAAGGATGGAGGCGCCCCGCTATGTCAGCTGGGCGGTTCAAAACCGCAGCCAGCTGATCCGGATCCCCGCGGATCCTTCCGGCCGCCGCCGAATTGAGCTGCGGTCACCGGATCCCAAGGCCAACCCCTATCTGGCCTTTGCCCTCCTGATCCGCGCAGGACTCTACGGGATCGAGCACAACCTGCCCCTTCCGACTCCCCTGGACACCAACCTGTATACAGCAGATCCCGTCCTCATGCGGGGGCTGGAGCAGCTGCCGGCCAGCCTGCAGGAAGCTGCTCAGATCGCGCTCGGCAGCAGCCTGGTGCGGGAATATGTACCGGCCGCCTGTCTGCAGGCCTATGCCGGAAGAGCATAAGGGGGCCGATCCCGGCCCGGCGGCACTACAGCAATGATCTCTGACAGGCCTTTATAATAAACAGGAGGTTAAGCCACCTTATGAAACAGAAAGTTCCCCCGTGCGGAATCGTGGCAGCAGCGGGAACACAGGAAATGATGCAGGCGATCCTGCTGGTCCTGAGGGATCTGCAGGAGTCCCTGGGCCAGTCCGGGCCCTTTCTTCGCGTGACGCAGGCGGAGACGATCACGCAGATCAAGCAGAAAATGGTTCCTGCCGGTCCGGCAGCGCTCCCGGAAATCCTTGTGTTCGGTATGTCACAGAAGGATGCGGCCTGCATCGATGATCTGCTGCAGATCGCCGGACATAATCCACAGGTCCAGATCCTGCTCCTTGTCAGCAGAGACGTCCAGGCACAGATCTCCTACCGATGCAGAAAATACCAGATCTATGTTCTGGCCCTCCCCCTCAAAAAGCAGGTCTTGTCGGAGATGCTCCGAATGAACCTGACCCTGCGCGGCCGCATGATGGAAAAGGAGGCGGAGCTCCAACGCCTGCGCAAAAAGATGAATGAGCTCAGCGTCGTGACAAAGGCAAAGTGCCTGCTGATCCAGACGCGGAGCATGACAGAAGAGGAGGCCCACCACTACCTGGAAAGACGGGCCATGGAGGAAGGACAGACCAAGATGGAGATCGCTGCCGGGATCATACGGGTCTATTCGTGAGTGAATGACTCCGTCCCCGTCGATTCCCCATCGAAGCAAAAAGCGCTGCGGGAAAGGCGGATTCCGCAGCGCTTTTTGCCATTAGTCAATGTTTCCCGCATCTTCATTTCTTATTTGAAGCGGAAGGTACCGGTGCAGCAGCCGGCTGAGGGTACGGGGACGGCGTCAGAAGCAATGTTTTTTTCTTGACATTGTTTTTTGCCTATGGCAATATAACCCCATGGCTTTTTTGATGCTTAAGAGGGTCCTGCGCTGTGTGGTCTGCCCGCCGATCAGACTTTTTCATAACTGATCCGGCAATTTTCAAAGGAGAGAACACGGCAGGTCTCTTGTTATGCTGTATAAAAGCCGATATGCCCGCGAAAGAGCCGCGGCACTGCATCTTTACCGGTGCGTTCCGACAGAAAGAAATAGGAAGGAAGCGAGACAGGATGTACAAAAAGGTAAACCCGGACCTGAATTTTGTGGACCGCGAGCACGCGACCGTGAAGTTCTGGAAGGACAACAACATTTTTGAAAAGAGCATCGAGGAGCGGGAGGGACGCCCCCTCTACATGTTTTACGACGGACCGCCGACCGCCAACGGCAAGCCCCACATCGGCCATGTGCTGACCCGTGTCATCAAGGACATGGTGCCCCGTTACCGCACCATGAAGGGATACCAGGTCCCCCGCAAGGCCGGCTGGGACACCCACGGACTGCCCGTGGAGCTGGAGGTCGAGAAGGCCATCGGCATCGAGGGCAAGGATGAGATCGAGGCCTACGGCATCGAGCCCTTTATCAAGAAGTGCAAGGAGAGCGTCTGGCAGTATAAAGGCATGTGGGAGGATTTCTCCGGCATCGTCGGTTTCTGGGCGGATATGGACAACCCCTATGTCACCTACTATGACGACTATATCGAGTCCGAGTGGTGGGCGCTCAAGGAGATCTGGAACAAGGGCCTGCTCTACAAGGGCTTCAAGGTCGTTCCCTACTGCCCTCACTGCGGCACGCCCCTGTCCTCCCACGAGGTGGCCCAGGGCTACAAGACCCTCAAGGAGAGGTCTGCCGTTGTCCGCTTCAAGGTGAAGGGAGAGGACGCCTATTTCCTGGCATGGACGACCACACCCTGGACCCTTCCTTCCAATATCGCGCTCTGCGTGAATCCCGAGGAGACCTACGCGAAGGTCAAGGCTGCTGACGGCAAGGTCTACTACATGGCCAAGGCCCTGCTGGACAAGGTCTTCGCCGCGCCCGCTCCCGAGGCGGACAATGCCGGCGAGGGCAAAAAGTCCAAAAAGAAAAAGGGCAAAAAGCAGGGCGATGCGGAGGCGGAAGCCGCAAAGGCCGCAGCCGAAGAGGCAGCCAAGGCTCCTGCGCTTCCTCCCTATGAGATCCTGGAGGAGATGACCGGTAAGGATCTGGAGTACAGGGAATACGAGCCCCTCTACCAGTGCGCGGCGGACGTGGCCGCGAAGCAGCACAAGAAGGCCTTCTTTATTTACTGCGACGATTATGTGACCATGACCGACGGTACCGGCATCGTCCACATCGCGCCCGCCTTCGGTGAAGACGACGCCCGTGTCGGCCGCAAATATGACGCTCCCTTTGTCCAGATGGTGGACGACAAGGGTGTCATGAAGCCCGAGACTCCCTTCGCCGGCATGCGCTGCAAGCCCACAGAGGCCGAGATGAAGGACGGAGCCGTGAGCGCGGATCCCGAGGTCCTCAAGGAGCTGGAGGCCAGAGGCCTGCTCTTTGACGCGCCGAAGTTCGAGCACGACTATCCTCACTGCTGGCGCTGCAACACGCCCCTGATCTACTACGCCCGCGAGTCCTGGTTCATCAAGACCACGGCCGTCCGCGACGACCTGGTCCGCAACAACAAGGAGATCAACTGGATCCCTCCGACGATTGGCGAGGGCCGCTTCGGAAACTGGCTGGAGAACATCCAGGACTGGGGCATCTCCAGAAACCGCTACTGGGGCACGCCTCTCAATATCTGGGAATGCCCGGACTGCGGAAAGCAGATCAGTGTCGGCAGCCGCAAGGAACTGGCGGACCTGACCGGAGATCCGGCCGCGGAGACGACAGAGCTCCACAGGCCCTATGTCGACGGCTTCACGATCAAGTGCGCGGACTGCGGCGGTCAGATGAAGCGCGTTCCCGAGGTCATCGACTGCTGGTTTGACTCCGGCGCCATGCCCTTTGCCCAGTACCACTATCCTTTTGAGAACAAAGAACTCTTTGAGAAAAACTTCCCCGCCTCCTTCATCAGTGAGGCCGTGGACCAGACAAGAGGATGGTTCTACTCCCTGCACGCGATCTCCACGCTCCTTTTCAACAAGCCCGCCTACAAGAACGTCATCGTTCTGGGCCTGGTGCTGGATGAGGACGGGAACAAGATGTCCAAGTCCAAGGGCAATGCCGTCGATCCTTTTACCGCGCTCAATGAGCACGGGGCAGACGCGATCCGCTGGTATTTCTATACCAACAGTGCGCCCTGGCTCCCCAACAAGTTCTCAGATAAGGCAGTGAAAGAGGGCCAGCGCAAGTTCATGGGAACCCTCTGGAACACCTACGCCTTCTACACCCTGTACGCGGAGATTGACCAGTTCGATCCCACGAAGTACACGCTGGACTACAGCAGCCTGTCTGTCATGGACAAGTGGCTTCTGTCCCGGATGAACACCATGATCAAAAAGGCGGACGCAAACCTCGACAACTACCGGATCCCCGAGGCTGCCGCAGCTCTGTCCGACTTTGTCGACGAGATGTCCAACTGGTATGTCCGCCGCTGCCGCGACCGCTTCTGGGCCAAGGGCATGGAGCAGGACAAGATCAATGCCTACATGACTCTCTACACGGCTCTGGTCAACGTCTGCAAGGCGGCTGCTCCCATGATCCCCTTCATGACCGAGGAGATCTACCAGAACATCGTCCGCAGCGTCGACGCATCCGCTCCCGAGAGCATCCACCTGTGCGACTATCCTGTCGTTGACGAGGCTCAGATCGACCCGGATCTGGAGAGATCCATGGCCGAAGTCCTCAAGGTCATCGTCATGGGCCGCGCCTGCCGGAACCTGTCCGGCATTAAGAACCGCCAGCCGGTCGCCAGGATGTTTGTCAAGGCGCCCGCAGCCGCCGGGGACGGACAGCTGGGCGACTACTTCATCGAGATCATCGAGAACGAGCTCAACATCAAGAGCGTGGACTTCACGGACGATGTCCGCGACTTTACCAGCTACAGCTTCAAGCCCCAGCTGAGGACCGTCGGTCCCAAATACGGCAAGCAGCTCGGCGGCATCCGGACCCATCTGGCGGAGCTCGACGGCAACGCTGCCATGGATGAGCTCAATGAAAAGGGAGTCCTTGCCTTCGATGTGAACGGCACGACCGTCGAACTGACCAGAGAGGACCTCCTGATCGAGATGTCCCAGAAGGAGGGATATATCTCCCAGGAGGACAACGGATACACAGTGGTCCTGGATACCAACCTGACTCCCGAACTGATCGAGGAGGGCTTTGTCTACGAGTTGATCAGCAAGATCCAGACCATGCGCAAGGAGGCCGGCTTCGAGGTCACCGACCGCATCCGTGTCTCTCTGGACGGCAATGACAGACTGGCGGAGGTCCTGCACAGAAATGAAAAGGCCATCGCGGACAAGGTCCTGGCAGTCGAGGTGCTGGATGGTCAGTCCCTTGCCCACGAGAAGGAATGGGATATCAACGGGGAGAAGGCAAGAATCTCTGTCGAAAAGATTTAAAAAGGAATGAGGAAATATATGGCTAAAAGACCCGCAATTGAATTTGATAAGGACCTGTTCAAGAGAAGTGTGGAATACAATGTGCGCACCATGTACCGCCGCACCATGAAGGAGGCGACGGAGCAGCAGGTTTTCCAGGCGTCGGCCCTGGCCCTCAAGGACCAGATCATCGACTGCTGGATGCGCACCCAGAAGGCTTTTGACGACCAGGATCCCAAGAGGCTCGTCTACCTGTCCATGGAGTTTCTCATGGGCCGCGCCTTCGGCAACGACGCCATCAACCTGATGGCCTACCAGCCGATCTCCGAGGCCCTCAAGGAGCTGGGCTTCAACATGAACGCCATCGAGGACCAGGAGCCCGATGCCGCTCTGGGCAACGGCGGTCTGGGCCGTCTGGCGGCATGCTTCCTTGACTCTCTCGCGACCCTCAACTACGCCGCCTACGGCTGCGGTATCCGCTACCACTACGGCATGTTCAAACAGAAGATCGAGAACGGCTACCAGAAGGAGGTTCCGGACAACTGGCTTGAAAACGGCAACCCCCTGGAGCTGCGCCGTCCCGAGTACACCCAGGAGGTGCACTTCGGCGGCTATGTCAGATCCTACCACGATGAAAAGACCGGCAGGACCATGTTCAAGCAGGAGGGCTACAGCGCCGTCAAGGCCATCCCCTACGACATGCCCGTGATCGGCTACGGCAACGGCTTCGTCGACACCCTCCGCATCTGGGACGCCCAGCCCGTGGAGAGCTTCAAGCTCGACTCCTTCGACAAGGGCGACTACCAGAAGGCCGTGGAGCAGGAGTACCTGGCCAGGACCATCTGCGATGTCCTCTATCCCAACGACGAGAACTACCAGGGCAAGGAGCTGCGTCTCAAGCAGCAGTATTTCTTTGTCTCCGCCTCCCTCAAGGCCGCGATCCAGAAATACCTCATGCATCACGATGACATCAAAAAGCTCCCTGAGAAGCTTGTCTTCCAGATGAACGATACCCACCCCACGCTGACCGTCCCCGAGCTCATGCGCATCCTGATGGATGAGCACAGGCTGACCTGGGATGAGGCCTGGGAGGTGACGACTCAGTGTACGGCCTACACCAACCACACGATCATGGCGGAGGCCCTGGAGAAATGGCCCATCGACCTCTTCTCCCAGCTCCTTCCCCGTATCTATCAGATTGTCGAGGAGATCAACCGCCGCTTTGAGCAGGAGATCCACCAGACCTACGACCACACCGGCGTCAATGTCAATGAGAAGATCCGCAGCATGGGCATCGTCTATGACGGCCAGGTCCGCATGGCCAATATGGCGATCGTGGCCGGCTTCAGTGTCAACGGCGTCGCCAGGCTCCACACCGAGATCCTCAAGAACCGCGAGCTCAGGGACTTCTACGAGATGTTCCCCGACAAGTTCAACAACAAGACCAACGGCATCACCCAGCGCCGCTTCCTCCTGCACGGCAATCCCCTGCTGGCGGAGTGGGTCACCGACCACATCGGCGACGAGTGGATCACCGACCTGTCCCGCATGAAGGAGCTCAGGATCTACGCAGATGACAAGAAGTCCAGGAAGGAATTCCTCAACATCAAGTACAAGAACAAGGTCCGCCTGGCCGATTACATCATGGAGCACAACGGCATCGAGGTCGATCCCAGGTCCATCTTTGACGTCCAGGTCAAGCGTCTGCACGAGTACAAGCGCCAGCTGCTCAATATCCTGCACGTCATGTACCTCTACAACAAGCTGAAGAAGGATCCCAGCCTGGATATTCCCAAGCACACCTTTATCTTCGGCGCCAAGGCCGCGGCCGGCTACAAGACTGCCAAGCTGACCATCAAGCTGATCAACTCCGTCGCGGATGTCATCAACAACGACGAGTCCATCGACGACAAGATCAAGGTCGTCTTCATCGAGGACTACAAGGTATCCAATGCCGAGATCATCATCGCCGCGGCGGATATCTCCGAGCAGATCTCCACGGCCAGTAAGGAGGCCTCCGGCACCGGCAACATGAAGTTCATGCTCAACGGCGCCATTACCCTGGGCACCATGGACGGCGCCAACGTCGAGATCGTGGAAGAGGTCGGCAGGGACAATGCCTTTATCTTCGGCCTGTCCTCCGACGAAGTCATGGCCTACGAAAAGAACGGCGGCTATGATCCCATGCAGATCTTCAACACCGACGAGGAGATCCGCCAGGTCCTGGTCCAGCTGGTCAACGGCACCTACTCCCCTGAGAATCCGGAGCTCTTCCGGCCTCTCTACAACAGTCTCCTGCAGAGACACGGCATGGATCCCGCGGACCGCTACTTTATCCTCAAGGATTTCCACTCCTATGCACAGGCCCAGCATGACATCTGCGAGGCCTACAAGGACCAGAAGCGCTGGGCGCAGATGGCCATCCGCAACGTCGCCTGCGTGGGCAAGTTCTCCTCCGACAGGACCATCGAGGAGTATGTCAAGGACATCTGGCACCTCGACAAGGTCAAGCTCCCCGCAAGACGCAGGAGAAGAAAGACCACTACCACCGCGGCGGACGCTGAGTAAAAAAATCCGGACCGGCACGGGCGGCACAGACCCCGCCGGGAGAGGAATTTATCCGTAATATTTTAAAGGGCCGCAGGTCCGGCAGGACATTGCCGGGCCTGTGGCCCTTTTGATGATTATATGGGAGGTTTTCACTTGAAAAAACTCAAGATCATCGTTTTGTGCGGCGGCCTGAGCACAGAGCGCAATATTTCATTTCTGACCGGATCCAGGGTCTGCGCGGCCCTGCGCAGCCGGGGCCACAGGGCGGTCCTGACGGACCTCTATTTGGGCTTTGAAGAGCTGGGCGGGGAGCCCTACAGGAAGGCCTTTGCGGACGGAGTCTTTGACCCGGAGGTCCTCTTTGACGACCTTCCCCCCGTGCCCGATCTTTCCTTTGACGGAAAGTCCCCGGACCTCAAGGCTGTCCGCGAGTCCAGAAAGTGGAAGAGTCCGTCCATATTCGGCCGCTACGTCCTGGAGGCCTGCAGGGCCGCGGACATCGTCTTTATCGCCATGCACGGCAAAAACGGCGAGGACGGAAGAGTCCAGGCCGCCTTTGACCTGATGGGGATCCCCTACACGGGTTCCGGGCATCTGGGAGCGGCCATGGCCATGGACAAGATGATCACCAAGATGGTCGTCGGACCCCGCGGGGTCAGGACACCTGCCTTCCGCCGCTGGGACTTCGCGCTGCTTCCGGATGAGGCCGGCGACCCGGAGAAGGCGGCAAAGGCCAGGGACCGGTTCGTGCGGTCCGTGTGCCTGCAGACAGATGTCCCCTGCGTCGTCAAGACGCCGGACGGCGGGTCCTCGGTCGGCGTCTACATCGTCAAGGAAAAGGACAGGCTCGAAGAAGCCGTCCGGAACTGCCTGGCCTACGGAGACTCCTTCATGGTGGAGCAGTATATCGAGGGGCGGGAGTTTACCTGCGGCGTCCTCTGCGGACAGGCCCTTCCCTCCGTGGAGATCGTCCCCAAAACCCGTTTTTATGATTATTCCAACAAATATGTTGCAGGCGCGACAGAGGAGATCTGTCCCGGCCGGGTCGACCCCGAGATCGAGAGGGAGATCGGGAGGACGGCCCTGCGTGTGCATGAGATCATGGGCCTCAGGACCTATTCCCGCAGCGATTTTATGATCGACAGGGAAGACAAGGTCTGGTTCATCGAGGTCAATACCCTGCCGGGCATGACCAGGACGAGCCTGGTGCCCCAGGAGGCCGCCGTGATCGGCATCGGCTACGAGGACCTCTGCGAGATGATCGTTCAGGATGCCCTGAAAAAATAAATAATACGTCTGACAGCCTTTTTCTGTCCCGGCCCCGGCGGCAGCTTCTCTGCGGG
>CAMNFJ010000099.1:0-11799 GCA_946536955.1 uncultured Lachnospiraceae bacterium
GCTGCTGTTCACAGGCCTTTTACCCGGATCTATACAGCATGGTGGCGGCCGCGGCAGCTCTGCCGTCCGGCCCCGTCAGATAGTCAGAATAAAGCTCATCATATAATCCACCAGCTCCTCCGGGGTCTCACTCTCCCCGGGTTCCAGGAGCCAGCGCATGATGACGCTGTTGATGGCACCGATCCGCGTGGAGATGGAATATTTCTCCTTCACGCCGGTGCAGGTACAGGAACAGGACATGTCGTGGGCTGCCTCGGCCATTTTGTAGAGGATGATCGAGGCGTTGGAATTGGACCAGATCATGAGCCTGCGCCGGTGATCCTGTACAAAGTAGATATAGCGGAAAAGAAAGGACCGCCATGCCCTCTCGTCCTGTGAAAGCAGCACCGGAAGGGCATGCTCCTTGAACTCGCGGATAAAGTCCCCCAGGACCAGGTCCAGGATCTCACCGGTGGAGGAAAAGTTCCTGTAAAAGGAAGCTCTCGCCACTCCGGCCCGGTTGACAACATCCGTGACCGTGATCTCTGTAAAGGGCTTCTCCGCCATCAGGTCCATGAGCGCGTTCGTGATCTCCTCCGATACCAGGTGTCTGCTCTCGGCCATAATTTACTCCTCCGTTTCCCCGCCGGCTCCCCGCAGGGGGACCGGGACGGCTGATCTCAGAAAGCAGGTGATCCATGTCCCCGGGCTTTGCGGGGAATCTGCCGGCAAAAAAACCTCGAAATTCAGCGGGGTAAATACCGGGCGCGATACACTCTGTCTCATAAGTTCGCCGTATTGTATCAAAGCATTTTCAGCATGTCAAGAAAGAGGTGTTTTCTGTGCGATTTTTCACAAAAAACACCTCTTAAACAGTCTGGTTCATTCAGGACTCACTCGCGGATCCTGGGCGCGCTGCCGCGCACACGCCCTCGAAGGACGTTTACATATCCCACTCTGAACAGCTGCCTGCGCGCCGGATACATCTGTCGGTTCGCCGCGCAGCCTTTATTCTTCGGACTCCTCCGCTTCCCCGGAACCCTTATAGGGCCTGTCCTCATGGACCGTCAGGCCCGTCAGGGCCGCGATCTCCGATGCCTCGAAATGATTGGCATAATAGGCCTTCATGCGGACCTTGAGCCCATCCCGGACATAGTAATAGCCCTTCCTGAGCTTTCCCTCGGAATCGTTGAAGCCGCTCAGGTCATTGAAGTCATAGGAGATCTCGATCGTCTTTCCGTCGGGCGCCTTGAAGGCGTAGTGCCAGGCATTTCCCGACACCTTGACCCCCTCCCTGGTCAGGAGCTCGTAGAGGGTCCCGAAGCTGATCCCGGCATATCTGGGGTTTCCGATCAGGCCCTCATAGTAGATGCGGCCGTTTTCATCCGCCGTTTCCGCCGGAGCGCCGGCTGTGGCGCCCTCATCCGCCCCTTCGGGGCCGTCCCCCTCGTTCTTGTAGATCCGGACGGTGTCCGGGGCATGCACCAGGTCCTCGATCTCCTCCTGGGTGAATTCCGCCAGCCTGTCCTCAAATCGGTAGTCCAGGACGCAGGCCAGATAATTTTTCCTCATCAGGGCAAAGGCCTCATCATTCAGGCTCCCCAGATTTCCGGTCGTATCGCCTTCTCCCGTGTCGTACTGGACCGCCTCCCGCAGGGGGTGGTAGTACTGGACGGTGTATTTGACCTTGAGGTCCGGATACCCGGCATCCTCCGCGGCCTTGCGGATACTTTTCAGTTCCTCATAGAGGTCCTGCAGGCTCTGGCCGTCCGTAAAGCGGCAGATGATCTCCGCCTGGACCAGGCCGGACTGGGAGGACTGCTTGAGATAGAGGCCCCTGGTCTCCGGTATGGCATTCTGGTCCAGCAGGTGGAGGAAGACGGAGCTGTCATAATCATCCAGGAGCTGGTTTTCCACCTCCTCCAGGGCCCAGTAATAATCGTCCAGAATGTGGAAGACGACCCCGCTGTCCCGGTCCGTGACCGTCCACAGGTGGTCCAGGTAGCCTTCCTCGTCCTCCTGGATCTCCCGGTAGCCCTCGGAGACCTCCAGATTGCTGCGCCCGGTCAGCTTTCTGGCATAGGACCGGATATCGCTCCGGACATATTTTCTGACACAGCCGGCGGCCAGCAGCGCTATAAGGAGGAGGGGGAGGACCCCCGCCAGTCTCCGCAAAATATAAAACTGATCCCGATAATACTGATCCTGTTTTTTCATGGCTTTCATTAAGAATATTGGTATCTATTCGTAACAGTTCAGGCCCACCTGAAACGCGAGCGTTTTTGCGCGACAATGCGAAGCTTTGTTTTTTGCGCAAAAACTCGAGTTCAACGGTGAAAACCGCCGCGCGCAAGCGCATCGGAATGCGGTTTTCGCAAGTATCTGTTCAGGACCCTGTGGGGGTCTGAACAGATACGAATATTGGCGATGGTTGAAAAGGCAGGCGCGCGTCCTGCCGGCGCAGCGGTCTAGGTCAGATACAGCATGACAGAGACACAGAAGAGGTCTCCCTTGGTCTCAAATTCCACGACCCCGTGATAGCGGGACACGATGTTCTTGACCGACTCGGTCCCGATTCCGGCCCCGGAGTGCTTCATGGACCGGAACCGCCCCTTTTTGTCCTTCTCCGGAATGATCTCGTAGGTGTTGTCGATCGCGAAGGTGAGAACATTGTCCCTGGTCTGGCCGCGGACATGGATCTTTCTGTCTCCGGAGGTCTGACGCCTGCAGGCCTCGACGGCATTTTCCAGGAGGTTGCCGAAGAGGATGCTCAGGTCTGTCTTGGCGATCTTGATGTCCTCCGGGATCCCGATATTGACCTTATACTCGATTCCCTCCTCCTTTGCCTCGCGCGAGAAATAGAGAAGGACGCCGTTGACCGTCGTGTTGCTGCAAAAGATCAGGGATTCGTCCAGCTGATACTTTTCTCCCACATCGGCCAGGTATTTTCGCAGGCCGTCCAGGTCCCCGCTGTTCAGCAGAGTCTCCATGGTGACGATGTGGTGGCGCATGTCGTGCCGGCCCTGCCTGGCCGCGCTGATTCGCTGATTGAGATCCTCATACTGCATGACCTGCAGGGTCAGGGCATGGTTCTCCTCCCGCAGCTGCATATACTTCACATTGTCCCTGACCATCCTCAGGATCAGATAATAGATCAGAAAGGATCCCAGGTTGACGATGCCCAGGAAGAGGACATTGAAGACATTGAGGCACCAGCTCAGGGAATTGCCAGTCCCGTAAAACTCGTGCGCCCAGATCAGGTAAAAGGTCGTCGGGACCAGCCAGCTGAACTTCCAGATATAGCCCGGCTGCTGGTCCTGGGAGATGTTGTCCTTCTCCCACTTCATAAAATAGTAGACCGGGATCAGGATCAGGGGCGAGACGATGCACAGGCACAGTGAAGCCGTCCACCTGTAGCGGTCCATGACATAGTTTGGAAAGAGAAAGCCCTCCAGGCACTTAGTGGTGACAGATACCATATAGCCCACATTGATCAGGAGGAAGCAGAAAAAGAGCATTTTGCCCGGGTGACCGTTGATCGCGGCGACATAGAGGACCGCGATCGCGACCAGGCCCACGAGTTCCACGAGCGCCATGATAAAGGTCGTTCCGGAAAAGTAGGCGTTGACCAGACTGATGCACATCCAGATCAGGAGAATGCCCTCAAAGAAAAAGGCAGTGACCTCAGGCGAAAAACGCCTCTTACCCCTGAAAGGATAAAAGGCGAGTATTAAAAGCGGGACGGCTCGCAGCAGGTTGAACACCACGGCCTCCATCAAGGTGAACGGCATCATCTGATTTCCTCTTTCCGGCTCTGCCGGAATAAATGTCTGTAAAGCAGTGACAAGAGCTGTCAAGGTACGATGTTAAGATCAAAAGGTGGTCCGGCAGCCCCGTCTCGTCTCAGAGCCTTTACGCTGCTTCTGACCTCTACGCCATATTACAACAGTATACAGGGAAAACAGGCAATGCGCAAGAAGGCGGCCGGCCGCCGGACGCACGGCAAAAAAAAGAGACAGGACTCCCTGTCTCTCCTGATCTTTATGCTCTCTATAATGATGCTCTCTATACGCGCACCTGGCGGAAAAGGTAGGCCGCGTGGGCTTTGCGGATATCGGCCATCCTCCTGCGGCTGACCGGGACCTGGCAGTTCTCGGCCAGGAACACGGTGCTGTCATCGATGCGCTGGACGTATTCGAGGTTGATGATGATCCCCTTGGTGCATGTGACGAAGGAATCGTTTTTGCAGAGCAGGTCCTCCACGGCGGCCTGGCTGGCCCGCACCTTCTTTTTCCTGCCGTTCTTCAGGTAGAGGATGACTCTGTGATTGTAGTATTCGGAGTAGAGGATGTCGTGGAGCAGGCAGGTGGACTTGTCCGGCAGCTGGATGACTCTCTGCATCTCATAGTCCGCCATGTTGATGATGTCCAGGGCCTTGACGATATCCTTGTGCTCAAAGGGCTTGAGCAGGTAGTAGTCGGCCCGCAGGGAATAGCTCTCCGCGGCGAAATCGTTGCTGGTCGTCACGAAGACCACGCGGACATGCTGGTCAGTCCTGCGCACCTCGGCCGCCGCCTCGATCCCGTTGATTCCCTCCATGTATATGTCAAAAAAGAGGAGGTCATATCTGCCTGTCTCAAAGGCCTCCAGAAAGCTGCCGCCGCTCTCAAACAGGTCGATGGCATCGACCTTGTAGCCCTTTTCCCGCAGGACTGTGTCGAGCTCCCTCAGCAGGATTTCCCTGTCCTCCGGCCTGTCATCAACGATGGCTGCCCGCATATTTTCACCTCATTAGCTGCTCTTGCGGAAAGTCGACTTTTCGTCAGGAGAGACGCTGCTGATGTCATACTGGATGCTGATGCGCTGGCGCCCGACGATAAAGCTGTTGTTAATGCGCTGTTCAATGATCGAACAGTCCTCCCTCGTCGTGTTGACGAGAAGGATCAGACACTGTCCCTTGCCGAAGGAGCAGATGGTATCGCCGCGGCGGACACTGCTGCAGGCGCTCTCGACCAGTCTCTCGGAGAGGCGGTCCAGAACGGAGCCCTCCTTCATGGGATTTCCCTTGCCGTCCAGGACTGTGCAGAGCATCAGGTAGGAGGAGGTTCCGGTCCTGTCCATGAGTCTCCTGTTGGAGCGGTAGATCCCCTGGAAAACGGGATAGCTGCACAGGTAGCCGCCGCCCTTCTCGCCGTCGGAGCCCTCGAGGTCGATCTGGATGTCCTCGAGCACTGTGTGCTGATGGCTGATGCCCTTGCCCAGGTGCTCAAACCACTCGACGATCTTGCCGGAGGGATGGATTCCCAGCTCATCCAGGTAGTAGTTGACCGTGCACTCGTAGAGGCGGATGGCCTCATCGTACTTGCGCATTCTCACCAGGGCCTCCATGGTCAGGGACTCCCAGTCGGACAGGGGAGCGATCACGGACGCGTACTGGCCCAGCTCCTTCATCCGGTTGAAATCCTGCGTGTCGCGGAGGATCCTGCTGGCATTCTCGACGCATTCCGAGAACAGCTCCTCGTAGCGCATGGATTCGCGCACCGCCCAGACATTATTGGTCTGCATGGGAAGGAACTCTCCGCCGTACTGGTAGCTCGCCTTCAGATAGCAGTCCAGGCTCCTGGCCGGGTCGGTCTCCTCTTTGGCCATATTGTAGAGCTTCTCGAATTCGCGGGCGTCCTCCTCCACCTCGATCTCGTTGTTCCAGTAAAAGACGTCCTTGTCTGACAGTATATAGTTTACCTTGGGAAGGCCCGCCTTCTCAAGATATTTTTTCGCATTATAAATAACGCTCCGCAGTGAGTGATGGGCGTTGTCCACCTCTCTGTCCCCGAAAAGGAGCTCCTCGAGACGGTCCCTGGTCACGCCCTTGTCACGGGAATGGATCAGGATCTGAAGCAGGGCATTATTCTGCGAGATCGATGATTTTGAGGATCCTGCGATCGTCTTTCCATTGAAGCTCATGGAAAAACCGCCCAGCATCTTTACGTATAAAACATCACTGCGTTTTTCTGTAGCTGCAGTCATGGCTGTTTCCTCCCAGGCGATCAATCTGCTAGTCCCCCGCATCCCCCCGATGCGGACTGTGCTTTTTCGCGGTTTCTACGTCAATTTCGCTACTGTTGCTTTTTTCACAATCCTATTATAACGCCTGCACTTGTGAAAAGGTTTTCCGTTCGAGTCGTTTTCATGCCGTTTGAGTACCGTTTGAGTACATTTGAGGTACACGCCCCGGCCCGCGTTTATGTCACAAAAAATCCCCGGAGCACCTGCTCCGGGGACTTTTGTGACGATGCCACATGTCCTGAATTATTCTCTGACCTTCTGCCTGGAGGGCTCAAGCCTGCGGCAGCCCAGCTGGTCATAGGTGTTGAATTCCACGCTGTCGACGACGACAGAGTGCTCATTGTCATAGACGACAAAATTGAGGCCGATCCTCTGGACGGCATATTCGATCTCGTTAATCTTGACCGAGCATGTCAGGTACCTGCCGGCGCCGCCTCCGGCCCCGCTCAGGCCGCCCTGGCTGATGACGGAATAGGGGGATCCGTCCGGCAGGGTGCCCGTACAGCTCAGTTCCTCCTCGCTGATCTCCTCCTTCTTTTCCTGACCCGGGATCAGGACGGCATAGTAGCTCCAGCGGTAGTGGCCGGGCAGGGTCTCCTCCAGGCCCAGGTCCTCCAGCAGGCTCTGTATCCGGGAGGTGATCTCCCGGGTCCCGTCGTCGCGGATCGCCACAAAGATGCTGTACTGTCTGTTGGCCGCCAGCTTCTCCAGATATTCGTAGATATCGTCCGTGCGCAGGGTCAGGTCTCCGGTCATCCTCCCCACCTCAAAGCGGAGGCCGGACTTTCCGTTGACATAGACATAGAGGTTGCAGCACTTGAGGTTCAGGCCCTTGCCGCCCTGCAGGCGGCCGTAGTAGTGGTTCTTTTTGTCCTCCTCCAGCCGCAGGATCTGTTTCTTTTCCGGGTGGTCCAGGTCCCAGACCTCCGCCTCGACGGAGCTGATCTTTTCATAGACATTCTTGAAATCCGAGACCGTGAAGGACAGCTCTCCCGTCTCCTCGTCCAGGCTTTCGATCGCGATCGTGGAGGCCGGCGCCAGGCCTTGTTCCCTGAGCAGGTCCGGATCGTAGATGTCAATGTCCGCCAGCTTCTGCATGAAGGAGCTCTTTTTGCTCATCTCCTGCTCCAGGTCCGTCTTTCCATAGGTCTCAAAGAGGGTGTCCGCCTTCCCGTAGAGGTTGGTCCCCAGGCCCAGGCGGTCTCCCTCGATCCCGACCCCCAGGGCTGCCAGGGTGGTCGGAAAATTGTCCAGGGTCGTGTACTGGCGCACCCGCTCAGGTTCCGCCGGCTGGACGGCGGAATTAATGTAGGCCGTGTAAGTCCGGCGGTCATAGGAGACCGGGACATCGATGCAGAAGTCGCTGTCCATGGTCAGGTGGTCGCCGTTGAGCACGATCGTGGTATTTTCATAAAAGTCCTGCTTCTGGATCCAGCGGATGAATTCGTTCACCTGCCTGCTGGAGCAGGCGATGGCATTGGCATAGCGGTTGCCCTCGAAGTCCTCGCGGCAAAGGTCGCAGCGGTAGCCGTCCTCGAAGTGGGAGTCCACGGTCAGCATGGAGAAATTGAAGGGCTCGTCCTTCTGCGCGAGCTCCGTCACCTTTTCCCTGGCGTAGGTAAAGAGCTTCTCGTCCTCATAGCCCCAGAAGACATAATAGTCCTTGGGGATCCTGCCGGTCTCGACGGCCCACTTGTAGTCGCAGATCTCAAAGTCGCCGTGCTCGGTCAGAAAGAGCCTGCGTCCGCCGAAGGTCGCGTCCGACCCGCACATGAAGACCTGGTTATAGCCCTCGCCGTCCAGAATATCCCCGATCGTCGTCACCCCGGAAAAGAAGGAATCCTGGGTATTCATCTTGTTAAAGGACCCGCGGGCATCCGTGAACTGCTCCTCCAGGTCCACCTTTAGGGGCAGGCCCGAGGACTGGGTAAAGAGGCCGGCCATGGTATAGGTGGAGCCGGGCATGACATGTCCGCCGTTGAGGAGGCCGGTATTGCCGTTGAAATTGTCCCCCTCTCCGGACAGCCTTGTCAGCTCGGGGATCACATTCTCCGGAAAGGCGCCCCCGCTCTCGCCGTCCGCGAAGGTCATCTCCATGGACTCCAGGTAGATATAGATCAGGTTTCTCTTCTTTTCCGGAAAGCTGAGCTTTGTCTTTTTGGGGTCCACATAGTTGTCCTCGATAAAGGAGGAGTCGGACATCTGGTCGGCCATAAAGCGGATCAGGTCCAGTCTGACTACGGCCACGCCCAGGCAGAGGATCAGGGCGAGCACCGCCCCGATGACAGACCGCCTGACAAAGGTTCCCCTGGCCCTCGCGGCATGCCTGGTGTGGACGATCATGGCAAAGACACTGAGCATGATCAGGACGGAGGGCAAAAGGCACCGGGTGAAGTATTTTTCCAGCATTCCGCCGCCGGTCCCCTCCAGCGGGGCCCGCAGGTGAAAGAGGATCTCATCCATCTTGAGCCCTGCCCAGGTGGTAAAGGCCCAGATCTCACTGAAAAAGAGCACGGCTCCCAGGGCTGTCAGGATCACGGCGATCCCCGCGGCGGGCTTTGTCTGGGAAAAGGGTCTGCGCCTGTCCGGGCGGCCGGCCCGGCTCCTTTTTGTCTGCTTGTCGTTGGCTTGTCTTTTCGGCATCCTGTCCTTTCCTGACCCTGCAGGCCCTCTTACCCGGGAGCCCCGTCAGGGCCCTTCTGTCCCTTCCGCCAGGCCGGCGCTGCCGGTCAGACCTGTCCGGGAACCCGGCAGCTGTTCAGACCGTCTCCGGCCAGGAGCTGTTTTTCACGGTTTTTGAAGCAGGGGCTTGCAAAGTCGTTCTTTTCTGCTATAATAATTTTTGTGCTGAGCACAACTTCCTGTGCAGGTGTAGTTCATCGGTAGAATACCAGCTTCCCAAGCTGGGGAGACGGGTTCGATTCCCGCCACCTGCTTTCAAGAACCTGATTCTTTCAGAATCAGGTTCTTTTTTTATCCGGATCCGCGCCCGGCAAAAGGAAATGACCACAATGGCCAGGATCCGCGCCCGACGCAGGGAAACAAAAGGCGTCTGTATCCCGCGGGGCCGGGCCCCACGCGGCGGGTCAGGGCCGGGGATCAGAGCTTGAGCTGATTTCTGTACTCTCTCTCCGTCTCCCGTCTGAGCGCCTTTTTCCTGAGGTCATCTCTCTTGTCGTAGAGCTTTTTGCCTCTGGCCAGTCCGATCTCGATCTTGACCAGGCCCTTTTTGAAATAGACCTGGAGGGGCATGATCGTATAGCCCTTGGCCTGGACCTGGCCCTGCAGGCGGAGGATCTCCTTTTTGTGCAGCAGAAGGCGGCGCCTCCGCAGGGGCTCCCGGTTAAAGATATTGCCCTTCTCATAGGGACTGATATTCATTCCCTCGATGTAGGCCTGGCCGCCGGTGACCTGGACATAGGCCTCCTTGATGCTGCACTTTCCCATCCGGATCGATTTGACCTCTGTTCCGAAGAGCTCGATGCCGCACTCATATTTTTCTTCGATAAAATAATCGTGGTATGCCTTTTTGTTGTTGGCAACCAGCTTGAAGGATTTGTTATCCGCCATATCGATCCCCTCAGATTACAGATGAGAAACGGCACCCTTCCGGGTGCCGCAATTCACGTTTTAGCATTCCGAATCCGTTCCGTGCAGATTCTCTTTTTACGAATATGTCCGAATACGGGACTGACCGCCTCAGAGGAGGTGCATGTTGAGCAGGATCGCCAGGACAAAGAAGAGGACGACCATACCCGTCGTGAAGCGGACGAGCATGCCCTCGGCGGACCGGCCCTTGTTTTTGCCCCAGTAAGTATCGTTGGTCCCTGCGATCGCGCCAAGTCCCTGCGACTTTCCCTCCTGCATCAGGATGATCACGGTCATGATAATACTGACGATGATCATAATAACAGTCAGTACAATACGCAATACACTCATTTTTCCATATCCTTTCCGTCCTCCGGAGGCCCGGATCAGAGATCAGGCAGACCGGATACACTTTTTAGTCAATGCAAACATTAAAATATTATCACACTCGCTTATTGCATGCAAGCAATTTTTATTGACTATATTCCCTGTACCAGCGGTCCAGGATATTTTTGGCCACGGGTACCGCCTTGTCGCTGCCGACGCCGCCGTCTTCGATCAGGACCGTGATGCAGAGGTCGGCGGGCCCGTTCTCCCGGTCCTGGTCCTCCACCGTAAAGCCCGTGAACCAGGCGTGGGAGTCGTCCTCGGTCCCGAACTCGGCCGTGCCGGTCTTTCCGTAGGCCATATAGGAGCTGGTGCCGTTGAATTCGCTGGCTGTCCCCCAGATATTCTCCCCGGTCTCCGGGTCGGTCAGGACGTTGGTGACGCCCCGCATGAGCTCGCGGACCTTGCCGGCTGTCTCTGCGTCCATGAGTGACGCCTCCCTGACAGGTTCCTTCTGCTGCAGGGTTGTCCCTTCCCCGCTGACCACTCTGTCCACCAGGTAAGGGCGCATGAGGACGCCCTCATTGGCGACGGCCATGGTGATCATGTTCATGTGGAGGGGGGAGACCAGGGTCGAGCCCTGTCCGATCGCGACCTGCAGGAGTTCCCTGTCGCTGATATCCTCCTCGTTGAGCAGCTGGGAGCTGCTGTCGATGCTGGGGAGGTCATAGGGCAGGGACTGGTTGAACATCATCCGCCTGAGCGTCGACCTGAATTCCTCCCGGTCCAGGTCCTCCGCCACGATCTTGGCGAAGGCGCTGTTGCAGGAATGGGCAAAGGCCTCTCCCAGGTTCTGCTCATGGTGGTGTTCGTAGTCAAAGCAGTGGATGCTCTCCTCCCCTTCGCCGTAGACGCCGTCCACGCAGTCGAAGGAAAAGGTCTGATCCGCGGACGGGTCCTCCCGGAGGAGCTCTATGGCATCCAGGATCTTGAAGGTCGATCCGGGCGGATAGGCGCCCTGGGTGACGCGGTTGAGGAGGTTTGCCGTCTCGCTCTCATCCTGGTTGAGCAGGGTCCTGAGCATATCCAGATCCCCCGGATCAAAGCCGGGTCTGGAGACCATGGCCCGGATCTTGCCCGTGCGCGCCTCCGTGATCAGGACAGCCCCCCGGTAGCCCTCCAGCCCTTCGTAGGCATACTTCTGCAGGTCCGGATCCAGGGTCGTGTAGACGTCGTTTCCGGGATAGAGCTCATCCCTGGAGTCATACTCCAGGCGGGTCCCGAAGGAGATATCGGAGTGCATGAGCTCATAGCGCATATAGTCCTCGAGCCCGCTCCCGCCGTAGACCGAAAAGCCCACCACATGGCAGAAAAGCTCGCCAAAGGGATAGGTCCGCACATTGTCGTTGTCCGATTCCGCCAGGACCCGGGGCTCCAGGTCGTAGTCTCCCGTCGAATAGATGGTGCCCCGCCGGTTGTGCTCCTCCAGGAGCAGCTCCCTGCGGTTGTACTCGTTGTCAAAAAACCGCCTCTGGTTGACGATGGCATAATGGCAGACGCTGACCGTCATTATACAGAAAAGAAGGATAAAGACCGCCGCCGTAAAGATGATCTGGTGCCTGGCCTTGTCCTTTACACTCTCCACATGAATCTCGCCCGGCTCAGCGGCATTTCTTCCAAAGCGCCCGTGATCCGGTATCCTGACTCCGCCCTCTTCAGGCAGGTCCTGATTTTTTTTCCACATATAGCTGTGCCCGCGGCCTCCTGTTCACAAATATGCATGGTATGATGTAAAGGTCAAAAGTATCGTAAAGGCTCTGAGACTCGTCAAGTTGCACA
>CAMNFJ010000100.1:0-11683 GCA_946536955.1 uncultured Lachnospiraceae bacterium
GATAAATTATATTAAAATATAAATATATTATTTAACAATATTAATATTTTTCTTTGCTACAGACCTATTATAGCAGAGATGTGTGAAAGCGAATGATATTTTTCGCTATTTCGTTGTTTTGCCTTATTTTACGTTTCCTTATTTTATTGGTCCGGCTGCTGCCCGTCGTGGGCTTTCCAGGCGCATTCGGTGATCCGCATATCCGTAAACACCGCCCTGAAGCTGGAATCCTCAGGACTGCAGGCGTAGAGCCCGAACCGGATCCCGCCGGCGCCCTCCAGCATGTGGCAGACCCGCATCTGCGAGAAGGTCTTTCCGTCCTGAGAGCATTCGATGCAGTAGTCGTCCTCTCGGCGGCTGAACCGGTACCACATGACCTTCACATCCGCGGGGATCGCCGTGGTGGCCCAGTCAGAATAGCCGTGGTTGGTGACCACGGATCCAAGATGCTGAAAGTCTTCATTTTCATATTCCACGGAGGCCTTGAGCCAGTTTTCACTATCCAGGTACATGACGATCCCGCACTGATCAAAGCGGTGACTGCTCTGTGTGAAATCGGTCTTTACAATGAAGGAAAAATACCTTTCCTCCGTCTCCATCTGCAGGACCGGCGCGTTGTCATTGCGGAAATGATAGTAAGTGCGCTGCCACAGGTCGGTGCGGGGCATGGTCGTGATCTCGATCCGTCCCTCTTCGATGCTGTAATCATCCGGCTCCCTGAGCCATTTCATTCTGTCTTTGGAAAAAGTATCCATTTTACTCCTTTCCGGCTGCCGTATGCAGGAACGGGCAGCTGTAAAGCATCCTTGTTCTCGTGTTTTTTATATTAACATATCAGAGGGCCGGCGGGAGTATCAAAAAGAACCATTCCCACTATCTACCCCAACTATGGTACACTGTATAGAGACCCCGGGAGGAAGGCCCTTCTCTACTGACGGCCGCAGATACAAGAGATGACCCGGGGCGGAAACCGGTCATCCTATTCACACAGGAGGAATTGCATATGGGATTTCGATGCTCTAACTGTGGAGGAAATATACTTTTTGATGTCGATTCTCAATCGATGAAATGCCAGCACTGCGGCACCATGATCCCTCCGGATCAGTTCGAAGTGAAAAACAGCAGTACTGGCGAGGACATAGCGGAAATGGAGCTGACCCTTTTTACCTGCGGAAGCTGCGGGGCCGAGCTGCAGGGGACGGAGGATTCCCAGGTCGGCTTCTGCCCCTACTGCGGAGGCCAGAGCCTGCTCCGGGCGCCTGGGGGCGGCAGGAACCTGCCCGAGAGGCTGATACCCTTCCAGGTCTCCAGGGACCGCTGCACGGAGCTCTTCCGCGATCACACAAAGAGGGTCAGGTATCTGCCCAAAGAGCTGCGGGATGCCTCGCAGCTGAAAAATTTCACCGGGATCTACATGCCCTATTACGAGTACGATGTGGAACTTGGCGCATCGCATATCGTGGGGACCAAGGTCGTGGAGAGCACGCCCAAATATGACCGGGTCAATACCTACCGGATCGACGCGTCGGCCAACGGCGAGTACTGCGGCGTTCCCTATGACGCCAGCCGCTACTACGACGATGAGATCGCCGCCCGCGTCCTGCCCTTTGATATGAAAAAGGAGCGGGACTTCCGGCCCGCCTACCTGTCCGGCTTCTATGCGGACGCCTCCTCCGTTCCCGCGCAGACCTATTACCGGGACGCGGAGCAGACGGCCTCGGACGATGTCGTGGCCGAGGTGGCCAGGCGCGTGATGGCGGACCAGGGGATCAAAGTGGAAAAAGGATCCTCCCGGATCGAGGCCCATACGAGGAGCCACCACAGCACCATGTTCCCCCTCTGGTTCCTGACCTGGCGCAAGGACGAGCGGGTCGTTTACGCAGTGGTCAACGGGGAATCCGGCAAGGTGGTATCCGACCTGCCGGTCGACATGAAGAGCTTCTCCCTGGGCTGCCTGGGCCTGGCGGCAGTGATCTTTCTGGCCCTGGAGCTGCTGGTCCAGCCGACGCCCATGATCACCTCCATCGTGAGCCTGATCGCCGGAGCCCTGATGGCGGGATCCATCCGGTCCAGCACCCGGCGGATCTTCGAGAAGGAGACCCACGCCAACGACAAGGGCTGGAGATCCAGCAGAGATCCCCAAGTCACCCCGGACGGATCCGTCAAAAGAAAGCGGGGAAATGTCCTCCTCGATTTTGGCAAAAAATACGCCACACCGCTCCTTGTCGTGTTCGCCATTACGATCTCCACCGTTTTTGACGGACATAATGTGACCATGCGGTCGATCGCCTCGCTCATTGCCGTCGCCGCCGTCATCTACCTGATCCTGACCGTGCTCAAAATCCTGGAATGGCAGAAATCTGTCCCCCAGCGCCGGCCGGCCCTGGCGATCCTCCTGGTGCTGGCGGCCGTTGTCCTCAACGCCTCGGTCGTCTTTTTCTCACCGGTCGGAGACTACTGGTATTACCTCGGAGACGCCGTCTGCATCCTGATCCTGATCGCCGCCTCGGCCATCATGCTGCAGGTCTACAACATCAGCACGACCAGACCGCTGCCGCGGCTCTTTGACAGAGAGGAGGTGGGCTGACATGAAGAAAAAAATGATCCTGGTCCTGGCCCTGATCCTGTTCTGCGCCGTGTTGCCGCCGCTCAGCCCCGCCGCGGCGTCAAGCCTGGTCGTGGAGGACAACGCGGACCTGCTGACGAGCGAAGAGGAAGCACAGCTCATCAGCGACTACTCCGCCATCACCGAATACATGGACGCCGCCTTTGTCACTACAAACAGCTCCCCCGGATCCACGGCCTCCTATGCGGAAAACTACGCCATTAACCACTATGGCAATGACCCCGCCATCATATTTGTCATCGACATGGACGACCGGGAACTCTACATCTACGCCAACGGACCCGCCATCAAGACCATAACGAGCGCCGATTCCCGCGCCATAACCGACAACATCTACAGGAGCGCCTCCCGCGGCGACTTCTACGAATGCGCGGAACTGGCCTTCAGCCAGATCCTGGCCAAGTGCATGGGCGAACGCCTGTCCCGCCCCGTCAAGCACATCACCAACGCCCTGATCGCCATCCTGGCCGGCATCCTGGTCAACTACTTCCTCACCGTATACTCCCGCCTGCCCGTCATCGAAAACCGCACAGAAGGGCAGATCAACGTGAGCGTGACCAGCAAAATGGCCCACATGCCGGGCCTCCTCCTGGCCCTCCCCGTCGTCCTCTCCAGCGTCAAACGCTACAAGAGCAGCGGCTCCGGAGGCAGCGGAGGCGGCGGAGGCGGCGGCCACTCCGGAGGCGGAGGCGGCCACGGCTTCTAATGAGTCAGTGTGGACGTAACAGATTGACTCATTTTTAGTCCTTTTCAAAATGTGGGTCTGTTTTAGAGGAGAAACCTATCATGAAAAAAAGAATTCTGAGATCAATTTCGCGAATGTTGATCTGCTGCCTGCTCTGCGGACTGTTTACCGAAGCGGTATCTGCTGAAGAAAGGTCGATAAACCTGAAGGATGCATCCCCGCATACTGAGACACCGGCTGCCCGCGCCCAGTCTGATGACGGAGAGGACAGCTATGCTTCCCGGACTGTGGAAAAAGATCCGCTTTCAGCCTCCTATGAATATCATCTGGAGAGCGGACAGCTTAAATATCGCCTTGACCTGGGGGGCGAGAGCATGCGGCTGCACTGTTATTTCCGCTCCGGGGATCCTGACTACCATGAGGAAATCTATACCCTTCCGCTGGACGACACACTTGTGTCCCGGGGGACTCTTGTGTTCGGTAAAGTGAACAACAGTGCCGGAATAGATATCGCATCTCAATTCGCCTTTTTCGCCATCACCTTCACGGAACAGAAAGCAGTCCTGTCTGCAGTCCGCAAGGACCAGACCCTGGCCGGCGGTACAGAAGGAAGTATGATGACAGGAACCTATGAGATGACGGCCCGGTCCGGAGCCGACGACAAAGGCAATGCCGACGACAAAGGCAATGCGGGGGAGAAGTCCGGAAAATGCATTCCTTCCATCCTGTGCCGTATGGCCCAGTCCTATTATTTCAGACACGAGGGATTCTATCCTCCCGTTGCCGACTATACGGACAACGGCGACGGAACCTATACCCTCCATCTGTACGAAGTCGTCGATGAGGGAGACGGGAACTCCCACACAGCGACCTCCGCCTGGTACACAGTGGATGCCGGCGGAGTCGGGACAGACGGGATCACAGGGGAAGAAGTCAATATCAGGCAATAATAATCGGGAAAAAGCCGAAATTCCCGATCATTAATAAAATGACAACTACAAGTTAAAACAGAAAAGGAGAAAAAATGAAAAAGTTTTCGGGTATACTGGCATGTACCATGGCAGCGCTGATGTTTCTGTCTTCGACACCTGCTCTGACCATCACAGGAGCGGCCGAAACCGCATCGGCAGCCGACACTGCGGCTGACAGGACCTACAAGGTCACATCCGGCGACACCCTCTGGAAGATCGCCGATGAGATCTATGGCGACAGCGGAAAATGGGAACTGATCTACGAAGCCAATAAGGATAAACTCAGGTCCCCCGGAGCGATCATGCCCGGCCAGGTACTTGTGCTTCCGGCTTCCGAGGGGGCGGATACCGTGGAGGCAGAAGCCGCAGAAGCCCCTGCCGCAGAAGCCCCTGCCACAGAAAAAGAAGCTGAGAAAAAGCCTGCTGCAGAAGCCCCTGCCGCAGAAAAAGAAGCTGAGGAAAAGCCTGCTACTGAAGCCCCTGCCACAGAAAAAGAAGCTGAGGAAAAGCCCGCCGCTGAAGCAGAAACCGCAGAAACAGCCGCCACAGAAACAGCCGCTGCGGAAACGACAGCCGCTGAAGCTGAAACCGCAGAAGCAGCCTCTGCGGAAGCATCTCCCGCAGCGGAAACCGGCAGCGCAGCCCTGACAACTTACTGGACACAGGATTCGAAGCCGGCCCAGGAACTCAGGGACTACGTGGCAAAGGTCACGGACCCCGCCGACAAGGAGAACTTTATCCCTGAAAAAGACCGCATCGCCGTGTTCGACATGGACGGAACCCTGGTATGTGAGACCTACTATACCTACTATGACACAATGATGTTCATCGAATACTGCCTTCACGACCACCCCGAGCGGGTCTCCGATGAGCTCAAGGATGTCGCCGCGGCCATCAAGCCCGGTTACGTCGCGGACGAGACCCTGGCCAGAAACTTCGCCAAGGCCTATGCGGGGATGACGGTAGAGGAATTTTATGACTATGTGGTGGAATTCGGAAAGAAAAAGACTGCCAGCTTCAACAACATGCGCTACATCGACAACTTCTACCTGCCTATGGTCGAGCTGGTAAAATATCTGTACGAAAACGATTTCACCATCTACGTGATCAGCGGAACGGAGCGCACGACCACCCGGGCCATCATCGCAAACTCCCCGATCAAAGACTATGTCACCCCCAACCATGTGATCGGCACCGATTTTGAGATCAAAAAGAAGGGATTCGAAAACGAACCCGCCAACATAAACTACAAATATGAGAACGGCGACGAGCTCGTTCTGACCGGCGGCTTCATCCAGAAAAATCTCAACGGCAACAAGACCATTTATATTGAAAGAGAAATCGGCCAGCGCCCGGTCCTCGCCTTCGGCAACAGCGGAAGCGATACCAGCATGATGAACTATGCCATCGACAGCAGAAATCCCTATCCGGCCCAGGCCTATATGGTGGTTGCCGATGACGATGTCAGGGAGTGGGGAAAACAGAACTGGGAGGAAAAATCCGCTGATTATGAATCCAAGGGATATATCCCCATCTCCATGAAAAATGACTTCGCCCGGATCTACCCGGATGACATCACCAAAGCCGACCAGCAGTATGTGCCGGCTGAGACAGAGGAAGATGAGGCCCTGGATCCGGCCGCATAAATACACCGCTCCCGCGCATTTTGCGTTTTTTCTGTCTTCATTGCACAGACGGCAGGCAGTGGCAGGCAGTGCGGGAACAATGCGGCCGGCCAAAGCACAGGGCGCTTCGACAGGGAGGAAGAGAAAAATGGAAGCAAAATACACGACAAAAACGAATCTGGAACTTGAGGATTTCAGGCGCTATGCCAAGGCCATGGGCGGCCAGCCCAGGGGACTTCTGGTCACGGTCATCGTCCTGCTCTGGATCCTGTATTCGGGTGTGACCAACCTGCGGAGCGGCAAGACCGCCATGGGTTGTCTGATGGTGGCCGTCGTGGTCATCTGCCCGCTGATCTACCTGTATACCTCCCGGAGACAGTCACAGAAATATTTTGACCGGCTCAGGGAGACGGGCGGAACGGATTTCACGGTCTCCTTCTATGACGACCATTTCGAGACGCAGAGCAAAAACGGCCAGGGGACCTATGCCTACAAGGACCTCAAGAACATGGTGGAGACGGAGACAGACTTTTACCTGGAGGTGGAGGCCGGCCACTGCGTGATCATTCAGAAAAAGAACTGCGGCGCGGACCTGATCAGCTTCCTGCATAATCTCCGGAAATGAATCAGTGAGTCAAACGATCCCGGAACCCTGCCGGGAAGCCGGATGTCAATAATCCTGATATAAATAATCTCGATGTAAATGATCATGATATAAATGATCATAATGTAAATAACTACAAGGAAAGACAACTTATGAAGAAAATGATCGTATTGCTCCTTGCCGCTGTGATGACTTTCTCTGTCTGTGTCTATGCGGGAAACGGAACCAAAGCAGCGGGAGAGGAGAGCCCTGAAGAGAAGAAGGCACCGGAGGTCCATGCCATCGCCTATGACCAGAGCATGGACACTCTCGATGACGAGGGCGGGGCTGACGCCTTCAACCATAAGCTGGACCACACGGACAGCAGGTATTACAGGATCCTTGATTATTACAATATGGAAAGCGACGAGACCCTGCACATCCTGCCGCATTTCGAGACCTACCAGCAGACGGCAGAATATTCCTGCGCCTGCGCCTCAGCCCTGATGGTGCTCAACTACTATGATGTCCACGACTATAACGAAATGGATATCTGCAGGATCGCAGGGACTGATACCAGTGAAGGCACTCCCGTCGAAGGAATCGTGAAGTTTTTTGATTCCATAGGATGGAAGACCACATACCACGCGGACACGAAACCCCGCTTTGATTCCCTGGAAAAAGCGGAAGAATTCCTGCTGACATCCCTGGACCAGGGCACGCCGGTCATGGTCGACTGGATGGACTGGGGAGGACACTGGCAGGTGGTCATCGGCCTGGACACTGTCGGCACGGATGACCCCAACGACGATGTTCTGATCATGGCTGACCCCTATGATACGACAGACCACTATCAGGACGGCTACTACACAGTCCCTTTCGGCCTCTACTATAACATGTGGCGCGAAGGATCGGGCGGGGAGACGCACGACCCCTACCGCCAGCCCTTCGTTATAGCCACACCGTGAAAGTACTCAAAACGGTAGTCCCGCTCACAAAATCGGAAAAATCCGGCTTCGGCCGGATTTTTTTCACGGTGCGAACGTCTGCCTTTTTCCATAATGTTTTCCCTGCCATTGATATCCCTGTGATATAATGGAAGAAGACGAACGTCATTGAAACCAGCAGCCATCCCCGCTCTGGGAGCATGGGCTTGTAACCAGGGCCGTGACTGCGGCATTGCAATGAAGGAGGAAAAAATGAAAAGGTCAAAAGATCATAAACTCATACAGGTCATATGCGCGCTGGTGTTATGCCTCTGCCTCGGTACTGTGGTGTGCGGCGCGGCCGAGAGCGGGAAACAGGATACCGCGCAGGATCAGAGTGAGGACTATATTCTCAATGAGGATCTGGCAGATGTGGGCATAACCATGAATCTCCCTGCAGCCTTCGGGGATCTCAAGGGCATGACCTATTTTCAGGGAATGGATGTCTCCGACGGAACGGGGATCTATTTTGGAAACGGTTCTTATATCGGAGCCACGCGCGAGGAGTATCAGGCCTTGGCGGCAAAGGATGCGCCGACGGAGAAGGAACTCCAGGAATTCCAGAACAAGGTCAGACCGCTTTTTTCGATTATCATCATTGATGAAAACAGGGGCGCCGGGGATATCGTCGATTTTATAAATGAAGACGATCCGGAAGAGCCCATGACCGCAGACCAGCTGACCCTGCTGGGAAAGGCGGGAGACTGCAGCTTCTTTGAATATAATGAGGAATTATATGAGGGGGACCCTCACGAGGGCCTTCGGGAGGAATTTGCCAAAGAGTATGATACACTGGCATCCCTCAAGGATGAGGTGGTGAAAAATATGAGATTCTCCCCTGTAAAGAGGGCATTTTCCGATCTCATCGGTTCCAGGGTCTCCTTCGAGACGAAGGATCTTGACGGGAAGACCGTCAGCAGTGAAGACATCTTCAGTCAGCATGAGATCACGATGGTCAATGTCTGGGCGACCTGGTGCCACTGGTGCGTAAACGAACTGCCCGAACTGGAAAAGATCAGCGGCAGACTTGCGGAAAAGGACTGCGCGGTCATCGGGCTCTGCGGTGACGCCGAAAACGATGAGACCATCGCGAAGGCAAAGGGCCTGCTCGCAGAGAACGGCGACACCTACCTCAACCTCCGCCCCTGGGATGGCTGGATGGACATCTTTGATATGAGCCAGGGATGGCCCATGACCTTCTTTGTGGACAGGGAGGGGACGATCGTCGGAAGGCCCGTCGTGGGAGCTGACATCAACGCCTATGAACCCCGTGTGGATGCGCTGTTAAAGGGAGAAGACCAGGCGGATGCTCAGACGCAGGAAAAAGACGGGAAAGAAGCGGAAGACAAGGCGGATGCAGCCGGTACAGCCAATACAGCGAAGCCTGCGGACGAAAGCGGGAAAGGAACCGCCGGCGCCTACAACATTTATGTGGTGGACCAGAACGCTCAGCCCGTCGAAGGCGCCATGGTGCAGTTCTGCACGAACGACACCTGCAAAATGGCCCTGACAGACGCCGACGGACTTGCTTCCTTTACCGATCCCGAGGGAATCTATGATGTCCACGTCCTCAAGGTACCGGAGGGCTATGAGAAGGATAATGAAGCCTACAAGACCGCAAATACCTACGGCGACCTTGTGATCACGATCAACAAGAAGTAAAAAACGGACGGTCCCTCTGCCGCAGGACCCGGCATCGCAAAGCCGGGTGGAAGAGGGGCCGTCTGTCCCTACATCGCAAAGCCGGGCGGCCTCTGGGCAGTCTGCCCCGGCATCGCAAAGCCGGGCGGCCTCTGGGCAGTCTGCCCCGGCATCGCAAAGCCGGGCGGAAGAGGGGACGTCCAGTCGTATTTTGATGGATCTCATGAACAGGAAATAAAGAATACTTTGGTACAGACCATGGATAAGAAAAAAACATTTCTGACGATACAGTCCATCCTGTGGATCCTGGCGGCGGTCCTGCTGATCGCGGGAGCCCTGCGGATCTATATGAACGGAGTCGCGCTCAGGGCCGCAGACCCCATGGCGGATATCTATACCGTGGAGACGATCGGCCGGGCCGCCCGCTTTGCCGTTCCGGTCCTGCTGGCGGCGATCATCATGACGGTCATCTGCGCGATCTCCGGGATCAGGGACGAGAGCGCGGACAAACCGGTGCCCGGCTTCCGGGTCTCCAAAAAAGAGCCTGCCGGCGAGGATGCCCTGCGGAAACGCAGCAGGGTGCGGATGGTTCTTTTCGCAGCCGCCCTTGCCTTTATCATCATCGGCATTTTCAACGGCAGCATGAACGATGTGTTTGTAAAAGCTTCAAAGATATGTACGGAGTGTATAGGCCTTGGCTGATCAGGTTTTAAAAGAAAGCGCGGCCGCATCCTCCCTGCGGGGGAATGCCGCGTCCTCAGATGCAGAAACAGTGCGAAGCGGCGCCGCATCCCCCCTGAGGGGGCCTGCCGCGGACAATGCGCGCAATGCCGCGGAAACGGGAAAAAAGAATACATCCTGGTGGGATGCCCACAAGCCGTCCAAAAGAAGGATCATCCAGCTCTACAGCGCCCTGCTCTATAACGCGCACGTCAGGGGCTTTGCCGAAGGAAAGATCTTTACCGGAAAGACGAAGGCGGTCTGCGTCCCCGGATTCAACTGCTATTCCTGCCCGGGGGCGGTCGGTGCCTGCCCCCTGGGCTCTATTCAGAATGCGCTCGGATCGCTGAACAGGCACATCGGCTTTTACGTATTGGGGATCATCCTCCTCTACGGCATGCTGCTGGGAAGAACGATCTGCGGCTGGATCTGTCCTCTGGGGCTGATCCAGGAGCTCTTCCACAAGATCCCCACGCCCAAGATCAAAAAGAGCCGGATCACGAGAGGGCTCAGCTATCTCAAGTATGTCCTCCTGGTCATCTTCGTGATCATGATCCCCGTCTATTACGGGATTGGACAGGGTATCCCCGTTCCCGGATTCTGCAAATATATCTGTCCGGCGGGGACCTTTGAGGGCGCCATGGGAATGCTGCCTGGAAACCTCCCCTGGCTCTCCATGCTGGGAATCATCTTCACGAGAAAATTCATCATCATGGTCCTCATTTTTACCGCCTGCATTTTCTGCTACAGGGCCTTTTGCAGGTTCCTCTGTCCGCTGGGGGCCATCTATGGAATGTTCAACAGCCTGGCCGTGATCGGCGTCAAGGTCGACGCCGGCAAGTGCAACGGCTGCTCCCTCTGCGTCATGAACTGCAAGATGGATGTCAAAGAGGTCGGCGACCACGAGTGCATCCACTGCGCCAAATGCGTAGCCGGCTGCGGGCAGGGTGCCCTCTCCATGAAGGCAGGGAAGTTCACGATCATCGAACCACACAAAAAGACCGGGGAGACCGGGGAGACCGGCCCGGACACAGCCGGGATCCGGAAGATGGAAAAGCTCTGTTGGGGAGCCGCAATCCTCCTGCTCGCCTTTCTTCTGATCTGGGCCAATATCCTAGACCCCTCCCTGAAACCAAAGGCTGACACGACCAGCGCTGTCGCGGCGTCATCGCCCGCGGCCCCGAATACACAGAAGACAGCGGGAGATGCGGGAACCGGACCCGCGAAGGATCCCGCAGACAAAACACAGGAGGCAGGGACCGGCGCATCCGGTGACCAGGCGGCTTCGGCAGGCCAGACGGCTCCCGAAACGGCACAGGCCGGAGCCGGCAAGAACGCGGAGGAGAACCAGCAGACAGAGCCTTCCGCCGCTACTTTTGAAAGTGACCTGCCAATCGGCTATGAGCCGGGCAGCAGGCTGGCGGACTTCGAGATCGACTGCCTGGACGGCAGCACCTTCCGCCTGCGGGAGACGAGAGGAAAGGTGGTCTTCATCAACCTCTGGGCCACCTACTGCGGCCCCTGCGTCAAGGAACTGCCCCATTTTGTCGACCTCTACCATGAACATGAGGGCGATATCGAGATGGTCGCTGTCCACGCAAACCTGGTGACAGACGATGTCAGCCAGTATCTGAGCGAAAGAAACTGGGACATCCACTTTGCGGTGGACGACGAGGCCGAGACCGTATTCGGCATCGTAAACGGCTCCCTCGCCCTGCCCCAGACCATCGTCCTGAACAGGAAAGGAGAAGTGATCTACAACAAGGTCGGCTCCGTGACTCCCGAAGCACTGGAGCAGCTCTATCAGGAGGCGGCCAGATAAAAGCATGACAAAGGGGACGGTCCT
>CAMNFJ010000101.1:0-11443 GCA_946536955.1 uncultured Lachnospiraceae bacterium
GCAGCCTCTGCCTCAGCTGCTTCGGCGCCTCCCTCCTGCACCTGGATATCATCGGTGGAAATGCCCATCTTTTCGAGCTCCTCGGGAGTCACGACCTGTACTCCGTCCGTGGCGAACTCGGACGCGATCTCTGTCGCCGCGGCTGATGCGTCCTCAGGTGTGACCGGCTCAACGCCGATCGTGCCCATGCCGACGCCCCAGTGGAAGGATGCCCACACGGAAAGGCCGATGATGAGTGCCACAAAGACGCCGAAAACAATGGCCCAGAGCTTATAATTGACTTTTACTTCTTTCTTTTTGTTTCTGTTTTTGATCTTGACTGTGTTGGACATTTCTGCCTCTTCCTCCGTTCTCCTTTGCCTTCTTTAAATCTTCTAATACTTTCTTCCACGGCTGTGCGCCGGAAATTTCCCATGATGATAAAGTCTGGTGGGTCTGTGTGCTGCTTTTCAGGTCCGGTCTGTCGCGGGTCGTACACACAAAGGCCATTATAGCACAATTTGCAGTTTGCAGAAACAGGAAAATAGTGCATGGCCCATTGCTTTGCGCAAAAGGACAGCCGCCATATTCCGCCCGTTGGGCTGTATATGGTGGCTGTCTGTATCTTCTGTCTATTCAGTTTTCCGCATGGCCTTATAAGCCTGTCATTCAGTTCGTCATCAGGCTTCTTATAAGCTTCCGGTCAGGAGCTGATCAGCCGCTCTAGCGGATGACTCCCAGGTTGCTGAACGGCCAGACGCAGAATACCAGCTCACCGACGATCTGGTCCTCTGCCACGCAGCCGACTGAGGAGCTTCGGGAGTCGATCGATACGCTCCTGTGGTCTCCGAGCACGAAGATTCGGTTCTCGGGCACCTGGTAGGGAAGCTCGATGTTGCATTCACCGAGGGCTTTTTCATAGACGTAGGGCTCGTTGAGCAGCTCGCCGTTGACGTATACGTTTCCGTCCTCGTCGATGTCCACCCAGTCGCCGGCGTTCGCGATGTAGCGCTTGACCAGGATTCGGTTGTTATAGTAGAAAGCGACGATGTCGCCCTGCTTCAGGTTCCGCACCTTCCTGGAGATAACGATGTCTCCGTCCGTCAGGGTGGGAGTCATGGAAGCGCCGTAGATCTGCAGGACCGGCATCCAGAGGGTAGCGACCAGGATAGCGATGGCCGCGACCGTGACCAGGGTAAAAACGGTGGACCTCAGGACCCTGCGGTAGCGGATCTTGTAGCGCTCTCTCTGCAGCTCGCTCTCCAGTTCCTTGAGCGGAGGCCGCTGGATGGGCTTCTTGGGATCCTGTTCTTTCTGGGCTTTTTTGGATCTTTTCGATCCTTTTCCGCCGGCAGCGGTCTTCTTTTCAGATACGGGCTGAGTCTCCTGATCTGCCTGACTGACCGCCGCTTCTGTATTCAGTTCTGTCTCTGCGGCCGGCTCCATTGCTGTCATCGCAGTCGTTTTTTTCTCAGCATCGTTCATATATCACTTTCCTCATCTTCCATTCACGATCGCCTCGAGGCGCGCGATCACCGCCTCAAAGGAGGCGATGCGGTCAAGATCCTCGTGGCATTTTCTCAATTCCTCAAACAGGCGGTCATTCTCGGCCCGAAGGCGGTCCGCCTCTTTGGTCTCATCGATCAAAAGCTCCAGAAGTTCGGTCCTGGTCAGCTTCTTGATATCATCTTCCGTATTTCTGCTGCTCTCGCTTTTTGATCTGGACGATTTCTTCCCGCCGCCGAACAGCTTTCCGATCGATCCGGACTTTCTGGCGGCCTTGTCAGCCTTCTCAGGCTTATCCATCATTTCCGCGCTCTGTGCATTCATCTCTGTATTTTCTGTACTCATCCGGTCATCCTTCCTCTATGACAGTATTCATAAGGTACTCTCAGTATAATGGATACTATGTCTAAAAAAGCGTCAAAACGCTGTACAACTTCATGTTCCGTCAAAAAAATCCGTGACGTTTCCGCGGGCCGGGCTGCTGCGGGCGGGGCAGAGGTGCCGGAAAACCGGCGGGCATGCCAAAATCGCGGCACTTTCCATGCCGCGACCTGGTCTTTTATCCACGGCCGGATCCGGCCTGCATGATCCTCTGTTTTCTCAGATGGCCCTGAGGCACTCTTTCGAATGGCCTTGGGGTATTTTCCGAATGGCTCCGAAAGTTTTCGGATGGCCCTGAGGCATTTTCCGGATAGCCCCGAAGGTTTTTCAGACGGCCCTGAGGCATTTTCCGGACAGGCCCGAAGGTTTTTCAGATGGCCTTGAGGCATTTTCCGGACAGGCCCGAAGGTTTTTCAGATGGCCTTGAGGCATTTTCCGGACAGGCCCGAAGGTTTTTCAGATGGCCTTGAGGCGGTCTCTCTCCGCCAGGATTTTGTCGATCAGGGCGGAATAATCCATTTCCGTCTTCGCCCTGAGCAATTCTGTGATCTCGGATACCGGCTCATAGATGGGAGTCAGAAACAGATTGCCCAGTACTCCCTTGAGCGCGTGCGCAGTGTCAAAGGCTTCACTCAGTGATCCGCTCCGGACCTGGTCTGCCAGCTTGTCAAAGCCCGCGTCGTCCGCAGCGATCCCGACCAGCCTGATATAGAAATCCTCATTATTCAGGCATCTGCGCAGCCCTTCTTCTACATTGGCGCCATAGTCCACAAGTCCCTGAATCGTCAGCATGGTCTCACCTCCTGCTTCCACTTTCACATCCGGCTGTCTGTCTCATTCAGACGCTGCTCCATTCCTCCACACGGAGATGGCTTTTTCAGTATATCATTTGTATGGATTTGTGTACAGTCAAAACCCGGCGGATCTGTCGGTCTGTGCTCACCTGTCGGTCTGTTCCATCTCAAACTTGGACATCCGTCTCAGTTTGTGCAAATCCAGCCTGTGCTCACCTGTCGGTCTGGTCCATCTCAAACTTGGGCATCAGGCGGAGCTTATGCAGGTTCAGCCTGTGCAGGCGGTCGATGCGGGCCTTTTTCTCCTCGTCCTCGCACTCGCCGGTCAGCACATAGTGGTCCAGCATGGCATAGGTGAAGCCCAGCTTATCCTCGTCGCTCATACCGCTCAGGCCGTCCGAAGGAGTTTTTCTGACGAGCTGCTCCGGCAGACCCAGCGCGTCGCCGATCTGCAGGACCTCGTGGACCAGGAGCTCCGAAAGGGGACTGAAATCACCGGCCGCATCGCCGTATTTGGTCGAATAGCCGACATAGTCCTCGGACGCGTTGCAGGTGTTGACCACGCGGCCGCCATTGGGCAGGTTCTGGGCCACAGCATACAGGGTCGCCATCCGGATCCTGGGAGGCATGTTGATCTTGGCCTCGCGGGCCATCTCGGTCCGGCCGCAGATCTGCTGCAGCTTTTCATTCTCCTCAAGGGTCTTTTCGAGCGCGTCCGCCGCGGCTCCGATATTGATCTCCACATAGGGGATCCCCAGCGTATCCACCAGGAGCTGGCTGTCGGAAATGTCCGGCTGCACGCCCCGGGGCATGAGCACGCCGACGACCCGGTCCTTGCCCAGTGCCTCCGCGCAGAGCGCCGCCGCGACGCTCGAATCCTTGCCGCCCGAAATGCCGATCACGGCGCTGCAGGACGGACCGTTTTCCGCAAAATAATCACGGATCCACTGTACGATCTTGTCTTTTGTCTGTTCAGGATTTTTCAGCATATCTACCTCCAGGGTGCTGTATAGAAGCATATTAAGGGCGAACTGTCTCTCCGCCGAATCTGCTAAAAAGTATAACACGGATTTGAGGGTTGCGCCACAGGATGAAACAGGGGACAGTACATCCCCGACTCGCCGTCCTCTATCTCACCCGCCAGGCTTATCGACAGAGGCTCCATAAGTGCAAAAGGTCACCACTGCGGCGAAGGTCCCGTGGCGACCAGCAGTCATTTCAGGCAAAAGGTCACTCATTTCTACGCAAGGCTTAGCGACAGAGGCTCAATAAAAGAGAAAGGTCACTCATTTTCCCGCAAGGCAAAGCGACAAAGGCGCCGAAAAAGAAAAAGGTCACTCTTTTTTCCAGAGGCGCAAGCGACTGAGGCTCCAAAATCACAAAAGGTCACCCATATTCCCGGAAAGGCTGGTGACAGAGGCTCCATAAGTGCAAAAGGTCACCACTGCGCCGAAGGTTCCGCAGCGACCAGCAGTCATTACGTGCAAAAAAGTCACCCCTTGACAGCCCGTCCCAACTGTATTAGTATCATCAATACAGTTAATACACATTTCGTTTGAGAGGAGACACCGGGTGAATTTAATCAATTATCAGGACAGCCGGCCGATCTATGAGCAGATCACCGAACGCTACAAGCTCCTGATCCTGAAGGGGGTGCTGGCGCCGGATGAGCAGATGCCTTCGGTCCGGAAACTGGCCATGGAGCTGTCCACCAACCCCAATACGGTGCAGCGCGCATACATGGAACTGGAAAAGCAGGGCTTTCTCTATTCTGTCCGCGGCAAGGGGAGCTTCGTCCGGGGCGGGTCGGATATCCATCTCCGGAAAAGGGCGGAGCTGGCTGAGAGGCTGGGTTCGATCCTGAAGGAGGCTGAGGAACTGGGAATCGACCCCGACGAGCTGCTTGCGGAATGCGGCTGGAAAGAATGAGCCGGAGTGAATGGCTGACTCACTGCTGCGTGCGGCTGGAAAAAGTGAGCCGGGGGAAGATCCGGGGGCATAACCCCTGATGACCCTGCCCGCAGGCTGCTGCCCACGGAGTGCGGCTGGAAAAAGTGAGCCGGGGAAAAACCGGGTGGCTCAACCCCCGATTGACCCTGACCCGCGAGCTGCTGCCCGCGGAGTGCGGCCGGAAAAGCGAGCCGGAGTAATCCGGAGAAGTACCAGCTGACTCGCTCCCGAATGCGGCTGGAAAGGAGATAGACGGAAATGATCCATATAGAAAATGTAATAAAAAGGTTCGGGGCGGTGGCCGCAGTCAACGATGTGTCCCTGGAGATCGATGACCGGCAGGTATTCGGCCTGGTCGGCACCAACGGGGCCGGCAAGAGCACGCTCCTGCGGCTGGTCAGCGGGATCCTCCGGCCGGATTCCGGCCGGATCGAGGTTCTCGGGGAGCCGGTCCCGGGCAGGCCGGAGATCCGGGAAGACCTGTTTTTCATCCCGGATGATCCCTATTTTTTCCGCAACGGGACGGCAGCGGATATGCGGAATTTCTACCGGACTGTCTATCCGCGGTTTGACGCGGGCCGATTTGACGGGCTGCTGACGGATTTTTCCCTGGATCCGCGGCGCCGGATCAGTCATTACTCCCGGGGGATGAAAAAACAGCTGGCCGTGCTCTGCGGAATCTGCTCCGGGGCCCGGTACCTGCTCTGCGATGAGACCTTTGACGGGCTTGATCCCGTGATGCGGCAGGCGGTCAAGAGTATTTTCGCCAACGATATGTCGGAGCGGGGCCTGACGCCGGTGATCGCTTCGCACAACCTGCGGGAGCTGGAGGACATCTGCGATCATGTGGGCCTCCTCCACGGCGGGGGGCTCCTGCTCTCCCGCGATCTGAACGAGATGAAACTGGGGCTGCAGAAGGTCCAGTGTGTTTTCGCGGATGAATCTTCCGCCGCTGAGGCCCTGGCCGGTCTGGAGCTTCTGGAAAACAGTGTGCGCGGCAGGCTCCACACCCTGACGATCCGCGCCGGCCGCGAGGAGGTCCTGGACCACTTCAGGAAGGTCGACACCGTCTTCTTTGAGCTGCTCCCTCTGACGCTCGAGGAGATCTTCATTAGTGAAACGGAGGTAGTCGGTTATGACATCAAGAACTTTATCCTCAACTGACCGCGATCATATCTCAGATAATCATATTGATGAAAAAATGGCCGGCAGGGATCACGAAATCCGGCGCCCCGCGGACAAAACCGGGGGAGCATTCCGGCCCGGCAGCGAAACCGGGGGAGCATTTGGCCCCGGCAGCAATACCGGGGGAGCATTTGGTCCCGACAGCAAAACCGCCGGCTTCTTTGTCCGTCAGCGGGAACTCGCGGGCCGCAGGCTCTGGCCGATCGCCCTGACTTTTCTGTCCTGCCTGCTCTACAATACGGCCATCCTGGCGACGGTCCTGAATTCCGCTGCGGAGGACGCTGCCCTCGGGCATGTCACTTCTCTGAAAAAAGCAGGCCTTATGCGGGATGTCCTGCGGGAGATGCTGGGCGCGCAGAGCCCGGCCTGGGCCCTGATCGTCCTGCCCCTGGCGGCCCTGCTGGCGATCGAGGGTTTCGCCTGGATGGACAGCCGCCGCGAGGTCGATTTTTATGAAAGCCTCCCGGTCCCGCGGGGCCGGCGGTTTCTGGACCTGTGCGTCAGCGGCTTCCTCTACTTTTTCTTTTCCTGGACCATCACCCTGGAGGCCGGCCTGCTCATAGCGGATGCCTTTGGCGCCCTCTCCCGTCCCCTTGTGGCGGAGATCCTCCTGCATTCCGTAAAGCTCATGGCCTTTTTCCTGGCCGTCTACGCCCTGGGCATACTCAGCACCATGCTGACAGGCAATGTCATCGTCGCCTGCCTGGCCTTCTGCGTCCTGCTTTTTTATGAAATCCTCTTCCGGTCCCTCCTGAACGGATTTGCCAGCGAATTCTTTGCCACCTGGGGCGGCAGCTTCACCAGCCCCCTGGCGGACAGCATTTTTTCTCCTGTCAGCCAGTACCTGCACAGGAGCCCCTCCTGGACAGGAGGTTCCCTGCGCCTGCTGGCCCTGGCCGCCTTCTATTTTATCCTGGCCCGGATCTGCTACAGCCTGCGCAAAAACGAGCGGGCCGGGTCCGCGGTGGTCTTCGGGCCGGTCAGCACCGTCGTCCGTATCGCCATGTCCCTCTTCATGGGCCTCTTTGCCGGCCTCCTCTTCATATCGGTCAGCAGGACCCCCGGCGGGACCATCATCTCCATCGTCTGGATGCTCCTTTTCATCCTGATCACCGCCTGCCTGATGCAGATCATTTACGAGTATGATTTCCGCGCCCTCTTCCACCGGCCGGCGGAGATCGCGGCAGCCGCCGCCCTCGCCCTTGTGATCTACGCGGCCTTCTTTTTCGATGTCACAGGCTACGACCGCTTCGCGCCCGATCCGGACCAGGTCGAAAAAACAGCCCTGATCAGTACACAGGGCTTCGGCAGCATCACGGATGACGAGGGATCCATGACCACTATGGAAGATTTCGGCGAAAAATACATGCGCCTCGACAATGTGGAGGACGTGATGGCCATCGCCCGCTACGGCCAGGCCTACAGCCGGCTGATCCGCGGCCTTCCGGATGACGCCTCCGGCTCCTCGAACACGAATGAAGACATCGACGGCTCCGACTCCACGATCACGAGTGAAGACAACAACGGCTCCGACCCCTCTGTCACGAGTGATAAGACCGACGGCTCCGGCTCCACGATCACAATCGAAAAGATTGATGGCTCCGGGGAGACAGAGACCTTCTCCCGCCCCCGGGAGGAATTTGAATTCCGGGTCGTTTACTACATGAAAAACGGCAGGACCCACGCGCGAAGGATCATCCTTCCCTCCACCATCGACCCGGCAGTCATGGACGCGGTCACCGGGACAGACCAATACCGGCAGGGCTCCTTCTTCGTCTATCACGATGAACTCTTGCGCCGCAGCGCCGGCCGCCTCATGGCCGACTGCAGCAACGGAAAAGACTGGAAATCCGCCGCAATGGACAAGTCCATGTACGAAGCCTTCCGCCAGGCCTACATCACTGACCTGAGCTCCTTCTCCTACAGCTTCGCCAGGAAAAACAAACCCGTGGCCAGGCTCACGCTCAGCTCCCAGGACAAGAGCGGGGAAGACATCTATGCGGACAGCCCTGCCTTCTACATCGATTTTCCTGTCTATGCCTCCTTTGAGAACACGATCGCTGTCCTCAGGAAATACCAGCTCTGGACCGAGCCGCTGGATGTCGCTGCCTTCCTGGATGAAGACTTTGACTACAACCGGCTCTCCGCAAGCGAAAAAATCCTTTACGACTCCCTGGACATGAGCGTATTCGCCGGCCCCTTCTGATGCAGGGGATACAGCGGATACTGTTGATACAGTAAGCCGGGGGACGCTAATACGTCCCCCGGCTCACTGCGAAAGATCACCCATATTTCCGGAAAGCTCAGCGACTGAGGCTCCAAAAAAGAGAAAGGTCACTCTTTTTTCCACAGCCCAAAGCGACGGAGGCCCCGAAAAAGAAAAAGGTCACTCTTTTTCCCGCAGCCCAAAGCGACGGAGGCCCCACAAAAGAAAAAGGTCACTCTTTTTCCCACAGCCCAAAGCGACTGAGGCTCCAAAATCGCAAAAGGTCACCCCTATTCCAGGAAGGCTAAGCGACCGGGGCACCAAAAGTGAAAAAGGTCACCCATATGACTCAGTCAGCGCGTCGCAGCTCATCATACCAGGTGAAAAAGACCTCCGCCCTAACCTTCCGATAATCAGAGAAAACAATCTTTGGATCCACCAGGTCTGAAGGAAGCTCAGAGCCGGTAAATCCCACACACGGTATGCTCGCCCTTGTAGCCGCGAGCATGCCGTTTTTTGAATCCTCGACCACCAGGCAGTCTGCGGGATCGGTATGCAGAAAGGCAGCGGCGGTCAGGAAGATATCCGGCTCCGGCTTTCCTCTCTCGCAGTCCTCCGAGGTGGCTGCCGCGTCCACATAGCGGCGAATCCCCATCCTTTCCAGATTTCCTTCGACGACAGACCTGAGCGACCCGGTCCCGATGCCGATCCTGAGGCCTGCCTTTTTCAGGGCCGCCATCAGGTCCGGGACTCCCGGGAAGCCTTCGAGGCCTTTTTCCTCTACATATTGATCGTACCGGGCCCAGTGCAGGCGCTCCAGGTCCACGGACATAGCGGCAATCTGATCCGCGGACATGGCGGCAATCTGGTCCGCAGACACAGCGTGGATCTGGTCGGCATCCCGGTCAGCAGCTGACTCCTTCGCCTCCAGGTCTGTGGACACAGCGCGGATTTCATCTTCTCCGGAGTGGCGTGCTCTGTCCTCGTTTTTTTCACCTGCCGCGTACTGGCTTTTCAGATTCCGCAGGATATCGGGCCACATCTCGGAATCCGGCGTCCCGCAGTACTGCATATACTCTTCCATTGACTGGTCGTATCCCAGCTTTTCCAGTATGATCTCATGGATCACGATGTAGTGGATCACCTCAGAGTCCAGGAGGGTCCCGTCCATATCAAAAATCACTGCTTTCAGCATGCCGGCTTCCTTTCTGCGAGATGCGCTATGTACCGGGGAGCAGGAGGACATCCCCTGAATCACTCATCCCATGACTGCTCGTCCCATGGCTGCTCGTCCCATTGCTGCTCGTCCCCCGGTTCACCGTCCCCTGACTCCTCCTGGTCTCTCATCCGGTTATCCCGTCTTTTCCCTTTGCAAGAAGAAATACGCTGTCGCCTTCACTGAGCTTGAAATCCCCGTGAGGGACGATCGGGCTGCCTGCCCTTTTCACAAGGACGACAAAGGTCTGCCTGGAGATATCCAGATCATTGATCTTCACTCCGTTCCAGGGATGGCTTTTGCGAAGGGTGATCTCGCGGATGTCGACCGGGGCAGTCTTTCCTGCGGGCTCGGCCCCCAGCGTGATGACGTCGCCGGCAAGGAGGACGATGTCTCCCTCCGGGATGATCAGATTGTCTCCCCGATGGATGGCAGCGATCAGGCAGCCCCGGGGCAGCCCCAGGCTCCGGACCGGCCTCCCCACCCATCTGTCCTGGCTCTTCAATGCAAAGCGGACAAATCGGATCTCCTGCTCAATTCCGTAATCTCCGACCTTTTTAAACTGCTGATACTGTTCGACGAATCCCGCGGAAATAATACCGGTGGGGATAGCAACCATGCCGACTCCGAGGAAGGTGATGATGATACTGAATATCCTGCCCAGGTTCGTCACCGGATAAATATCTCCGTAGCCGACGGTCAGCAGGGTCGATGCCGACCACCAGATCCCGGAGAAGGCATTGGAAAAGACCTCCGGCTGGGCCTCGTGTTCCAGGCTGTACATGCAGAGGCTGGATGCCAGCATCAGGGTCAGGATGATAAACACAGAGGAGAGCAATTGCTGCTTTTTGCTGACGATGACCTCCGTGATGACATTAAGGGAATCGTAATAGGCATTGATCCGGAAGAGTCGGAAAATGCGGACGACCCGGAACATACGGAATACTGCGATGCCGGAAGGGAAAAAGACCGGCAGATAATAAGGCAGGAAGGAAAGCAGGTCAATGATGCCGGTCGCGGAAAAGATGTAGCGGATCAGTGAATCTCTCTCATTGGACTCAGGATACAGGTAATTTGCCGTGATCAGGCGCAGAACGTAGTCGATCGCAAAAAAGAATACCGTGGCCGCCTCGATGGTCAGCAGAATGGACCCGTAGCGGGCATTGATCCGGTCAAAGGTCAGCAGGATGCTGGCGGCCAGATTGAGCAGCAGGGCTGCCGTGCTGATTATGTCATAGGCCTGGTTGACCGGCTCGTCGACGACACCGACCGATACCATGCGGAACAGCTTTTCTCTTGTAAAACGGAGCTTCTTTTCTTCCATGGTTTCCTTCTTCGTCTATTAATCCCTTAATCATCCAGTAATCCTGAAATAACGAAGTGACTCTATACTCATCCTGTGGTCCGCGAACCATCAAGTGGCACTGTAATCATCCTATGACCCGGTCAGATTCCCGCAGGGATACGTATATGCTTATGCGTATGGCTTGTGCCGGGGAGTATTCAGGCGGGCCGCCTGCCGCGAAGCACTGCAGCTGCAGTCCCGCCATCTGTTAAACATTATAACGTAAACAAAAAAGGACTGCCACCGAAGACAGTCCATGCAATAAAAAAGAGCTCCATGGTCAACATGAAGACAATCCATCCGGAAAAAGAGTTACATGGCCAATATAAAACAGTCCATACAGAAAAAAGAACTTCATGATAAACATGAAGTTCTCTTAAGAGGTGCCAACCAGATTTGAACTGGTGATCAAGGTGTTGCAGACCTTTGCCTTACCGCTTGGCTATGGCACCGGATTATTAAATTCAAACTTGTCAACAGTTGTCGATCGCCTGCCACTGAACAGGTTAAATCGAGTGACTCCGACGGGAATCGAACCCGTGTTACCGCCGTGAAAGGGCGATGTCTTAACCTCTTGACCACGGAGCCGTGGAACCAGCGGACTTCGCTGTCAGCGCCTCGAGCAGGGCTCGAACCTGCAACACCGCGGTTAACAGCCGCGTGCTCTACCATTGAGCTATCAAGGCAGATCTATCTTGAAAGTATATAAATACTGAATTTTCGCTTATATAGATTAAGAAGCCGAAAATCAGCTTCTCTTCAAATGTGCGTTATGATCAGTATCATATCATACCTTCAAAACTGAATAAGAGAAGTACACACCTCACAACTGAGCACTGCTTATCTCGTCTGTTTCTAAAGAACACTGAGGATAAGCAACC
>CAMNFJ010000102.1:0-11296 GCA_946536955.1 uncultured Lachnospiraceae bacterium
GGCCCAAAGCTCTGTTGATCCTTCACCGTTTTCGCCTCCGCGAAAACGCTTCAGGCTGCCGCCCTGACGGGCGGCATATTCGGAAGAGAGGAAAAAATATTGAGAGAAGATTTTTCATTTCCGTCTCATGACGGCAGGACCCGGATCCACGCGATCCGCTGGACACCGGAGGACGGGAAATACCACGCGATCCTGCAGATCACGCACGGCATGATCGAGCATATTGAGCGCTATGAGCCCTTTGCCCTTTATCTGACCCGGCACGGTTTTATGGTGGTCGGCCACGACCATCTGGGACATGGAAGTTCTGTGCGGTCCAAAGAGGATTGGGGGTATTTTGCCCCGGAGAACGCCGGGGAGATCCTGATCGAGGATATGCACAGGCTCCGTGTGATCACCCAGGAGGAGAATCCGGACCTTCCCTATTTTATGATGGGCCACAGTATGGGGTCCTTTCTCCTGCGCAAATATATTGTCGTACACGGAAAGGACCAGCCGGGGGATCCGGAACAGGCCGCCGGCAGGGCGGAAGGCAGGGGGCGGAAAAACTCCGGGGACCGGGATGTGTCCGGGCGGACCGTTGCCGAAACGGCCGCCGGCAGGCTCAGCGGGGCCATCATCATGGGGAGCGGCTATACAAAGCCCCGGTCTTCCGCGCTCGGGATCATGATCGCCACTGGCTTTGCCAGAGTCTTCGGCTGGAGACACCGCAGCCCCCTGGTGACCTTTATGGCCTTCCGCAAAAACCTCCACTATGACACGACGGGAAAGGATCCGGCCAGAAACTGGCTGTCCAGGGATCCGGAGAGCGTGAGGCGCTACTACAGCGATCCCCGCTGTACCTATCTGTTTACCCTCAACGGCTACAGGACTCTGTTTGAGACCGTATCCTTTGTCTGCCATCAGGAAAATGTTGACCTTGTCCCCGGGGACCTGCCGGTCCTGATCATATCCGGCGAAGACGACCCCGTCGGCGAGGGCGGGAAGGGGGTCCGGAAGCTGGCCTCCATGTTCTGGCGGGCCGGTGTGAAGGATCTGAAATTAAAGATCTATGAGGGATACCGGCACGAGATCCTCAATGACTACGGCAAAGAACAGGTCTACAGAGACCTGCTGGACTGGATGGAAAAGAGGGCTGCGGATCAATGATCCAGTGATCAATGATCCGGGGAGCCAAAAAAGTCGGGGGAAAAGAGAATGCGGCAGAAAATGCTGACCGATATGCTCAGAGACCGGTTCGGGACAAAAGTCTATAAGCTGTCGCTGACCAGCGGCTGCACCTGCCCCAACAGGGACGGGACCCTGGGGACCGGTGGCTGCAGCTTCTGCTCGGAGGGCGGATCCGGAGAGTTCGCGGCCCCCCTCCTGCCGGTCGGGGACCAGATCCGCCTGGCCAGGGCCCGGGTGGACGGGAAATTTCCGGCCCGCATCCCGCCGGAGGAGAGAAAATACATCGCCTATTTTCAGTCCTTTACCAATACCTATATAAGGGGAAAAGAGGACCTGGGCAGGCTCAGGGCCCTCTATATGGAAACGGTTCAGCGGCCTGAGATCGCTGCCCTTTCCATCGGCACCAGGCCGGACTGCCTTCCGGACGAGGTGCTGGAAATGCTCCGTGACCTCCGGGCGGTCAAGCCGGTCTGGGTGGAGTTGGGCCTGCAGACCATGCACGAGAGGACGGCGGAAGCTGTGCACCGGGGGTATCCACTCCCGGTGTTTGAGTCTGCGCTGGGAAAGCTCAAGGACCTGGGCCTGGAGGTCGTCGTGCATCTGATCCTGGGCCTGCCCGGGGAATCCCGCGAGGATATGCTGGACACCGTCCGCTATATCGCCGGCCTCAGGCCGGGGCCAGACGGGATCAAGCTCCAGCAGCTGCAGATCCTGCGCGGCACACAGCTGGCGCGGCAGTACGAGGAGGAGCCCTTCCCGGTCATGGACCTGGACCAGTACTGCGCCCTGGTCTGCGACTGCCTGGACATCCTTCCCGGGGATATCGTGATCCACCGCCTGACCGGGGACGGCCCCAAGTCCCTTTTGATCGCCCCGCTCTGGTCGGCGGACAAAAAACGGGTCCTCAACACCATGCGGCGGTGGACGTCGGGCAAAGGAGGCTGTGGTCACAGTTCTACAGAGAAGGGGACCGTGTGACGGCGCTGGCGCGAGGAGCCAGGGGATCCTGAACCGGACCGGACGGGCCGGGACAGGGAGAAAGCGAATGAGATAAAAGGCCCGGGAGGGGAACCGTCCGGGCGGGAAACGAAAGAGAGAAAAAGCCTGGGAGGAAAGCCGTCCGGGCAGGAGAGGTACGGAAGAGAATGACGGAAAAAAAGAATACCGCTTCGCGGCAGGAAGACCTGAGAGAGCCGGAAGCGGCTAATGGAAACTTAAATAAAGCGGCGGAAGGCAACGGACACGGGAAGGCCGGGAACTTTACGGAGGGCAGGATCCTCCAGCCCCTGGTCCGCTTTGCCCTGCCTGTGCTCGCCGCCCTCTTCCTGCAGGCCATGTACGGCGCGGTCGACCTCATGATCGTCGGCCGCTTTACGGATCCCGGCTCTGTGTCGGCCCACGTGTCGGCGGTCACGACAGGATCCCAGATCATGCTGACCCTGACCAATCTCATTGCCAGCTTTGCCATGGGGGCGACGATCCTGCTGGGCCAGCAGATCGGCCGCGGCCAGGCAAAGAAGGGAGGCGAGACGATCGGGGCCTGTATCGTTCTCTTTGCCTGCATAGGCCTGGTCTTCACGGCCCTGTGTGTGCCGGGGGCGGGGCTTCTGGCCGCCGTCATGCACGCGCCCGCGGAGGCCTTTGCCCTCACGGAGGCCTATGTGCGGATCTGCGGGGCGGGCATGCTGATCATCATCGCCTATAACCTGATCGGCAGTATTTTCCGCGGGATCGGGGATTCCGTCACCCCGCTGATCACCGTGGCGATCGCCTGTGTCTGCAACATAGCCGGAGACCTGGTCCTGGTCGCGGTCTTTCACATGGGGACGGTCGGGGCCGCCATCGCGACCGTCGGCGCCCAGGCGGTCAGCGTCCTGATCTCCCTGCTCATGATGCGGGCGAGGATGCGAAAGGGGCAGATGCCCTTTTCCCTGGAGAGGGACCAGATCCGCTTCAACGGAAGCCTCATCTCCAGGATCACCAGGCTGGGCCTTCCGATCGCCACCCAGGACCTCCTGGTCGGGGTCTCCTTTCTGATCATTCAGGCCATCGTCAATGCCCTGGGCGTCATTCCGTCCGCAGGGGTGGGGGTGGCCGAGAAGGTGTGCGCCTTCATCATGCTGGTCCCCTCCGCCTTTATGCAGTCCATGTCCGCCTTTGTGGCACAGAATGCCGGGGCGGGCCGCTTTGACCGGGCGGAGAAGGCCCTGCGCTACGGGATCCTCCTCTCCCTGGCCGTCGGCACGGTCATGTTCTGGCTGTCCTTTTTCCATGGAGTCACCCTGGCCTCCTTCTTTGCCAGGGACATGGAGGTCTGCATCGCCGGCGCGGACTATCTGAAGGCCTATGCCATCGACTGTATGCTGACCCCGGTCTTCTTCTGCTTTATCGGCTTTTACAACGGGATCGGCATGACCCGGTTTGTCATGCTGCAGGGCATCGTCAGCGCCTTCTGCGTGCGCGTGCCGGTCTCCTTCCTCATGAGCCGCCGGGTGCCCGTGTCCCTCTTCCATATCGGACTTGCCACCCCCTTGTCCTCCTCCCTGCAGATCGTCATGTGCCTGGTCTGCATGGCCATCGTCAAAAAGCATGTGCGGGAGCGGGGCGCGGTCTGGTAAAAATGCGGAGCGCGGTCCGGTGAGAAGGCACGGGACTTTGGCTGCGCCCCTGCGGTCTGATCCGGAGGATCACTGGAGCTGGGCGGCGACGTCCAGGGCGACCTCCATCATATTGGTGAAGTTGTTCTGGCGCTCTTCAGCGGTCGTCTCCTCACCGGTCACCAGGGAATCCGAGACCGTGAAGATGCCCAGGGCCCTCACCCTGCCGGTCGGCATCGGAGAGGCGTTCTCCTCGCCGATGGTGTTGGTGGCATAGGCCGCGTTGCAGTAGAGGGCATAGGTCTCCATCTCGATTCCCAGACAGCCCATTTTGGCCCATTTCTTCCAGGCGGGGCTGGCATTGTAGAAAACATCGGAGGACAGGATGTTTCCTACCAGATAGGAAAAGCCGTGGGCCTCCGCGGAATCCGCTGCCCGCCGCAGCAGGTCAAAGGAGGCGATGGCCGAAAACGACCCCGGCAGACCGTACTGGACCGCGTAGGAGGAATCGGTGCAGGCGCCCTCCGCCATGATGATGTCGCCGATATTGGCCCGGTTGGTGATGGAGCCGCAGGATCCGACCCGGATCAGGTTCCGGACGCCGTACATATGGATCAGCTCATAGGAATAGATGCCGATCGACGGGATGCCCATGCCTGTTCCCATGACGGATACAGGCTTGCCCTTGAAGGTCCCGGTAAAACCGTACATGTTCCTGACTGTATTGAACTGGAAAGGGTCTTCCAGGTAGGTCTCCGCAATGACCTGGGCCCGCAGAGGATCCCCGGGCAGAAGAATGGTCTTTGCAATGTCTCCGTGTTTTGCTGAATTGTGAGCTGTCGCCATGATCTTCTCCTTTTTGACTGATGTGCTGTCTCGATACGCTGGATAACACCGGCCGGGTCTTAAAGCCGGGCCCTGATCAATGATTTTTTTGTCAGATAAATTATACCATGTATGGCCGGAGGGGGCTTGTTTTTTGCCTGATTTTGCTCTACACTCTAGCGCCGGAGTGATATTTTTTTAAAAACTTTTACACCCTCTCGAAAACCCGGTGCCTTACCTGGAGAGAGGAGAAGACGGCGCGCCCGGCAGGCCCGGAAAAGAGACAAAAGTCGGCGCGGCAGAGGAAGAAAAATGAAGCAGAAGAGAGCAAACAGAAGCATTTATCCGGTCATCGGCGTCCTGATCATGCTGATGGCGGGCACGGTCTACACCTGGACGATCATCGCCAAATCGATCTCCGCGACCTTTCCGGACTGGACCGCGCAGACCCTGTCCATGACCTTTACGATCACCATGATGGGCTATGCCGTGGGCGGCATGGTGAGCGGCATGCTGCTCAGGAGGACCGGTCCCCGGATCATCCTGGCCGGTGCGGCCGTCCTCTTCCCCGGCGGAATGCTGCTGGCCTCGGCCGCGCAAACCCCCCTCCCCCTCTATATCGGCTTCGGAGCCATGAGCGGGATCGCCGCGGGCCTGTGCTACAACTCCACGGTCAGCACGGTGTCGGCCTGGTTTCCGGACCGGCAGGGCGTCATCTCGGGGATCCTGGTGGCGGGATTCGGGCTCAGCAGCTTTATAGCGGGCAAGCTCTTTGCCGCCTTCGCGCCGGCGGACGGGACCAGGCTGTGGGCCGCGGGCCTGAGGGTCCTGGCAGTCCTGATTCTGGCGGTGCTGGCGGCAGGCATCGCGGTCATGCGCTTTCCCCGGGCGGAGGAGCTCCCGGCGGCGGAGCCCAGCCCTGCCGGCGGCCGCAGAAAAAAGACCCGGGAGCCGGCCTGCGACATTCCGACAGGGGAGATGGTCCGCAGGTCCTCCTTCTGGCTCTTCTATGCCTGGGCGGCCCTGCTGACGGGCTGTGGTCTGCTCCTGGTCTCGCAGGCGGGCGGGATCGCGGGAGAGGCCGGCCCGGCGCTTTCCGGCGGCACGATCGCGACGGCCGTCGGCATGATCTCGATCCTGAACGCGGCCGGCCGGGTCTGCACCGGCACGGTCTATGACCGCTTTGGATACAGAGTCACCATGCTCATGGTCATGATCTCCTTCGGGGCCGGGGCTGCGCTTATGCTGGCCGCGGTCCGGGCCGGGAACTTTCCCCTGCTCATCGCGGGATTCCTGGCCGGGGGCTTCGCCTACGGCGGCGTCGCCTCGATCAGCCCGCCCCTGATCGCGGATTTTTACGGCAGGACCTGGTACGCGGCGAACTTTTCCCTGATCCCTACCAATGCCCTTTTCACCTCCTTTGCCTCGGTCCTGGCCGGGAGAATCTATGACCGCACGCACTCCTATCAGGGATCCCTGGCCCTGCTTCTGGCTGCGATCGCCCTTTCCTTCCTCCTGTCCTTCGCGATCCGCAGGCCTGCCCTCACAGACCGATCTTCGACAGGGCAGAGGAGACCTTCCTGAAGTCGATCCGGCAGGATCCGCCGCTGAAAGCGACGGGAACCGTCTCCTCAAAGCTGTGGACAGTGCTCTCTGTCCCGTCCGGATCGCGGTCATAGTCATAGACGATCACCTGCTTTTTTTCCGGATCCACGATCCAGTACTCATGGACACCCGCCGCATGATATTTGTAGGATTTAAGCAGCAGGTCCCTGCTTCTGGTGGAAGGGGACAGGATCTCGATCACGAAGGGGGGAGCCCCCTTTGTATAGCCGTCCATGTCGATCATGGAGTAGTCACACAGCACATAGATATCCGGCTGAAAAACATTTCTGTCATCATAGGTGAGCCAGACGTCGGAAGGCGCGATCAATACCATACAGTCCTTTCCGCACTGATCGATCTGGCTCCTGAGCTGATAGGAGAGTTCCATCAGTGTGATCTGATGTGCCGCTTTGGGAGAGGCCATGTCGTAGAGGATTCCGTCGATCAGCTCGGTGCGCGCATCCTCGGGCAGAAGCTCTCTGTCCTCCCGGGTATATTCTCCCTGCCTTTTATGCGGCAGAAGGGGGTGGGAGGCGGGAAGCCTTCTGCTTACAGCGGTCCTGCCCCCGTCTGACGATCCGCGGGACAAATAAGCAGGGGCATTTTCTCCCGCAAGGATATCTCTGAAGGCGGAGGCCGGGCTGCGGTATCCGTTATCTCCGCAAATGCCGGGGGGATCCGGCTCAAAACCTGCTTCCGGATCCCGGCTCGGGGCATCCGGAACCGGCGCCAGGACATTCTCGAGTGCCAGGATCGTGTCATACCGGGGCGACTTTGTCGTCCCGCCCAGAACCTTCTGTACGGTAGGGAGCGGGAGACCGGACCGCTTCGCGATCTCTGCGTATGTGTAGCCCAGTTCTCTCTTCCTTTTCTGCATTTCCTGGATCGTCATGCTGATCCGCCTCCTTTTCTCCTGACTGGTGTGCCGTCTCAGAACGGCTCCTGAAGTGTATTATGCCGGGCTTGCGGTGCCGGAGCTTCTTTTAAAAACACCGCTAAAAACACTGCTGGTGGAATTTTGATGTGTTTTGATAATAAAATACCACAAAAGGATATTTCTGTCAATGTAAAATCACCAATAAAGGAAATGAATCACGGAAAAATACCATAAATGGTATGATTTGCCTTGACACATATCACCATACAATATAAAATGGTGATATATAAAAGGCTTTCGGGCCTTGCCCGCACTGTGGATGCGTGAAGGGAGCTGAAATGATTCGGGATAATTCCATCGAAGAGATCTATGACGGCAGATTCTATACTCCGGATGACCTGGTCCCGGTGGGCTGTTCGGACTGCGAGGGCTGCTCGGACTGCTGCCGCAGCACCGGGGACTCCATTATTCTGGATCCTTTTGACATGTACCTGCTCTCAAAGGGGACGGAAAAGACCTTTGCGGATATGATCGAAAAGGAGATCGAGATCCGCCTGGTCGACGGCCTGATCCTGCCCAACCTCATGCAGCACCATGAGGGGAGCGGGGGGGAGGACCACTGTCCCTTTCTCTCGGCGGCGGGACGCTGTACCATCCACCCCTGGCGGCCGGGCCTGTGCCGCCTCTATCCCATGGGCAGGTTTTATACGGAGGACGGCTTCCGCTATATCCTCCAGAAGGATGAGTGCACGCACCGGGAGAAAACTCCGGTGGTCCTGCGGGACTGGCTGGGCATCGGGGACCTGCCGGTCTACGAGGCCTGGGTCCGGGACTGGCACGCCTTTAAAAAGAAGCTGGAGGCGGCCGCGCCGGCCCTGACGGACCGCAGCCGGGACTCCGTCCTGCGCTATGTCCTGCAGATCTTTTATGTCCACCCCTATCTGACGGATCAATCCTTCTATCCCCAGTACGGGGCCAGGATGGAGGTCTGCCGGGAGGCCCTGGGGGCGCTTTTGCAGTAAAGGGGAACGCATAATTGATTTATGGGAATGCGCATGTGTGGTATAGTACTGGTATAGTAAAAGTACTTTAAAACGCCGGCAGTGCGCTCATGCGTTCAGCATGCTCAAATGCAGAAAACATGGTGCCGCGCCCGGAAGGAATGTTGTCTCAGCGCAAGTCGCTCCGATATGAGAGAAAGTATGTTTTCCAGTAAAAAACAAAATGTTCAACCGGTAATTGAGAGAAGAAGGATGGCGAGGTACCTGACGCCGGTGGATGTCTGGGCCATTGCCTTCGGCTGCAGCATCGGCTGGGGCGCTTTTGTCATGCCCGGAACTACCTTTCTCCCGATCGCGGGGCCGGCGGGAACTCTGGCCTCCATGGTCCTGAGCACGGCCCTGATGATGGTGATCGGCTTCAACTATGCCTGGCTGATGCGGAAAAGGCCGCGCAAGGGAGGGGTCTATGCCTATACCAAAGAGGCCTTCGGCCGGGACCATGCCTTTTTGTGCTCCTGGTTTCTGAGTCTGTCCTATCTGACCGTCGTCTTTTTGAACGCGACGGCCCTCTTTATCATCAGCAGGGTCCTGCTGGATGATTTCCCTCAGATCGGTTTTCATTATCAGGTCGCCGGGATCGAGATCTATCCCGGCGAGATCGCCCTGTCCGTGACGGTCCTGGTCATCGTGGGCGTCCTTCTGATCCGGTACAAGCCCCTTATGCAGATCGTGCAGAGAGTTCTCGCTCTGGTCCTGCTGGCGGGCACCTTGGTCCTGACCCTGGCCGCGATCCCGCATTTTCAGTGGGGGAGCCTTCTGTCAGAACTGGGGACAGGCGGGTCCGCAGGCGCGGCCGCCGGGGGAGGGATCCGGGCTCTGGGACCCGTCCTGACCCTCTTGCTCCTGGCCCCCTGGGCCTTTGTCGGCTTTGAGATCGCCTCCCTGGAGACGCCTCATTTTGATTTTCCGATCCGGTGGTCCTGGAGGGTCATGGCCGCGGCGATCCTGAGCGGCGGCTTTGTCTATACGGCCATGACCTTTGTCACGGCATCCCTGCGGCCTCCGCAGTATCCGACCTGGCAGGCCTATGTGGCAGACCTGGATTCCCTGGTGGGTGTGGAAGGGGTGCCTACCTTTTATGCCGCCCGCTTCCTGATGGGAAGGGCCGGCCTGGTCCTGATCACGGTCACGGCCCTGGCGGCCATCCTGACCGGGGTGATCGGCGCCTACCGGGCGACGGTCCGTATGCTCTCCACCATGGCGGAGGACAGGATCCTCTCGAGGGAATTCCGCGGCACGACCTTCTGTATCATCTTTGTCATGGGGCTCTCCAGTGCCTTTACCTTCCTGGGCAGAAATACCCTGGACTGGTTTGTGGAGCTCACTTCCTTCGGGGCGACCGTCGGTTTCGCCTATACCTCGGCCGCGGCCTGGCGGATCGCGGGAAAGGAGGGAGACAGGACGGTACAGGTCACCGGAATGCTGGGAGCGGTCATCTCCGGAATTTTCGCCCTGGTCCAGATGGTCTCACAGGTCGGAAGTGTGGAGACCATGTGCGCGCCCTCCTTTCTGCTGCTGGCGGTCTGGTGCCTGCTGGGCTTTCTTTTTTACTGGAGGACCATGCGCCAGAGCAACCTGGCGGATTTCGACGGGGTCACGACCTCCAGCACGGTCCTGTTTTACCTGCTCTTTTATTCTGTCCTGATGTGGTTTTTGAAGCGGCTGACGGAGAGGATGGGGAGCGGCCCGGAGGGGATCCCTGCTTTTGTCTACCGCAACGGCATTGTGCTGATGGTCTTTGTCCTGGTCGGCCTGGTCGTCATGCTCTACACCCAGAGCTGGCTGCGGCACCGCCATGCGAAGCTGGAGAGGGACAAGATGCAGGCGGAGGAGAGCAGCAAGGCCAAGAGCCAGTTTCTCTTTAATATGTCCCACGATATCCGGACCCCCATGAACGCCATCATCGGATATACCCATCTGGCCTCCATGGAGCCGGATGTTCCGCCCAGGGTCAGGGAATATATTGAAAAGATCGATATCTCCGGAAAGCATCTGCTGACCCTGATCAACGATGTCCTGGAGATGAGCCGCATAGAGAGCGGAAAGATGGAACTGGTCAATGAGTCCGGGGACCTCGAGGAGGCCCTGCGGACCGCCTGGGAGATGTTCCAGGAGCAGATGGAGGAAAAAAAGATCCGCTACCGTCTCGAGATCAGAGATCTGCAGGAACGGTGGGTCAGCTTTGACCGCAACCGCTTTCTGCGCGTGATCCTCAACCTGGTCAGCAATGCCTGGAAGTTCACACCCGAGGGCGGAGAGGTGTCCGTCTCCCTGAAGCAGATCGGGGCGGGCGGTCTGTCTCCTGACGAAAGGGGCGGCGGACCACAGGAGCCGGACCGGGAGCAGCCGGTCTCGGCCTACGGGGGCCTGCGCCCGGAGGGAGCCCCGCCCTGGGCGGCCTATGAGATCCGGGTCAGGGACAACGGCATCGGGATGACAAAGGAGTTCGCGGAGGTGGTCTTCGAGGCCTTTGCCAGAGAGCGGACCTCGACGGTCAGCCGGATCCAGGGGACCGGTCTGGGAATGGCGATCACAAAGAGCATCGTGGAAGCCATGCAGGGAACGATCGATGTGGTCACGGCCCCGGATGAGGGCACGGAGTTTATCATCCGCCTGGCCTATCCGGTCTGTGAGGACGCGGATCAGAGGGAAAGCGGCTCTGCTTCTTCCGCCTTGCCGGAGGATACCGGCAGGACGGGGAACAGGACCTCCGGGACCGGAGAGCCGGAAGCAGAGAACCGGGAAGCCGGAGGGCAGCCGGCCGGAACGGAAGCGGCCGCTCCGGGAGCAGCCGGACAGAGACGGCTCCTGGTCGCTGAGGATATGGAGATCAACCGCCAGCTGGTCTGCATGCTGCTGGAAAACATGGGATACCAGGTGGATACAGCGGAGAACGGCAGGGAGGCTGTCCAAAAGATCGAAACCGGCCCGGCGGGGACCTATGATGCGGTCCTCATGGATATCCAGATGCCGGTCATGGACGGCTACGAGGCCGCCGGCAGGATCCGCGGGCTTGAAGATCCTGCCAGGGCCGGGATCCCCATTATCGCGGTCACGGCCAATGCCTTCGGGGAGGACGTCCGGAAGGCGCGGGAAAAGGGGATGGACGGGCATATCTCGAAGCCCATCGATCCCGATCAGCTGTCCGACACATTGAAGAG
>CAMNFJ010000103.1:0-11154 GCA_946536955.1 uncultured Lachnospiraceae bacterium
ACGGTTCTAATGACTCATTCTGATGAGTCATTAGAACCGTCCCCCTGACTCGAACCGTCCTGACTCACCGCCGCCCCGCTGCCACGCCCTCCCTCCATCCTTGAGGTTGAAAAAAAACTCCGGTCAATATAAGATGTACATTGTCATTTTGCTGATGCAGAGTCTGAAAGGAATTTGGAAGACCTATGAAAAAAATCAATGTCACATCTTCCGGTGTGTTTACGATTAAGGAATATCAGTTGGAGGAAGGGCAGGATTTCCTTTCTCTGGTGAGTATGCTGCAGAGGGGGACCGGCAGGGTCCGGGAGGTGATCTCCTATGTCTTTGAGGGGGAGGACCCCCTGGGGATCGATGCGAAGTCTTTTTCGCCGGAGGTGTTTATAAACACCTATCCCCGGATGCTGGAGTCCGGCTATGGTCCGGGGCTGGCCTTTGATGTGATCGTGGAGACGGAGGGGCAGTCGGTCACGGTGGAACTGACCCAGGGCAGTCCGGTCGTCTCCCTTAACTCACTGGATAAGGAGGCCGAGCTGGAGAGTTTGCTGGGAGAGCCCGGCCGGGATGAGATGGACCCGGACGCCCTGCTGAGGATCCTGGCGGTCGCCGAGAGGCTCAAGTGCAATACGCGGCACTGCGACACGTCGACCGGCCGCAGGGAGAGTGTGGCGGAGCACAGCTGGAGGGCCGCCCTGATGGCCATGCTGCTCGGCGGGCAGAAGGAATACGCGGGCCTGGATATGGACCGGGTGATCAGGATGTGCCTGATCCACGACCTGGGAGAGGCCTTTACGGGCGATGTGCCTTCATTTCAGAAGACAGACAGGGACAAGGAGGAGGACCGTCTGCGCGGGGACTGGGTCCGGAGTTTTCCGGATGCGCAGCGGCGGGAGTTTGAGGCTCTTTTTGCGGAAATGGAGGAGTGCAGGACTCGCGAGGCCAGAATCTACAAGGCGATTGACAAGCTGGAGGCCGTGATCCAGCACAATGAGGCGGATACAGCCTCCTGGCTGCCGCTGGAGTATGACCTGCAGATGACCTACGGGAGGGAAGAGGCGGCCTGTTCGGATTTCCTCCTGGCTCTCAGAGACCGGCTCGACCTGTGGACGCAGGACAAGATCCGGCAGAGCGGAAGAGATCAGTCGTCATAAAGCCATGAAGCCTCTGAGGCCGAAGTCACGGGAAGGCGCCGAAAACGCCTCGTGTTCGTGACGGCTGAACTGTAACGGATGAACACAGAAAAGTAAAAAAGAAATATCTGTCTTATTGCAATAATTATGGTACAATGTATTTTGGTCTGCATCGATATTGGCTGGCTGCATCTTTGTGGGCAGACCGGGATCCGTCCGGGATCTGTTCTGAAAGCGCTGAAAAAGAATTAGAGACTGAAAAAGAATTAGAGACTGAAAAAGAATTAGAGACTGAAAAAGAATTAGAGAAAGGAAATAGTTCGATAGGAATGGGAGAGCCGAAATTCAGGCATGAGCTCAAATATCTGTGCTCGGATGCTGAATTAAAAATGCTGGAGGTCCGTCTGGAGAATGTCCTCAGGCCGGATCCCCACACGGATGAAAACGGGTGTTACCTGATCCGCAGTGTCTATTTTGATGATCTGTATGACAGGTGCCTGAATGAAAACGAGAGCGGCGTGAGCCCCAGGGAAAAGTGGCGCGTGCGGATCTACAACTGCAGCGACAGGAGGATCTCCCTGGAATGCAAGCGCAAGGAATACGGAATGATCCAGAAAAAGAGCTGCAGGATCACAAGGGACCAGCTGGAGCGCATGATGCGGATGGAGCCGGTCCCGATCACGGAGGACAATCCTCCCCTGCTCAACCGCATGCTGCTGTTGCAGCGGACGCAGCTCATGCAGCCCAGGGTGATCGTGCAGTATCTCCGCAGGCCCTTTATCTGCGACGAGGGCAATGTGCGGGTGACCTTCGACATGAATATCACCTCCTCGCCTGCCTTTGACCGGTTCTTTGAGGAGGATATTCCGCAGAGGCCGGTGCTGCCCAGGGGACAGCAGCTGCTGGAGGTCAAGTTTGACGAATATCTGCCGGATTATATCTATCACGCGATCCAGATGACCAACATGCGGCTGGAGACTTTTTCAAAATACTATCTCTGCAGACAGTACAACCTCCAGGGCCTGCAGATCTGACAGGAAAACAGCAGGGACCATGGAAAGTCTGTGAGCTGATCAGGGAAGGAACCGGAGGGCAGACTTGTGCTTCTTTTGGCTGTGCAGGGCTATTCCGGTTCTACACAAAAAAATCCCTCCGGGGAAGTATTCTTCGGGGATAGGAGTTTCAGACCATATATTTATAGAGAGCAGGCGGGCTGCCTGTGAGAGAAAGGAAAAAGGATATGTCATTTTCGGATATTTTTAAAAAATCATTTCTGCAGGGCTACTCAACGATCGAACTGGGTACCAAGGGGATCATCGTGGCTCTGTGCTTTTCACTGGTGCTGGGCCTGTATATCTTTTTCTGCTACAGGCTGCTGACCCGCAGGACCTTTTATTCCAAAAACTTCAATATCTCCCTGGTCTGCATGTCCCTGATCACCACGGCCATCATTCTGACCATCCAGTCCAGCGTCGTCGTATCCCTCGGTATGGTCGGTGCTCTCTCCATCGTCCGTTTCAGGACGGCGATCAAGGAGCCCATGGACCTGGTCTTCCTCTACTGGTCGATCAGTGTGGGTATCATCTGCGGAGCCGGTCTGTCTGAGATCGCCATTATCCTCTCGGTCGTCGTCACTCTGGCGGTCCTGGCCCTGAGCCATATCCCGCTCGGACGCGCCCCCATGATCCTGGTGATCAATGCCCGAAACGACAAGGAGACCAACAAGGCCATCCGCCAGATCGTCCGCAGGCACAGCAGCTTCTTCAGTGAGAAGTCCAGAAATATCTCCGGGGGCCAGCTCAACCTCGTCATCGAACTGGCTGTGAAGTCCGGAGCCGAGCTGACCGGAGAGCTTTCCGCCCTCAATACCGTCAATTCCGTATCTCTCCTCGCCCATGACGGAGAGGTGACCTTCTGATCCGGCGGAGTGTGACAGGGGGTCAGGCACCGTGTCACGGCAGATCGTCTAGATCCACCGGGTGTCATTTATAAGGATTCCTCAAAGAAGGAGACAATCGTGATCATCTCTCAGTATGATTATCAGATGTATCAGGATGAAATTGCGGAGCTGCGTGATGAAATGACGCAGCTCCTTATTTCTATGGAATATCAGCACCAGACCCTTACTGAGGCGGAATTTTACCGCTGGTGGGAGGAGGAAGGTCGGGCGCAGCGCTATTTCGCCTGCAAGGGAAGGATCGAGCAGATCCAGAATTACCTGGCCTTCGTCCAGGTCCGGGAGGAGGATCATCCGAAAATGCGTCGCGGCGGCACTGTTTCCCGCCATTATGATGCGGATGATAAGGACAAAAACAGCGGGGATGCGCTATAATGGAAGCAGGAATATGACCATGATCCGGCATAGAGAAGCGGCCGCGTGTCTGAAGCCGCTGCGCGCCGGAAATGACTTATCGTCAAGGAAGCGAAAACGCTTTGCAGCACTGAAGCCACTGCGCACCCGGATCTGATCGTGAACATAGACACTGCAGGCTGGCCACGAGCGAATAAGGAGGGTTCCAGAGATGAAACACATCGGATGCTTTTCGACGCAGAAAGAGGAAAAGGCGCATCTCAGACGCCTGAAAGGAGAGGAGAAATACGAGGCCCTGAATGAGATGATCGCGGCCTCCAGACACATCGCCTTCTTCGGGGGAGCAGGTGTCTCGACCGAGAGCGGGATCCCGGATTTCCGGAGCAAGGACGGCCTCTACAACCAGCACGATGTCCGGTTCGACGCCTATCAGCCCGAATATCTGCTGAGCAATCCCTGCCTGGAGCATGAGCCCAAGGTCTTTTACGAATTCTACCGGCAGAAGATGGACGCGAGGGGGATCGCCCCCAACAAGGCCCACTACAAGCTGGCCGAGATGGAGGAAAAGGGCAAGCTGGACGGCGTGATCACCCAGAATATCGACGGCCTCCATCAGGCCGCGGGCAGCAAGGTGGTCTATGAGGTCCACGGCTCGACCCTGCGCAACTACTGCGACCGCTGCGGCAAAAAATATCCGTCCGACGCCATCTATACCAGCAGCGAGGCCGTTCCCCGCTGTTCCTGCGGCGGCAAGATCCGCCCCGATGTGACCCTCTACGGAGAGATGCTTCCGGAGGACGCCTGGGCCGGAGCCGGCCGCCTGATCCAGCGGGCGGACCTGCTGATCGTCGGCGGAACCTCGCTGACCGTTTATCCCGCCTCCTCCCTGGTGAGCTCCTACAGCGGCAAATACCTCGTCATCGTCAACCGTGACGCGACTCCCCAGGACAGCTACGCGGACCTGGCCTTCCACGACAGCATCGGGGAAGTCTTCTCCCACATCGAACTGTAAATGGTCCGTCACGCGAAAAACTGCGAAAGAACGAAATAACGTCAGAAGTACATTGCTGAAATCTGAATAAATACTTGACCGGCGGCACTTTGAAAGCTAATATGGTTTTCTGTGAGCTGATAAAAGACCCTGCGGCAGTTCCTGCTGCGGGGTCTTTGCCTGATGATCGGAAAGAGGTGTCCAGTGAAAAAATTGAAGTTCGATCCGAAAAATGATATGAAGCGCCTGATCGTTGTCGCGATTGCCTCAGTCCTGATGGCGCTCAACATAAAGACCTTTGTCCGGACAGGGGGCCTCTATCCCGGAGGCGCGACCGGCCTGACCATCCTCTTTCAGAGGATAGGACTCCAGTACTTCGGTATTGAACTGCCCTACTCCCTCATCAATATCGCCCTGAACGCATTTCCAGTCTATATCGGGTTCAGATATATCGGCACCAAATTTACGCTTTTTTCCTGTGAAATGATCCTGCTCACAGGTTTTCTGACAGACCTGATCCCCGCCCATCCGCTCACTTACGACACTCTTCTGATCAGTATTTTCGGAGGACTGATCAACGGCGTGGTCATGACCCTGTGTCTGCGGGTAAATGCCACGACCGGAGGAACGGATTTCATATCCATTTACCTCTCCCGCAAGAGGGGCGTCGACAGCTTCAACCTGATCCTGGGCTTTAATGCAGTCATCCTGCTGGCCGCCGGCTATTTCTTCGGATGGGACAAGGCCCTTTATTCGATCATTTTCCAGTATACATCCACCCAGACCCTGCACCTGCTCTACCGCAATTATCAGCAGGAGACCCTGCTGATCGTGACTGACAAGTGGGAAGAGGTCAAAAACATGATCTATGAGACCTGCAGGCACGGCTCCACGATCTGGGCGGCAGAGGGCGGATACAAGGAGGAATGGCGCAACGTCGTCTATTCGGTCATCGCCTGCTCAGATGTCAAACGTGTCACCGCTGAGATCCGCAGGATCGATCCGGACGCCTTTATCAACACGATCTCATCAAACAGGATTCTGGGACATTTCCACCAGGAGGTTCAGGACTGAATCATTGTGGAGTCAATCCGGAACCGGAGTGGGACCATATAAGGAGCAAGGTAAATAACACAGGAAAATCCAGGTAGAATCATAATCGATGCCTGATAAAATCACAGAGAACTCCCGCCGGAGGACCGGCGAAGGAGCAAAAAACCGGGACCGGGGCAGGTTCCGGTTTTTTCTTTCGCAGGATTGTACCTGCGATGAAGCGGGGTTCTCTTTTGGGCGCGTATTCTGTGATTAGAGTAAAGGATATTGTCCGATGAGGGTGAAAACTTTAGTAACTATATACATAAATATGTAATATATTTTTCAAAAATGAATTGACAAATGGGGTAGAAGCTGAAATAATCAGGAAAAGGATACCTACATTAATACACTAAAATTCATATTAAAGAATCATTGGATTAATTGGCAGGGACGGAGAAGAGAAGAAGTCAGGAACTGATCACAGGCAGCCGGCAGGGTCGGGGCGCACAGGCGCCGGACCGGTATGGAGGATAGACATGTACAGTACAGTCGTGACGGGAGCTGTCCACGGGATCTCCAGCTATCTGCTGCGGGTGGAGACCAATATTTCCCCGGGGCTCCCGGGGTTCAGCATGGTGGGATTTATGAGCGGAGAGGTCCGGGAGGCAGGGGAGCGCGTCCGCGTGGCCCTCAAAAATGCGGGCATGCGGCTTCCGCCGGAGAGGATCACGGTGAACCTGGCCCCGGCGGATATCCCCAAGCGGGGGATCGTCATCGATCTGCCGGTGGCTGTGGGAGAAATGATCTGTATGGAGATGCTGCCCCAGGAGGCCTTTGACCGGGTCCTGGTGGCGGGGGAGCTGGGGCTCAACGGGGAGATCCGGCCGGTCCGGGGAGTGCTGCCGATCGTCCAGATGGCAAAGGAGCAGGGGATCCGGCTCTGCATCCTGCCCAGGGATAATCTCGAGGAGGGGGCCGTGGTCTCCGGGATCCGGGTCGTTGGGGTCAGGTCCCTCAATGAACTGCTCATGTATATGCTGACGGAGGAAAAAAAGCGGGACAGGGTCCTCCCGCCCGGGAGGGTGGATGTCGCCGCTCTCTTTGCCGGCAGTCAGGAGACCGGCGGGGATGATCTCGCGGACATCCGCGGCCAGCGGGCCGCCAAGAAGGCCATGGAGATCGCGGCGGCCGGTTTTCACAACATGCTGATGATGGGCCCGCCAGGATCGGGCAAGTCCATGCTGGCCAAGTGCATGCCCGGGATCATGCCTCCCCTGTCCCTGGACGAGAGCATGGAGGTCTCCGCCATCTACAGCGTGGCGGGCCTGCTGGGTCCGCAGGAGCCCCTGGTCCTGAGAAGGCCCTTTCTGGCTCCCCACCATTCGATCACGAGGTCCGCCCTGGTGGGCGGAGGCATGGTGCCCATGCCCGGCCAGATCTCCCTGGCCCACAGGGGAGTCCTCTTTCTGGACGAGCTGCCGGAATTCGGCAGGGAGCAGCTGGACCTGCTCCGCCAGCCCCTGGAGGACCATGAGGTCACGATCGTGCGCCAGTCCGGCAGCTACCGGTATCCGACCAGATTCATCCTGCTGGGGGCCTGCAACCCCTGCCCCTGCGGCCACTTTCCGGACAGGAACCGCTGCAAGTGCACGCCCTGGGAGATCAGGCGCTATCTGAGCAGGATCTCCGGGCCCCTTCTGGACCGGATGGACCTGTGCATCACGGTTCCCAGGCCGGAGATCGGGGACCTGCAGCGGGAGTTCGGCGGAGAGGAGACCAGCAGGACAGTCCGGGACCGGGTCATGGAGGCCTGCGAGCGGCAGAGGCACCGCTTTCGGGGGACAGGGCTCCGCTTCAATTCCGACATGCGGGCCGCCGACCTGGAGAAGTACTGCGCCCTGGGAAGCCGGGAGAAGGCCTGTATGCGGAACCTGTTCGAGGCCGGATCCATGAGCGTGCGGGCCTATCACCGCATCATCCGCGTCGCCAGGACCATCGCGGACCTGGAGGGCGCGGATGCTCTCCGGGAGGACCATCTCTATCTGGCCTATACCTACCGGCAGGCAGACCTGCTGCAGAAGGGCGGGTGACCCGGCGCGCAAAAGCCGCGGGCCAGTCTTGAGTCATTAGGAGAGAGGAGGTCAATGCGTGCAAATGTATAACGAATATCATCCTTATCTGTGCTGGCTGGCACAGCTGGAGGGGATCGGGAGAAAAGGAATCTTTGCCCTCCTGCAGGCGGCAGGGGAGAACAGCCTTCTGTCACCGGTCTGTTTCGAGGAAACGATTCCGGATCCATCTGCATCTGTTGGGGTACCTGTCGGGGCTGTCGGGACCGATGGCTCAGGAGTCCCTGCGGGCCCGGAGTCTGAGAACCCGGAATCTGCGGGGCTGAGGCATTCGAGCCTTGAATCTGCAGGGCCGGAGCCTTCGATTCCGGAGTCCGCAGGCCTGAGGCCATTTAGGCCGGAGCCTGCGAACTCGGAATCTGCGGGGCTGAGGCCTTTGGACCCGGCGTCAGCATATGCGGCGGAACTCATGGCGGCCGCCCGGACTCTGTACACAGCGTCTGAGAGCCAGATCACCTTTTTCTGCGGAGAGGCCTTTCCCAATACCGGCAGAAGCAGACAGGTGAAGAAGCTCCTGCTGGAGAGCAGGAGAAAGGGACGGGAGCCGGGCCGGATCGCGGAAGAACTCGAGAAGGCCGGCATCCGCTTTTCCTGCATTCTGGAGCAGGGATTTCCGGAAAAGCTGCGGCAGATCCCGGATCCCCCTTTCGGGATCTATTACAGGGGCGGGCTGCCGGAAAACGGGAGACCTGCGGCCGCCGTGATCGGGGCCAGGCTGGCATCCGGCTATGGCAGGGACCAGGCCAGACGTTTTTCCCAAAAGATCGCCTCCCGGGGGATCACTGTCATCAGCGGCATGGCCCGCGGGATCGACGGGATCGCCCAGAGGGCGGCGCTTGACGAGGGAGGAAAGTCCTTCGCCGTCCTGGGCTGCGGCGTCGATATCTGTTATCCGGACGAAAACAGGGACCTCTATGACCGCCTCCTGCAGGAAGGCGGGGTCATATCCGAATATCCGCCGGGGACCTTTCCAAAGGCCGGCCTCTTTCCCCAGAGAAACCGGATCATCAGCGGCCTGGCAGACCTGGTCCTGGTCATAGAGGCCCGCAAAAAATCCGGGACTCTGATCACGGTCGACATGGCCCTGGAGCAGGGACGGGAGGTCTTCGCCCTGCCGGGCCGGGTCTGTGACAGCCTCAGTGACGGCTGCAACCGCCTGATCCGCCAGGGCGCGGCCCCGGCGACCTGCCCGGAAGACATCCTGGAATTCTTTTTCGGGACAGGGGAGGCAAAGGCCGCCCCGGCAAGAAGGGCTTTCGCCAGAACGGATGGGGAAGAGCCGGGAGTCCTTCTCGGGAAGACTCCTGAGGAGAATGATGATGACGGATTTATTGCTGACGGGAGAGAGGCTGCGGGCCGCGAAGATGAATCCGTCGGAACCGGCCGGAGTATCCGGCCGGTCTATGCGGAGGAGAGACGGGATCCTCTGGAAGACAGCATACTACGGATCCTGTCGGCAGGAGATGAGATGCATGTGGACCGGGTCCTGGAGGCCGTCAATGAGACAGTGAATAAGACAGGTAATGAGACAGGTGATGAGGAAAATCTGGAGAACGATAAGGTGCAGACAGATCTTTCCCGCCTGATCCCGGTCCTGATGCGCATGAAGATCAACGGGATTCTGGAGGAGAGCCTGCCCGGATACTATCGCCGGACCGACGCGATGTGATCAGGGATATCCGGGAGTCTGTCGAGGATGCAGCGCTGTCCGGTCCTGTGAGAAAAAGGCTTCGGTTCGAGTAGTTTTGGTGGCATAGCCGGCTGCTTTAGTGTTATTATCTAGTTGTGTGCATCGTTTATCACAATTGATCATTTTCAGGTAAAAAACATGATCTTACGCGTATCATCTTGAAAGGGAGGCATTTTATCCATGAAACAAAGAAGACAGTGCGTCGCTGTGTGCTGCCTGATTTTGCTGCTTGCCGCAATCGGGATCGGAGGTTTTTTTCTGGGAAGATTCATGGAAGCCCGGCATTATCAGAAGGAAAAAGAGCTGGAGATCCTTCTGAACCGCAGTGACCTGGAAGGGCTTGGAGAGATCGAAGGCAGAATCTATGTGACCGGGCATAAGAGTCCTGACGCTGATACTGTGGGCAGCTCGATCGCGTATGCTGCCCTGCTTCAGAAGTTGGGATATGACGCGGTTCCGGCCGTCCTCGGGCCGATCAACCATGAAACGGAATATATCCTTAAAGCTGCCGGGGTGGAAACGCCGGAGCTGCTGGAGGCTGCGGCCGGTCTGAATATGGTTCTGGTGGACCACAGCGAGTACACGCAGTCTGCTGACGGATTGCAGGATGCGCACATCATCAGCATCATCGATCACCACGGGGACGGAACTGTCACTACAGGCAATCAGCTTATATATGATGCCAGACCTCTTGGCTCGACCGCGACCATCATCTGGCTTCGATACAGACATTATGGCGTTGAGCTGGATAAAAAGACCGCTTTTGTCATGATGGGTTCGATCCTGTCAGATACAAAAAATCTTCAATCCAATACTACGACCGCAGACAGAGAAGCATTAAAGGAACTCAGCGGGATCGCCGGCGTTTCCGATACGGACGCTTTTTATCAGGAAATGTTCAAGGCATCGCTTTCTTATGAGGGCATGTCTGATGAGGAGATCTTTTTCAGCGACTATAAGGAATATGAAGGCGGCGGGAAAAAGTATTCCATCGGATGCGTCAATGCTTACGACGAGGAAACGGCGGAAGATCTGTGCGGACGCATGAAGGCAGCGATGCCGGCGGCTTTGTCATCGACCGGTATGGATATGGCCTTTGCTCAGGTCAATATCTTTCATGATGATATTTCTGTGACATATCTGGTTCCCGGCAACGAAGCGGCGAGGGACGTACTTGAAGCTGCTTTTGGTGATCAGGCTGCCTTTAACGGGACATACTACAGGCTTGAACCGGGTTTTTCCAGAAAGAAGGTGTTAGTTCCCGCTATCACAGACGTTCTGGAGTCCTACCCGAAGGAATAAAAGGAAATACCGGGAATCCCCGGCACCCGCCGGAGAAAAGTAAAAACATCCGGAAAAGGAAGACCTGCGGAGGTGTGAGATGGCCGGAACGAAGACGGGTACATGGATCAGAGGCATTGCGGGAATGACCGCTCTGCGGCAATTGTCAAAAATGTCCGGAAATAAGAAGCTGCCTCTTAAGCGCAGGCTCCTTCTTGCCGGCCTTGTCTTCGCGGCGGGCAGGATGCAGGAAAAAATGGCTGCGGATAGAAATTGGAGAGCAGAACAGGAAATAGACGCAGACAGAAAACCGGCTGTGGGCGCGGCCATAAAAGGCAAAAAGAGGATCAGGGGACGGGGCTCCCGGAGCCATCCGTTACTGACTGCCGCAAAAGTCACATACAAGGTTCTGGATAATTTTTGAGCATGAAAGTCCTGACCGAATCCTGTATAGCGGGGGGGGTCGCAGGAGCACAGCGAATCTTTATCTGGAAAATACAAAGGAGCGGCATCCCCGGAAGCGGGGATGCCGCTCTTATGTGCGCCGGGCATGGCGCAGTTCTTGCCGGCGAAAGTCCGGTCATGGATAA
>CAMNFJ010000104.1:0-11106 GCA_946536955.1 uncultured Lachnospiraceae bacterium
TGTGCAACTTGACGAGTCGGGGTTTACTTGACCACCTTTTGACCCTTACATCATAGAATCTCATATATGGGCTTTAGTTGAATGATTCGTTTTGTTGGCTTTCGGATCATACGGAACTGATCCGGGGTCTGTCAAATGACCCTAAGGAGTATTATACATACAATTGTGTTGAAATTGTGCCAAAGGATAAATCTTTTATAAGGTCTTTTATAAGGATTTTGGTCATTGCAGCATGAAAAAAGGGCGCCGCCCGAAGCGGCGCCCTGCATCAGCTCAGATGGAGGACATGTGTGAAATTGAATCGCTCAGATGTTGTCACTTCAGTACAGCAGCGCGGCACAGTACCTGTCTCCCTGTCACACCAGCACATCAGTGTGACACAGTGCCTGTCCCCCTGTCACATCTCTGCAACAGCCTGTCATTTCTCGTAGCCGACAAGGAAGGCTTTGGTGTTGATGTCGACGGTCTTGGGAGGGACCTTGGCCTCGATGACCTTGAGCCAGTCTTCGCGGGCAAATTCCATGTGCTTTGCGGCGAGGCCCAGGACGATGTTGTTGAAGACGCGGGAGTTTCCCAGCTTGAGGGCTTCATCCATGGCGTCGATGCGGTAGACGGTGTGGGTCTTCTCGAGGTTCTCGATGATGTTCTCGGGATATTTGGCCGCGCCCATGACGACACTGATGGGGTCGATGCGCCAGTCGTTGACGATGAGGACGCCGTCCTTTTTGAGGAAGTTGGCGTAGCGGAGGGCCTCGAGGCGCTCGAAGGCGATGAGGACGTCAGCCTGGCCCTCTTCTACGATGGGCTCGGCCACGTCTTTGCCGTAGCGGACGAAGGTGACGACACTGCCGCCGCGCTGGGCCATGCCGTGGACCTCTGAAACCTTTACTTCAAATCCGGCGTTCTCCATGACGCCGCCCAGGATGCGGCTGGTGAGCAGGGTGCCCTGCCCGCCGACGCCGACGATCATAATATTCTTTGTCATAATTCTATTCTCCAATCCGTTACTATTGCAGTCCCTTCGGTACTGTAACAGTAACTTGCGAAAATCGTATTACAATGCGCTTACGCGCACGATTTTCGCCGTTTCACTCGGGTTTTTGCATAAAAAGGCCATGCAAAACCCCTCGAATCAGCAGCCTGTCACACGGCATCTGTTTACGCCTTGACCTTTTCGAGGGCACCGACCTTGCACATGCTCATGCAGAGGCCGCAGCCGTTGCACATGGTGGCGTCGATGCGGATGCTGCCGTCCTCATTCTTTGTGAGGGCGGGGCAGCCGGGCTGCAGGCAGGCGCCGCAGTGGACGCACTTGTCGGCGATGGGCTGGACCTTGTAGGGGTGCACTTCGCTCTTGAGGAGGGCGCAGGGCGCCTGGGCGATGATGACGGACAGCTCGTCCTTCTGGGTCTCTTCCTTGACGACCTTCGTGAAGGCTTCGACATCAAAAGGATTGACGACGTGGACGTTCTGGATGCCGATGCCCTTGATCAGGGTCGGGAAGTGGACGGCCGGGACGGTCTCGCCGGACAGGGTCTTGCCGGTGCCGGGGTGGTCCTGGTGGCCGGTCATGCCGGTCGTGCGGTTGTCCAGGATGATGACAGTCCCGTGGGACTGGTTGTAATACATGTTGACCAGGGAATTGAGTCCGGTGTGCATGAAGGTGGAATCACCGATGACAGCGACCCAGTTCTTGATATAGTCGTGGCCCTTGGCCTTCTCCATGCCGTGGAGGGAGGAGATGCTGGAGCCCATGCAGACGGTGGTGTCGACGACCGCCAGAGGGGCCAGGGCGCCCAGGGTGTAGCAGCCGATGTCGCCGGCCGCGTGGAGCTTGAGCTTTTTGAGCACGGAATAGGTGGCCCTGTGGGGGCAGCCGGGACAGAGAATGGGCGGGCGGGGCGGGATCTCGGGCGTGGGCTCGATGTCCAGATTCTGGCCCAGGACGCGCTCGCGGATCATGTTGGCGCTGTATTCGCCCTGGATGGTGAAGAGGTCTTTGCCGATGCAGTCGATGCCCCAGGCGCGGACCTGCTCCTCGATGACGGGCTCAAGCTCTTCAAAGATGTAGAGCACGTCGACCGTCTTCGCGAAGTCTTCGATCATCTTTTTGGGCAGGGGGTTGCACATGCCCAGTTTGAGGATGGAGGCATCGGGGCAGGCTTCCTTGACATACTGGTAGGGGATGCCGTCGGTGATGAAGCCGATCTTTTTGCCGTCGATGGTCATGCTGCCCTGCTCTACCTTGTTGAAGGGCTGGCTGCAGGCCCACTCTTCCATATCCTTCATGCGCTGCTCGACGACCAGGTGGCGCTTTTTGGCCATGCCGGGCATCATGACGCGCTTGAAGGGGTCTCTGGTGTATTCCTTGTCAGCGGGCTCGACGCGGTCGCAGAGCTCGACCTCGCACTGGGAGTGAGCCAGGCGGGTTGTGGTCCTGATGATGACGGGAGTGTCAAACTTCTCGCTGATCTCATAGGCGTATTTCATGAAGTCCTTGGCTTCCTGGGAATCCGCGGGCTCCAGGCAGGGAACGACGGCTGCGCGGCAGACGCGGCGGGTGTCCTGCTCGTTCTGGGAGCTGTAGAGGCCGGGGTCGTCGGCGACGACAAAGACCAGGCCGCCGTCCGCTCCGATGTAGGAGACGGAGTAGACCGGATCGGCCGCGACGTTGAGACCGACCATCTTCATGCAGGCCAGGGAACGCACGCCGGCGAAGGAGGCACCGATGGCGACCTCTGCGGCGACCTTCTCATTGGGGGCCCACTCGGCGTAGACGCCGGGGTATTTGACAAGTTCCTCACTGATCTCCGTGCTGGGGGTCCCGGGATAGGCGGAAGAGACCTTCACGCCGGCTTCCCACGCGCCGCGGGCGATCGCGGCATTGCCCAGCATCATTTTCTTTTCACTCATATGAAACCTCTCGTTTCTTTTAAAAGTTGATCATGTACCGACTATTCACCACGGACCGGTCTGATTCTTTCCGGCCTGATCATGTGCTGATCCCTGACCATGGACCGTTGGATCCGGCCTGATCATGCACTGATCATTTCCGGCCTGACCGATATGCCGTGATTTCAAGAACAACCGCAAATGCACACACAGGAGCATTTACGGTTGATCTGTCATTATTGTATTTCAGGCTGCGCAAAAGCCCTCTTCAGTCTCAGCAGACCTCTACGATCCAGCCCTCGGGAGCTTCGATGCGGCCCGCCTGGATACCGGTCAGGGTATCGTAGAGCTTCTGGATGACGGGGCCGACATGGTCCATGCCGTTGGAGAAGAAGATCTCCTTGCCGTGGTCATTGATGCAGCCCAGAGGCGAAATGACGGCCGCGGTGCCGCAAAGGCCGGCCTCTCTGAAGTTTCCTTCCTCGACTTCCTTGAGGGTGACGACCCTCTCTGTGACCTTGAGGCCCAGATAGTGCTCCGCGACATAGTGGATGCTGCGGCGGGTGATGGAGGGCAGGATGCTGTCGGAGGTCGGGATGACCAGGTTGCCGTCCGCGTCGACGAAGATGATGTTGGCGCCGCCGGTCTCCTCGATCTTGGTGCGGGTCGCGGAATCCAGATAGAGGTTCTCCGCGAAGCCGTGGTCATGGGCATCGACGATGGCGTGCAGGCTCATGGCGTAGTTGAGGCCGGCCTTGATGTGGCCCGTTCCGCGGGGAGCCGCGCGGTCAAAATCACTGATGCGGATCGCGATCGGGGTCGCGCCGCCCTTGAAATAAGGGCCGACGGGAGTGACGAAGATACGGAACATATAATCGTCCGCGGGCTTGACGCCGATAACGGGGCTGATGCCGAACATCAGGGGACGGACATAGAGGGTCGCACCGGTGCCATAGGGCGGTACCCATGCGGCGTTGGCCTTGACCGTTGCCTTGACCGCCTCTACAAAGCGGTCAGCGGGGAATGGGGGCATCTCCAGGCGGAGGGCGGAATCGACCATGCGCTGGGCATTGAGGTCGGGACGGAAACAGACGATACGGCCGTCCTCGGTCGTGTAGGCCTTGAGCCCTTCAAAAACCGACTGAGAATAGTGCAGGACACCCGCGTCCTCACTCATGACGATCTTGTCGTCGCTGATCAGCTTGCCCTCGTCCCATGCACCGTTCTGGTACATGGAAACGTAGCGCTTGTCCGTAACCATATAAGCAAATCCCAGGCTGCTCCAATCGATATCTTTCTTTTTCATTTTTATACTTCCTCCACCTCTCGGGTTCCGGGGCGTCTGTCTGCGCGGCGGGACATACATCGACGCGGTCCTGCTGCGGCATTTTGACCGATCCTCATAAATGGACCTGCCGGCAGAAGCCTGTCTTTTTCCGTTTTGCCCGTCCGCGCGGCCGGCCTCTGTGCGGCCGGTCTGGCGTCAGCTCTCCGCCAATTGATACTACGAATTCCTATTATAAAACCCGCCTGCATATTTTTCCAGTCTTAAAAGAAAAAATCGAATAAAAATATACATGTATACAATATTTTTTTATGGGCATACCGCCCCGGATGCATAAAAAACTGCACCGGGACAGCTACGGACCGGCTTTCATGCCGGGGGAGGGCCGGAAATGCGCAGTTTCTTTGCGTTTCCGGCAGCTGCCAGTCCTCCCTGCCGGGGGGAGGACCGGCCGGCGAGAGCCGGATATGCGTCGGACAGGAGCCGGAAATGCGCCGGACAGAAAACGGATATGCGTCGGACAGGAACCAAATCTGCACCTTCCATGAAAAAAACCGGCAGAAGAACGATTCCTCTGCCGGCATTATTTCGCTAGTCAGGCGCTCACGGATCCAGGCCTTTCGGAAACCCTCGCCTTTTCCTTTGAAATCGCGCACCGGGTGCTCACGGATCCAGGATCGCGGCCACACCGATCAGGCCGGGCCCCGTATTGAGGGCAAGGGTCGCGGCGATCTGCTTGCGGTAGAGGACCTCGCCCCTGTCCCCGAGCTCCTCCAGGACCATGTGCTCCATCTCCTCCAGCTCCCGGGCGGCGGCGCCGTGTCCCAGGCCCAGCCAGACCCTGTGTCCCTGGCAGAATTTGAGCATTTCCTTCAGAAGCTTCTGCTTGCCCTGTTTGCTGCCCCGGATCAGGGAGACGGTGTAGTAGATTCCCTCCTTATTGCAGGAAATGATCGGCTTGATCTTAAGGGCCTGGCCGATCATGGAGGAAACCGTGCCGATCCTGCCGCCCCTCTTGAGATACTCCAGGGTGTCCATGTAAAACATGACCTTGGAATCGTAGATCTTTTCCTCCAGCCCCCGGCACACATCCTCGTAGGGCATGCCCTCGGCCAGTTTCCGGCCGGCCCAGATGGCCAGCAGTCCCGAGGCCACGGAGATATTTTTGCTGTCGAAAACAAAGACCTCCACCCTCTCCTGGTGGAGGGCGGCCAGGCGCACCGCGTTCCAGGTCCCGCTCAGTCCGCTGGAGATACAGACCGCAATGACCTTTTCGATCCCGGCATCCGCCATCTCGTCCAGCTTGTCCAGGACCTCCTGCAGGGAGGGCGTCGACGTCTTGGGATAATCCTGCGGATAGCGGTCATAGACCATCTGCGGGTCAATATCCACGCCGTCCAGGTAGGCCTTTTCGGGATAATCGATATGCAGGGGCAGAAGCCACAGCCCGTATTGATCCAGGCATTCCTGAGCTATATCACAGCCGGAATCCACCAGGACCGCTGCCTTTCCATTGATTCTGTTTTCCATGCCGTTCATCTCTTTCATCGTATACTCATTGACGGATTGTAGTTTTGATTATGACATGTTACGCTTTTTTAAACCTTATGTTTTTTTATCATAACACATATGCAGGTGCTGTGCACATACATATGACGCCGCGTGCCTTCATTCAGCTTGCATAAAAGCACAAATATGTCTATGATTGAGAGACTATATCGACAGGAGGTCATACCGGATGACAGATTATATGGAAAACAGAAATGAAGATCTCGCCTGCGGGGCCGTCGCCAGGATCCGCAAGGGCGGGGCCCGCGCCTTCAAGGCGGGCGGCCTCTGGATCTATGACAATGAGATCGACCGCGTGGAAGGAGATTTCCGGGACGGGGATATCCTGGATGTGGAGGATTTTGACGGGTATTTTCTGGGCCGGGGCTTTATCAACCGGGCTTCAAAGATCTGTATTCGCATGCTGAGCAGAAAAAAAGACCAGACGATCACACCCGCCTTCCTGGAAATGCGGGTGCGGGCCGCCTGGGAATACCGCAAAAAGGTGATCGACACCTCCTCCTGCCGCCTGATCTTCGGAGAGGCTGATTTCCTGCCCGGGATCACCGTGGACAAGTACGAGGATGTCCTGGTCGTCGAGTCCCTGGCCCTGGGGATCGACCGCCTCAAGCCCCTGATCCTCTCCGCCCTCACGAGAGTCCTGGAGGAGGACGGGATCCGGATCCGCGGCATCTATGAGCGGAGCGACGCCAAAGTGCGCGAAAAGGAGGGCCTTCCCCGGACCAAGGGCTTTATCGGAGAGCCCTTTGACACTATGGTTCCCATCACGGAAAACGGCGTCCGCTACATGGTCGATGTCGAAAACGGCCAGAAGACCGGCTTTTTCCTGGACCAGAAAGAGAACCGCCGCGCCATCGCCGGCCTCTGCAGGGGAGCCAGGGTCCTGGACTGCTTCACCCATACCGGGTCCTTCGGGCTCAACGCGGCCTTGGCGGGAGCCGCCGAGGTCACCAGCGTGGACGCCTCCGACCTGGCCATCGCCCAGGCGGCTCAGAACGCGGCTCTCAATGGCTTTTATCCGCAGGAAAAAACCGCGGGGCCGGGCGGCTCTGCCCCCGACGCTCAAGATCTTTCAGCAGAACAGGGGACAGGACCCTGGTTTGTCAACGATGCCGGCACCCGCCTTCGCTATCAGTGCGCGGACATCTTTGACCTGCTTCCCGCCCTCCACAGGGAGGGAGAGCTCTACGATGTCGTGATCCTGGATCCCCCCGCCTTCACGAAGTCCAGAAACTCCATCAAGGCAGCCGTCCGGGGCTACCGCGAGATCAACCAGCGCGGCCTGCGCCTGGTCCGGGATGGGGGCTTCCTTGCGACCTGCTCCTGCTCCCACTTCATGGATCCGGACCTCTTCCGGGACACCATCGCCCAGGCGGCCAGGGACGCCCACAAGCGCCTGCGCCAGATCGAATTCCGGACCCAGGCTCCCGACCATCCCATCCTCTGGGCCTCCGAGGAGTCCTACTATCTGAAGTTTTACATCTTCCAGGTGTTGGAGGAGAAGTAAACTTCCGCCTGTCTGCGCAAATCCGCTTCGGATTCAGGGGTCTTTCCCTCGGCGTAATGGTAGATCTCCAGAAGTCTGCCCGCATCAACAATCTCCTTCGCCATCCTGGCAAAATCGGGATTGATGTTGCTGACCCCCTGCGTCGCCTTCACGATGTTGAAATCCATCGGAACCACGGACGGGCTGAGACCTGTCTGAAAACTTGCTGTGACCTATACCGTTGAGCTTCATTGGAAATCCTCCTTAGATCATGAGTGAGAAACGAGTAGGAAAAAGCAATGAAATATATCTATTTTGTTAACAGGTTCAGTCTTCTGGAGAGAACTGACGAATATATCTCAAGATTAAAACAGGCATCGGAGTATTTTCACCGGGACTATGAGATCGTACTCAATGAGACCATCCGCGACGCGGCCGCCTCGGTCGAGCGCTATAAGGACAGCGAAAACGTAATCACGGCCATCGGAGGCGACGGTTCGATCAACCGGCTGCTGAATGACTTTGCCGGAACGAAAAACATCTTGTCCCTCATCCCGGCCGGCACAGGCAACGACTTTGCCCGCACCTGCATGGATCATCTGGCGGACGGCATCCACGACATCGATCTCATCCGGGTCAACGACCGCTATTGTATCAATGTCGCCTGCTTCGGGATCGACGCGGATATCGCCAATGACGACACCTGGATCCACAACCGCCTGATCCCCAGGCCCATGCGCTTCAATGCCGGAGTCGTCTACCATTTCCTCCGCCACAAAAAGGGCCGGAGACTGCAGGTCGAATGCCAAGGACACTCTTTTGACCAGGCCTTCACCACGATCATCGCGGCCAACAGCTGCTACTATGGCGGCGGTTACCACGTATCCCCCGGCAGTGTCCTGAATGACGGGATCATGGAGGTCTACCTGGTCGACAGCCTGGGCAAACTGCGGATGGCCAGGACCATCCTGTCCATAAAGGACGGCAGTCACCTGCAAAGCCCTGCCGTCAGGGTCCTTCGCGCGAAAAAGCTGACCATCTCCTCCTCCGTCCCCTTCAGGGCCAATATCGACGGCGAGCCGCTCCTCTCCGACCACTTCGACCTGGAGCTGATTCCCCGGGGAATACGGCTTGATTATAACAGAAAATTCCTTCAATATCTCTCGAAAACCGCATTGTAAGGGCCTGTCGCGAGGCCTTTAAGGACTGCCGCAGACCTTTTGCCTGCTTTTCAGGCCGGCCTGAAATCCCGACTGGTTTTTCGAGCTTTTCTCGAGGCTGGTCCTCTACTATTCTATAGCACTTTCAAATATTCTATAATACTTTCAAAAAAGACCTTCCGGCAGAATCCCATCTGCAGGAAGGCCTTTCTTATTGGTCTCAGACGATCATTTATTCTCAGTCGATGATTTGTCGGGAGCCTCCGCTCCTCCTCTGCGGACCGCTCCCTCCCCGAAGCGCCTGTTGATCAAAGCTTCCATTTCCAGGAGCCTGGCCTTCCGGTCGGAGGGGTCGATGCCCCTCTTTCGCCCCGGCTCCGGCTTTTGTGACGCAGCGCCTGCCGGCTCTCCCGGCGCGGATTTCTCCGCTTCCTCCTGCCCGGCCTTTTGCGCAGCGGTAGCTGGCCGCACGGCTTCCACCGGCAGAGCTTGCTCCTGCCCGGCCTTTTGTGTGGCAGGATCGGCAGGAAAGGGCGGCTCCGGTTCCTCCTGCTTCGGCTCCGGCTTTTGTGATGCAGCGTCTGTCCGCACATCCGGCCCCTCTTCCTCCGGTTCCCAGTCCAGCAGGCTCATCTGCCGGTAGGCGCCGTCGTCCAGGTCCGTCACGCCGGCCCCGAGAAGACGTATTCCGGCTCCCTCTGCAAACAGGCCTTTTTCGCCGAGCAGAAGCTTGTCCGCCAGGGTGGACGCCGCCTGAAAGAGGACCTCCGCCCTGTTGGAGGCATCGGCCAGCTGGCGCTGGGCCGACCTGCGGCGGAAGTCGTCTGTCTTGACCGTGACGACGACGGTTTTTCCATACACGCCGTCGCGCTGGAGCCTGCCTGCCACTTTGTCGCAGAGGTGCTGCAGGAGGGGCATGAACTCCGCCTCGTAGGTCTCCTGAGTGATGTCGCTGGAGGTCGTATACTCATTGGAGTAGCTCTTGGCGTCCTCCCGGACCGGCGAGACCGTCGACCGGCCGAGTCCCCTGGAGGCATTGTGGATGTATTTTCCGGACTTGTCCCCCAGATGGTCGGTCAGGACCTCCACCGGGGTGTGGGCCGCGTCTCCGATAGTCCTGATCCCCAGGGTCCGCAGGCGGGCCGCCGTTCTTCCGCCGCACCCGTACAGATCCCCGATGGGCAGGGGCCAGAGCTTCGCCGGGACCTCCTCCGGAAACAGGGTATGGGTCCTGTCCGGCTTTTCGAAGTCGCTGGCCATCTTGGCCAGAAGTCTGTTACCCGAGATCCCGACATTTACGGTGAAGCCCAGGGTCTCCCTGATCCTCTCGCGGATCTGCGCCGCCAGGGCCTGTGCGGCCTCTCTCCTGCTCCGGGCCCGTCCGCTGCCGGTATCGCTGCGGGCTGCCGCGGTCCCTTCCATCATCGCGTCCACAAGGTCTGTCGCGTCCATGTAGGCCTCATCAATGGAGGCCTGTTCGACACTGGACGTATAGCTTCTGAGAATGTCCATAAACTGATGCGAGTACTCCCGGTAGGTCGTAAAATCAGAAGGGATGACCACCAGGCCCGGACACCGGCTCATGGCAGAGGCGATCGTATCCGCCGTACGGATCCCGTACTTCTTGGCGGGCACAGACTTTGCCGTCACGATCCCGTGCCGCGTCGTCGGATCTCCGCCCACGACGGAAGGGATCGTGCGCAGGTCCACGCTCTGCGGGTCCTCCCGGAGGCGCTTGACGGCCGACCAGGACAGGAAGGCCGAGTTGACATCTATATGAAAAATGATCTTCTCCCGGTTTCTGTCTGCCATGGTCTTTGTCTCCTGCGTCCAATTTTTGCCGCGGCCTGAAACCCGCCGGCGCCCGTATTCTCCTGTCAAAAGTATACATCTTTTGAAGGTTTTCTAAAATCGAGGTTTTCTAAAATCGAGGTTTTCCAAAATACGAAAAAAGCGGCTGCGCCCGGGGAAGATCTTTTCTGCCGGGCTTCAGCCGCTCTTTTTGGTTTTTCTGATTTTTTCTAATACGGGTCAGGCCCAGTCGAGGTGCCTTTCGGAACATGTCTTTCAAGACAATCCTTCCGGAAGTAATCCGTCCCGGAACGCGCCCTTCAGGACTTGTCTCCCGAAAAATATCTTTCAGGATATGTCTTTCGGGATATGACTTTCAGGGCGAGGCTCTTGAGCTGCCCCTCTCATGCCAAGACTTTTAAGGAGCATCTCTTAAGTCGTGGCTCTTAAGTCGTGGCTCTACGGCTCCGGGCTCTTAAGGCCCGCCTCTTACGCCGCGTCGATATTTCTGGTCGCCACGACGTTGACACCGGTTCCGCAGACGTTCTCGATCACGACATCGCCGATCCGGACCGGGGCCTGGATCTTCGCGTGATTGATGGCGTCCATGCAGGCAAAAATCTTTTCCTTGGGAATATTCCCCTTGGTCTTTACGCTGCAGCGCTCCTTGTCGCCGCCGACCACGATGACGGTGGAGGTGACTGTGCGCTCCGGGTGGGTGACTTCCTGGCGGGCATATTTGTCTCCGATCGCGCAGGTATTGCCTGTGACACTGAAGATCTCTTCGCCCTCAAATTCCACTGTGATCTGGCAGCCCATGGGGCAGCCGATACAGGTCAGATTTCTTTTTTCCATAATCTTTATTCTCCTGATCTTTTCCGAGCCTTGCGTTCATTCAGCGGGCTGATTCAAAATGCTTTTTT
>CAMNFJ010000105.1:0-11096 GCA_946536955.1 uncultured Lachnospiraceae bacterium
GGATCCATATAGCGGCAGATCAGGACCCTGTCCGGCGCCCTGCCCGGTATATCTCTCCCGTTCCCGCGCCAGCCGGTCCGGAAACGGAGCTCCACCGAGGAGACGCCGGACTGGCCGTCCTCCGGAAGGACTGTCAGATCCAGGGATCTCGCCCGGATCCTCCGTTCGTGCGGGTCCACCCCCGCGATCCGGATGGACGGCGGCGTGCGGTCGACGCAGAAGGCGATCGGAAAGCTCGTGACCCTCATAATCTGCGGGTCCGCGCCGTCCTCCATCATCTGGGCCGTCGAGTTTTCATTGCCCTCCCGGTCCCTGCTTTCCGGCTCCGCGACGTCCTCCATCATCTGGGCCGTCGAGTTTTCATTGCCCTCCCGGTCCCTGGTGACCAGGAGGAAGCTGTAGTGGCCGTCTCCCGCAAAGACCCTGTCGTCGATCTCATAGCGGTAGCGGCAGTCTCCGTCGGTCTCTTTTTCCGTGATCCGCCTGTATTCCTCCCCTTCCTTCAGTTCTCTGGAAAAGCCATCCTTCGTCCTGTAGATCCGGTACTGCGTGATCCTGACCGGGCTGATCTCCCGCACACTGACGGGGCCGTCGACCCGGTTGTTGTAATACCTGCGGACATAGGCACAGGTCCGGCTGTTTTCGGGGTCCGGCCTCCCGCCGCCTGCGTCCCCTTCCTCAAAGGTCGATCCAAAGCGGTTGAGGCTGAAGCGGAACCGGGCCAGGGGACTGCGGTTGCCCGCCAGGTCCACGGCACAGGCCTTCACATAATAGACATCGTCGAAGCTCTTCTTTATCTCAAATTCCGGCAGGCAGAGGTCAATGCAGCGGTTCTGCGTTTCTGTACACGCCCCCTCAAAGGGCGTGTACATGCAACGTTGCGCGCGGCGATTCCAATACGCTTTGCGTGCGCCGCGCGCCGTTAAACTCGGGTTTTGCGCAAAAAGCGTGCGCAAAACACCTCGCGTTTCAGGTGGATCTGAACTGTAACGGTTCTGCACCTTAGCCTCCGGCCGGGCTCTGTATACAGTCCCCCTGCCGGCCCCCTCCGCAGTAAAATAAGACCGGTCCGCGTCAAACCAGGTATCCTCCACCCTCACACGCGGCCGGAAGAGCCCCCCTGTGTAAATGCAGTCGTCCAGGGGGAGGTCTCCGGACCAGCCGCTGCCATCCGCGCCGAAGCGGAAGGGTCCGCTCCTGTCAAAGAGAAGCTTCGGCGGGGTCATGTCCACGACAAACTCCCCGCAGACTGCCTCCCGGGCCCGGTTGCCGGCGGGATCGGTACAGCTGACCCGGATGGAGTAGCAGCCGTCCCTGTCAAAGCGGACACTGGCCGTGTGGAAGTCTCCGTCCGCGGAAAAAGCCGTCGGCTCCGGCTCCGGCGGCCGCGGATCATCTCCCCCGGCTGACGCGGTCAGCTCCAGCTTCAGGTCCTGGCGCCGGAAATTGTGCTCGCGGACCGTGATCAGGGCTGTCTGGGCCCTGTTGTAGTACCTGCCGTTCCGGACATCGGTGTTCTGGAGAAAAATACTGATCACGGGGACAGTCCTGTCGACCGTGAAGGCCTGCGGGGCCGGGCCCTTCCACTGGACCTGTCTGATCCGGTTGCCCAGGGCATCGGTCCCATCCAGGTCCAGGCTGTAGTCGCCGTCCCGGTCGGCGGCCAGCCTTTTGACCCAGCGGTCTCCGTCTCCCTTCTCCCCCCTGCCGTCCGAAGTCCGGTTGGGGTGGGGGGCCTCAAAGCCGCCCTTCGCTTCCATATTGGTCCGAATCCTGATCTTTTCGCTGTCCATGTTGCGGTCAGTCACGATGATCTCCGCCTGCCGGCTGCCCGCGAAATATTTTTCATTGACGGGCGGAGCCTGATCCCGGTAAACGACCTCGACCAGAGGCCCCACCGTGTCGATCCCCAGGCGGACCAGGCCGCCGTCCCGGGAGACCGAGGACCGGTTGCCGCTGTTGTCGGCCGCCTCGACCCGGACGGTGATGTCGTTGGACTGGGCAAAGGAGGCGGTCGGTATGTGGATCGCCGCGTCCCGGATCTCATAGAGGAGGTCCGGGTCTTTTATGTTCGTATTTCCGTTTTTATCCATCTTTTTCCTCTTTTTTATATTGCTCTCATAAGGAATGCCCTCCGCTGTCACCCTGTCCGTGATATCCACATCGCCCGCGGTCACCCTGAGGCTGACTTTGGAGAGGCCGGAGCTGCGGGCGGCCCCTCCGGGGTCCGTGACCGAGACTTTGAGGTCGAGCGTCTTACCGGCAGGCCGGTAGATATAGCGCTCCCCGTCGGCCTCGTGGCGGGTAAACCGCCCGTCTGCCAGGATCCTGACCTCGGGGGCCTCCGCATCCGTGACCGGAGACACCCGGGGCGAATCTGTATCCAGGTAGATCCTGCCGCTCTCCGCCATGGTCCAGGCGGCGCCGGGCTCATTGATCCGGACATTGCCGGCCCGGTCCTCCAGCAGGATCTTCTCCAGGTAAAAGACCTGGTCCCCGCTGACCTTCATCTCCAGGGAATTGTCCTCGTTCCAGCCCCTGTCTCCTCCGCTCACGACCGGGTTTGAAGCGGCAAAGATCCTGTCCATGTCCCGGTCCAGAGACCGCAGGGCGCAGGTGACCCTGGTCGGGGACAGGTCCCTGGTCCCGATCAGCGCGGCCGCCCCGGATTCACTGCGGAAGGGCTCATAGCGGACAGGCCGGTTGGCATCCATATCGAAGCAGAATTGATAGAATGCCTCCCCAGCTTCCTGCCCTCCTTTCCCTCCTTTTCCGCCTCTTCCGCCCGCTCCAGCCGTTCCGGCCGGGCCGGATCCGGCAAAGACCCTGAGGTCTCCGGTCGGAGGCGTGACATCGATCACCTTGCGCCCGCTCCAGTACTGCCCGTTGTTTTTTGCCCCGGCGGAGCTTCCGCCGCTCCTGCTTCCCGCCTTCGTTCCGGCGGTAGGGAGTCCGCTGCCCGCGCTTCCTGTTTTTACCCTGGCAGAGCTCCCGCCGCTCCTGCAAAGGTATGTCGCGGCCGCCCGGGCTTTGAGGGCCCCGGACCTGTCGTTCCGCTCCTGGGCGGCAGAGGGCTGCAGGAGATTGCCGGCCATATCACTCCCCCCGATCGAGAAGCGGTAGCTCCCTTCATTGCGGCTGCAGGCCTCGACCTGCATTTCAAATACGGCCTTTGTCCTGCCCCCGCTGACCGAGGTCCCTGTGCATTCCAGGGCGGGCGGCTCCCAGGCCGGGAAAATCCGGGAGAAGCTTTCGGAGTCCGCCCCGCTTTCTTCATGATCCGGCCCGCCACTTCCCGCAGCCAGCTGACTGCAGATCCCGGACCTGATCCTGTTCTTATCAAAATTCATATCTTCCACCCTGTAGACTGCCCGGATCCCGGAAACCGCCCTCCCGTAATAGACGATCTCCCTGTCCCTGGCGGCATCGAACCTGTCCGCCAGCTTGGCAGGCTGGTTGATGGAAAAGCTGTAGACCGGCGGAGTCGTATCGATAATGACGGTAAAAAGAGGCCTGTAGCCGGTCCCGCAGTCTCCCGCTGCCCGGGCTGTGCTGCAGCCCACAGGGGCGTACTGCCTGTTGACCCGGGTCCCGGCAGCAAATCTCTCGGTCACAGCCGCGGGATTTCCGGCCCGGTCCCGGCCCCAGGCCCCGAAGCTGTAGGCGCCGTCCCCGCTTCCTGCCGGGAGCCGAAAAACGGCCGTCTTCCGCCAGCTGCTCCTGATCCGGTCCGCCTCTTTGGGGGCCGTCAGATATGGCCGGAAGGACCTGTTGTAAAAAAGCCGGCTCCGGTCCGGATTTTCCTCCTCCAGGGAAAAAACCGCCTCCGCCTTCCCGCTGATGCAGGCCTGAAGGCCGGCGGCGGAACTTCCGGCACCTGCCGGTCTTGCTCCGCCATCGTCTGTCCCGGTACCGCCGGAGGATCTTCCAGTCCCGGCCGGGTCAGCTCCGGCGCCGGCCGCCGCGCCTGAAGCCTCTCCGGAGGCCTTCCCGGCTCCGGCTGCCTCATCCGCATAGACAAAGGCCGTGGCGCCCGGAAGACTGTATTCGAGCGTGATCTTCGGCGGAGTCCTGTCAATGACCAGACTGCAGCGGGAGGCATATCCGGTCCCGCATCCCTCTGTTCTCTCCTTCAGCCCCTTCTTAAAGGCCGCTGCGCTGCCGGTCCTGTTTTCCGTCTTTCCCTCAATGACCTCCGTGACGGCAGCGGGGTTGCCGGCCTTGTCCTCGCCCCAGATGCTGAAGTGGTACTCCCCCTCCCGGTCTGTACACAGGAGGTCCATGCCGGCCTCCCGGTCCCACTTCTTTGCGCCTGTCTTTTTCCCCTTTCCTTCCGCACATATATAAAAGAGGCGTCCGGGGTCAATATGTTCATTTTTTACGGTCGCGGAGGCTTTCACTTCCACCTTTCCCGACAGGAAAGCGTAAACATGACCGGCATCAGAACCTGCCGAACCTGCTTTTGCAGTGTCCGGCGTCACAGAGGCCGCCGGCACTGTCTTCGCTTTAGGTCCTGTTCCGCCCGCCGGTACTGTCTTCGCCGCGGTTCCTGTTCCAGCCGCCGCCACTGTCCTTGCCGCGGTTCCTGTTCCAGCCGCCGCCACTGTCCTTGCCGCGGTTCCTGTTCCAGCCGCCGCCACTGTCCTTGCTGCAGCTTCTGTTCCCTTCCCCTCCCGTCTGTCTCCATAGAGGTAAAAGCGGGCCGCAGACACATAGGTCAGGCACAGTTCGGGCGGGGTCCTGTCGATCACGAACAGGAGGCGGGACCTGTAGACCGAATCCCTCTGATCGACCTTTCTCTGCGAGTCCGAGGCCGCCGCCGGGATCCTCCTGCCCTTCCGGTCCAGGCCGGAGCACCTGGCGGAGCCCGTGACCTGGTCCTGTACGATACGGACGGGGTTGCCCGCCCGGTCGGTCCCCGCCGCTTCATAAAAAGCGAGCGTCCCGTCAGCCTGCAATGGCTTCAGACCGCTGACAGGTCTTGTCCCGTCCACAGGCACAGTATCCTGACCGGCCCTGCCATCCACAGCTGGTCCGCCGTCTCCCGCTGCTCCGCTGCCTGCCGGTCCGCAGGGAAAGCTCAGCCTCGTCCCCTTCTCCGGAAGCCTGTTTTTTCCCACATAGACAGACAGGACCAGCCGGTCGGGATCGATGGCATTTTCCTCACTGACCGTGACCGCCGGATGGATCGTCCCGTGAAAATAGGCTGCATACTGAGGTCCGCCTTCTTTGACGGTCTCCTGGTAGAGATAAATCTTCCGGTCGTTTTTTTCCGGGGTAAAGGTCATGGCGATCTCCGGGGGGATGCGGTCGACCACCAGCAGGAAGCGGGCTGTATACCAGCCGGCGTCCGCGCCTGACGCCCCGTCTTCCATGGCCTCGCCGGGCCTGCCGGAGGCCTCCGGTCTACCCCTGTATCCTCCGGTCCCGCCCGGCAGGGCCTTTCCCTTTCCGCCGAACCGCTCCGTGACCTTGAGGACATTCCCGGCCCGGTCCGTCCCTCTGACCGCGTAGAATGCACATTCCCGGGGCCCGGTCAGAGACCTGATCCCCGAGGCTGTCAGCACAGATTCCGGATATCCGGAAGAACCTGGATTCTCTGAAGAGCCGGCAGCGGAGCTCCCCTGCCCCTCCGAAGAAGCAGCCCCGGAAGTACCGGTCTCGTTTCCCGCGGGGGAAACGACGCCCGGAACAAGCATTTTTTCTTTCCCGGACATTTCCGACGGGGAGGAGCCCCTGTATTCCATCACCTGCAGCAGGTCCTGATCCAGGCGGTTCCGGTCGCGGATCGTGACGGAGGGACTTATGCTGCCCCTGCCGTAGGCGCTGACCCCGGGCTCAGCAGTCCGGGTCTGACCGGATCCGTCCCCGGCCTCCGGACCTGCCCCCGCGATCTTCTCTTCATAGAGATAAACATTTTCCCCGTCCGCCGTATAGAGGATCTCCGCCTCGGGCGGGGTGGTGTCCACGCTGTAGGCAAAGTGAGGACGGCCTGCGGTCCCGCAGTTTTTTTCGGGAGAAAACACAACCGGGCCCGTCCATTCCCTGTTTGCGGACGCGGACGCCAGTTCCTCGGCGACAGTCGCGCCGTTCCCCGCCTTGTCCTGTCCGTAAAGAAAAAAAATATAGCGCCCGTCCGATGTCGTCGAAAAAGTCCGCCCGGTCCGGCCCTCCGGGATCGGCAGGCGGGTCAGCCTGGGCTCCACACCGGGCGGGACAGATTCAGAAAGTACAAAGAAGACCCTGGAGGGATCCGGGTTTTCCTCCCTGACGATCTGTGCCTGCGCAGTCAGCGGCTGCTTCAGACATGCCTCGATCTGCGGCAGGCTGTCCGGATCGTCCGCACCCGTATCCGTCTTATACAGGTATGCGGTGGCAGGGCTGCTGCAGGTCAGGGAAAGCTCCGGCGGTGTCCTGTCGTAGACAAGGGTAAAGCCGGCGCGCAGGTCCGACGCCGGCTGGCCGGATCCGGTTCCCGTCCCGCCGGCTCTGAAGTCCAGAACGCCTGTCTTTCTCAATATTTCCGGGCAGGAATGGATGGTCTGTGGGCCGGTGGACGGAGCGGCGTCAAGACCGTTCCTGGAGATATTGCCGGCCCGGTCCGTCACCTCGACCAGGAAATAATAGCTTCCCTCCGCGGACTCCTCCGCCGCGAATTCGGCCCTCCACATCCGGCCGCCCTCTCCGTCAGGGACAGGGCCGGCCCCGTCCAGTTCCTGCTCCGTGCAGGCGCCGCTGCCAGGGCTTTTGTAGAAGCAGACGGCCCGGATCCTGCCGGGATCCGGGGCCTCCCCGGGCTCTCCTGGCCCCCCGCCCCTGTCCGCTGCCGTGATCGTCGTCACGACCGGGACCGGGCTGTAGAGGGTCAGGTCCCGCCTGTCCTCCCTGTCCGCATAGAGACAGGCCGTTACGCCGCCGGGCACGCAGTGCTCCACGAGTATCTCCGGAGGGGTCGTGTCCAGGCTAAAGACCGCCGCTTCGATCTGACCCTCTTCGTTCCTCTTCTCCGCCAGTCCGCCTCCCGCGCGATCCAGAAATCCTGTGCTCTGGCCAGCCTCATCGACCGCCCGCACGGTGACGGCCACATCGCCGTCCTTGTTCTTACACACCTCCCGGGCCGGGACCAGGATCTCCGCAGTCCCCTCTCCGCTTCCTTCCCGGATCCAGGCGGCCGGCACATTTGTGTCCGTGACCGCAAGTTCAGATCCGATCCGGATCTCCCAGCTCTGCAGGTGATCCTCCCTGATGATCACATCGACGGCGCAGTTGTCCGCCCGCCGGCAGGAGGGCCAGTCCTCCACGCCCGGGGGATCTGCCAGGGCCGCTTCGATCCCGGGAGGGGTGCGGTCAAAGGTCACTGTGATCTCTGCCTCCTCGCTCCAGTTCCCATCGCCGTCCGCGACCGAGAGACAGAGCCTGCAGGCTCCCTCCGCCTCTGCCTTCGGAAAAAGGCTGTTCTCCCCGTCTGTCAGGGGGCGGGGCGTCGACACGGCGGTCCGGACCGGGTCCTGCCCGTTTTCCGGCCCCTCCTGCAGACTGAAGGGCACCACGGCTGTCAGGACATCCCCCTTCCCCTGAAGGGGCTCCAGCCTGTACTGCGCAAGCTCCAGGCCGGAGAAGTCCTGCTCAGGCAGATCCTCCGCCCAGATCGTGACCGTAAAGTCTCTCGCCGCCCCTTCCATCACTTCCTCAGTCTTTCCTTCCCTGATCAGAAAGGTCCTGCCGGCGCCCTTTCCCTGCGGCTGCAGGCGGACCCTGGTCAGGACCGGCTTCCCGCCGTCCGTCCCTTTGTCATTATCCTTCTCAAGCTTCCGCTTATAATCTTTTGCATTGTGTTCATTCTCTCCTTTGTCGCAGTCATTCTCTGCAATGATGGGCGTTTCCTTCTTCGTGTCGGCACTATCTACATTTCCTTTCTGAACCTCTTTTTGGACTCCATTTTTCCCGGTCTGACCGCTGTCTGCAGTCTCCTGCGCATCTGCCGCCTCCCCGTCTCTCTCTTCTTCTTCGCTTTCTGTTCCTCTTTCTTTTTCCGGATCCGGTTGATCCGGCGAAAGAGACGCGTCCCCATTGCTTTTTTCCGCAGAGTCCTGCCTTTTCCCGGCCCCTGGATCCCCGGACTCACTACCGTCTTCATCCACCCTGTTCACGGGATTTGTGCGGCCTTCGCCTGCCGTTTGGTCTGGCTTCATTCCGTCTTTCTCTGATGCCCCGCATGGCTTCGTTCCGCCTTCGCCGGCTGTCTCTCCGGCCTTCATTCCGTCTTTCCCCGACGTCCCGCCGGGCTTCGAGCCGCTGTCAACTGCCGTTCCGCCGGACTTCGAGCCGCCTTCGTCTGCTGTCTCTTCCGCCTTTGTTCTGCCTTTACCTGCCTTCTCTTCTTCCTTTCCATCCGCAGCCGGGCCGGTCGCTCCGTCAGAGGCTTCCCCGGAAGCCGCATCTCTTTTTCCATCTGCGGCTGCAAGGCCTGCGGCATCAGCCGGATCCGGTCTGCGCCCTGTGCCTGTCGCAGGCTCCGCAATATTTTCCGCAAAGACGGCCGGCCGGTTCTGTGTTTTCGGGAGTGGAACTGCCTGAACCGGCAGGAGCACCTGCAGAACCAGGGCCCGAAGGCACAGGACCGCGCCAAAGAGGGCCAGGGTCTCTTTCAGGGCAGTCTTCCTGTCTCCTATATCGTTTTCAATATTATTGGTCTCCATATTGTTATTTGCCGCATTGTAGTTTGCCGCATTATAGCCTGCGGCATTGTTTTCGATATGATCTCCGATGTTTTTTTCATGGAGCTCCCGGATCCTTTTTTTGCGAGCGCTGCCTGTCCGGATCCTGAAGATCGTCCTGATATCAAAGAGAAAAAAGAAGATCACTGCCAGCAGCAGAGCCAGGGCTGCCATGGCAAAGCACACCGTCGATGTCAGCCTGAGGATGCCGGGGTCCTCAGCCTGCATGGACTGCAGGTGGCGGGCCCCTTCCGTCAGGCTCCTTTTGCAGAAAATATCCCCTTCGCGGAACCCGAATATGCCGGTGGAAATACCTGTCAGGATACGGTTGTTTCTGTATATTTCATTTCTGACTGTTCTCATTGCTGATCCCTCCCTCCTGTCCTTGCGTTTTCCTTCAAAATCGATGCATTTTCTGCCGTGGTCTGTTTCTTTTTTCCCCTTCTGCGCGGTCATTGTGCCAGGGCCGCCGGGCGGAAGGCTCTGTCTATGGCTTTTTCCGCCTGAAGGACCTTTTTCTCCACCTCTTCGAGCCGCCTTTTGGTATTTTCCGACTGCCCAGCGGCCTTCTTTTTGCCGAGATAGGTCCTGATCTTTTGCAGGGTGCTTCTCATAGATGTCTCGCTCACGCCGTCTGCGGCGTACCGGATCAGGTCGTCGCCCTGCAGTTCCTCCGCGATCCGCTCGCAGACCGCGGCGGGGTAGCCGGTATTGCCGGTCCCGCGTTCCATCTCCTCCAGCCGGCCGGCCATGGTCTCAAAGATCTGCCAGCATTCCCGGTAGCCCCTCTCTATTTCAAAGCTGCGGATATGGGGGTCCTCCCCGCGAAGCTCACCGGCCTCCATCTCCCTGAGGCGGGTATACTGGTCCGCCAGGCTGTACATGACGGCGGCTGTCTCCTGAGCGGGCCCGTCGAGCGCGCCGGCCTGTATGGCATTGCGGAAAAATTCCATGGAAGCCGTCTCGCCTCCCCCTTCTCTGTTAAAAAAGACCGCCATGGCCATCCGGTAATTGAAGTCCGCATAGAGGGCGGGCCTGGTCCTTCGAAGGACCTGCAGGCGGCTGGTATTTTTTTCCGGCCGGCCGCCAGGAGCGCTGCGGGGAGAGCTCAGGATACAGGCCGTTGCGGCTCTGTAGTCCTCATCCGAGATATCCGGGAGGGCCTCCATAGAGCTGATCAGCCGGTTCCAGGCCTCCTCCCGGGAGGGCAGCAGGTCCATGGCCTCTCCGCATGCCTCCGCGGTCTCCGCAAAGCTTTCCGCCTCGCGGGCGGCCCTCATGTGCCTCTCGTAGAGTACCTCCCTGCTGCCGTGCCAGGCTGTCCGGAAAGCAAACCCGGAGATTGCCAGGGCCGCCGCCAGAATAAGGCTTGAAGCAAAGAGCCTCCAATGCAGCCTCCTTTTCCAGATCACCTTGTCATCGCCGTCGTGGACGTGCTCCAGAGCATACATCAGCTCTTCGCAGCTCTGGTAGCGCTCCAGGGGATCCGGCCGGCAGCAGCGGAGGACCAGCTTCTCCAGGCCGCTCCCCCTCAGTTCCGGCAGATAGTTCCCGACTGGCTGCATCTCAAAGCGCAGGAGGACCGGGCTCCTGCCCGTGAGCAGATGAAACATGGTGGCCCCCAGGGCGTAGATATCCGTGCGCCCGTCCGTCTGCCCCATATTTCCAAACTGCTCCGGCGCCGCGTAGCCCCGGGTCCCCAGCCAGGCTGTGTCCTCCTCGCCGGAGTATTTGTATTCCCTCGCAGTCCCGAAGTCGATCAGGGCAAGCCGGCCGTTGGGACGCAGCATGACATTGGCGGGCTTCATGTCCCGGTAGATGACGGGAGGCCTGCGGCTGTGCAGGTAGCCGAGCACATCACAGAGCTGACGCGCCCATTCCAAGACCTTTTCCGCCGGCTGGGGCCCCGCCCGCTCCAGAAGGTCCTGAAGACTCGTTCCCTCGATATAGTCCATGACGATCAGGAAGCAGTCCTCCTGATCGATGACATCGACAATACTGGGCAGGTTGGGATGATCCAGGCGCTTGAGCAGGTCCGTCTCGGCGATCAGCCCCCTCGTGACGGTCTCTGCACCGGGTCCGCCGGTCTTGCGGACCTCCTTGACGGCCCAGGTCTTGTTGGCCCGCTCATTGATGGCCAGGTAGACGGTGCTCATGCCCCCGCGGCCTATCATGTTCAGTATTTTGTACTTTCCATCTAAAAGGGATCCTGTCTGCAGCATGGTATATCCTCCTGTAAAAAATAAGGGTCCGCGCATGGCTTGGGTATATCGCAATGAGCCATGCCGACAGGCTCGCATCCTTCGTCGCACGGCTCCGATGGACGCTCGCTGTCGCGGCATTCGCCGTATGCGTCCAGTCTGCCATCCGTACACTTGA
>CAMNFJ010000106.1:0-10792 GCA_946536955.1 uncultured Lachnospiraceae bacterium
GTCAGTCTCTTGTCAGGTGTTTGATCCACTTGCCGCTGCGGACCCGCAGGAAGATGGGCAGGCCTTTGAAGATCTGGTCCGACTGGATGCAGAGCACCACCAGAGGGACCGGCAGCTTCCAGACGAAGGCGGCCAGGAGGGACAGGGGCATGACGATGCCCCAGACGCTGATCGTGTTGAGCAGAAGGGAGAACTTGGTGTCTCCGCTTCCGCGCAGGACGCCGTTGCAGACCGGCATCTGGTAGGACATGCCGATCATGACGAAGCTCATGACGATCATGATCTGGTCCGCCAGACGCAGAGCGTTGGGCGTCAGACTGTAGTGGGCCAGAAGAGGCTTTCTCAGGATAAAGAGCAGGAAGGCCAGGACCAGACCGACGCAGAGGTTGAGGACAGAAATGGTCCGGGCATCGGACCGGATCCTTTTCCTGTTGCCCCTGCCGACCGTCTGTCCCATCACGACCGCCGTCGCCGAGGCCATGGCGGATACCACCACCTTCAGATACTGATAAAAGGTCGTCGCCACCGAATTGGCCGCGATGGCATCCGAGGCATCCGGCCCCGGCAGGTGACCCAGGATGGCCGTCTGCATAGGGACGGAGACCGCCCACAGAAGGCCCGCCAGCATGACCGGGATGGCGACCCGGATAAAGTCCCCGGCCAGCTGCCGGTCGCTCGACAGAAAGTTCTCGGAGAAGAGCTCCAGCTTTTTATCCTTGAAGCGGATATAATACACTACGATCGCCAGTTCCAGGATCCGGGCCGTCAGCGTACCGATCGCCGCGCCCCGGATCCCCATCTCCGGAAAACCGAAATGGCCGAAGATCAGCGTGTAATTGATCGTCGCATTCACCAGCAGAGAAATCACAGAGATGTAAAAGGAGATCTTGACCGTCCCGACACAGCGCAGAGACGACATCAGTACATTGGTCAGGATAAAAAGAGGGAAGGTAAAAAGGATGATCTGCATATAGAGCATGCCCTGCCCGATGATCTCCGGATCCCTGGTGAAAAAGCCCAGGATCGGCGCCGGAAACAGAGCACAGGCCAAAGCAAAAAACAGACCGCAGCCGAGTCCCAGCTTCAGCGCCAGACCCGTGATCCTGCGCACCGGCGACATCCGCCCCTGCCCGTAATACTGGGAGGCCAGAATGATATTGGAATCACAGACCGTGATCGACGTCTGCTGGACCAGGAAAAATATCTGGTTGACCGTCGCCGCCCCCGACAGGGACGTCTGCGAATAGCTTCCCATCATGACATTGTCGATCATGTTCACACTGTAGGCCACCAGATTCTGCAGCGCCACCATGATAAAAATGGAAAACAACTGCCTGTAAAAAGACCTGTCCTTTGTAAAAAACGAATTTTCCGAAACTCTCTCCACGTCAATCTCCTCCGCCGACGAACATTTCTTAATACTGTAAGCACAAAAACAGAACATTTCTTTCAATATCCTGCACAATCCTGCACAGGTTACATCTTAACATATGCATAGCCCCATGATGCGGAAACGGAGGCGACTCCCTCCCGCCCGATTCCCAATCATAGCACAGACACCGGAACGGGGACAGAGGCCTGAGAATTATTTTTGCAGTCGGTTTCGGGGACAGGGGGGTGTGACAGGGGGACAGGTGTGACAGGGGGACAGGCACTCTGTCACAGCAGTGTGACAGAGTGCCTGTCCCCCTGTCACACCTGTCCCCCTGTCACACCATATTTGGACTTTCCGACAGACATCGTTTATAATAAGTAAACCTGTTTTGAATCATAGCACAGGAAACGATCACCAATTTCCAGTGAGAAGGGAGCTTTCTTTGAAGGACACAAGAGACGTATCTTCTGAGAATACGATTTTCGCGCAGGAGCAGGAGCACCTGTCCGCAACATATAAGAAACTGAAGGATATGGAGGCCGACCTGGAGGACAGGATCAGTGCCATCGCGGAAAAGGCTGCGGCAGAGAAGCTGGACATCCGGGAGAATCTGGCCCTCAATTTCGACGGGGACGCGGAGTCCATGGAAACCTATATCGAGTTCGAGGTCATGAACCATTCCATCGACCAGTACAATATCGACCGGGACTCCTCCACCGAGAAGCTCAGCCGGGTAAAGCGCCTCCTCAAGGCCCCCTACTTTGCCAAGGTGCAGCTCCGCTACGAGCCCGATGAGGAGCCGGAGGAATACTATATCGGCAGCACCGGCGTCTCGGAGAACGCGATGGAGCCTCTGGTGATCGACTGGCGGTCCCCGGTCGCGGAGACCTACTACAACCAGGACAACGGCCGGACCTTCTACACCGTGGAGGGGAGGCGGATCGATGTCGACCTCCTGCTGCGGCGCCAGTACGAGCTGGAGGAGGACCGGCTGCAGGGATATTTTGACACACAGATCGCGCTGGAGGACCCCCTCCTGATCCGATCCCTGACCCGGCAGCGCAGCGACAAGATGCAGGCCATCACGGCAACGATCCAGAAGGAACAGAACGCCGTCGTCCGCCATGAAAATGTCCCCGTCCTTCTGGTAAACGGCATCGCCGGCAGCGGCAAGACCAGCGTCCTGCTGCAGCGCATCGCCTGGCTCTTCTACCGCCAGCGCGACACGCTCCGCCCCGACGAGGTCGTTCTGATGACGCTCAATCCCATCTTCCGCCGCTATATCGACCAGGTCCTGCCGGACATGGGCGAGATGAACCCCGTCTCCCTGACCTGGAACGATTTTCTGGCCATGGCCGGCGTCTCGGGCCACAGGCTCTCCAGCCAGGCCGGTGCCTCCGGGACCCTCCTGGAAAGTCTGCAGCAGATGGAGGACCGGCTCCCCTCTCTGCAGCTGGAGCCGGACGACCTTCGTCCCATCCACCAGAAAAGCCTACAGGTCCTCAGCCCCAGCCGGATAGCGGATGTGCTCGCGGCCTATGAAAATATCCCCACTGGCGAGCGTCTGATCCAGATCGCCATCGATGATCTGAAGGAGCTGGCAAAGCACGAGATCCGCCGCAGGGAACGCGACGAAGAGCGGGAGGACGGCGAGGACTCCGCCGACATGCGCGCCGACAGGTCCCCCTCCTCCGAGGCCCGGGCCGAGGACAACCGCATCCAGAACCAGTACGGCGGGGCCTTCTACGCGATCAACACCTGCCAGTGGCTGGATATCGACCGCATCGGCTGCCGCCTTCTGGGCAAAAAAAGGCTCAGCGCCATCGAGTGGCTCTATCTGCGCATGCTCCTCACCGGGCAGAAGGACGTGCGGACCAAATATGTCATGGTCGACGAGGTCCAGGACTACACTCCCGCCCAGCTGCTGGTCCTGAAAAAATACTTCCCCCGCGCCCGCTTCATGCTGCTGGGCGACGAATTCCAGGCCATCCGCGAGGGCACATCCTCCTTTGCGCAGATCCACGAGCTCTTTGGCGGGACCGGTGCGGCCGTGCCCGGACAAAAAGCCGGAAAGGGGCCCGTGACGGAGCTGTCCCTGATGACCAGCTACCGGTCCTCGCCGGAGATCACCGCCCTGTTCGCGGCCCTTCTGCCCCCTGAAAAACAGATCCTCGTCTCCTCCGTCCAGCCCTCCGGGACCAGACCGGCCTTCCACGCCTGCGGGGACAGGGAGGAATACAAAAAGACCCTGGTCCGGACCATACAGGAAGCCGGACAGGAGGAGGGCCTGACCGCAGTCATCTGTGCCGGCACCCGCAAAATGGAAAAGACGGCGGCCCTGCTGGCGGAGGCCATGGGGGATCCCGCCATTGCGGACTCCGGAAATCAGCCCGCCGGGAAAGGGGACTCCGGAAGCCAGGGATCCGGAAGCCAGGCCGCCGGAAATCGGGACTTCGGAAGCCAGGGATCCGGGAAACGGGACTCCGCGGCATCGCCGCAGTCCCCTGCCGCCTGTCCCGTCCCCGTGCTGCGGTCCGGCGACAGCCTGCCGGAAAAGGGCGTCTTTCTCATCACCCTGGCCCACGCCAAAGGCCTGGAGTTCGACAGCGTGATCCTGCCCGACGCGGATCCCGCCACCTACCCGGACACCCCCCTCGCCCGTCACCGGCTCTACACCGCGCTCTCCCGCGCGACCCGCCGCCTGACCGTCCTTTCCAATGGGAAGCTGACTTCCCTGTTCGGAGATGCTCTGCCGGAGGACTGAGTCCCTACTCAAGACCGCCCGCGAGGATTTCGCGGCGAAGCGAGTTTCCTTTTTAGGTGCGCATCGAAAATGAAGCCGCGAACACACTTGTGAAGCAGGTGTGTTGCGCACAGCATAGCGTATTGAGAATGCGCAGCTTTAACAGTGCTCGCATTGTTATCGCCGCGCGCAACGTTATGAGTTCAAGCCCTTCGAGGGGGCGTGAGCTGTAACGTCCAAGTGATTCGTCCCCCTGACTCACAGGAAAAAGGACAGCACACAGGAGGTCTCATCGATATTATGAAAAGAGTACTTGTCGGCCTGTCCGGAGGTGTGGACAGCGCCGTTGCGGCATACCTGCTGCAGAAAGAAGGATATGAAGTCTGCGGTGTGACCCTCCGCACCTGGGATGCGGGAGACGGCTCCGAGAGCCGCTGCTGCGAGATTGACGACGCCCGCCGCATCGCTCAGAAGCTCGGCATCCGCTACTATACTCTCAACTGCGTGGAGGAATTTTCCAAAAAGGTCGTGGATCCTTTTGTAAACAGCTACCTCAGCGGCCGGACGCCCAACCCCTGCATCGAATGCAACCGCTTCCTCAAGTGGGAAAAAATGCTCTACGCGGCAAAGGTCATGGAAGCGGACTGCGTCGCCACCGGCCACTACGCCCACGTCGTCCGCCTGGATAACGGCCGATACACGGTCAAAAAGGCCCTGCATGCCGCCAAGGACCAGACCTACATGCTCTACAGGCTCAGCCAGGACCAGCTCGCCGCGACCCTCATGCCCCTGGGGGACTACACCAAGCAGGAGGTCCGCAGGATCGCGGAGGAGATCGGCCTGTCCGTGGCCCAAAAGCCCGATTCCCAGGAGATCTGCTTCGTGACGGACGGACACTACGCAGACTTTATCGAAGACTATGTGGAAAAAAGAAATGCCCGGATCCTGTCCGCAGATCCTGCGCAGGCAGGCGGGATCTCCCCGGCGCAGCAGACAGACGGAATCTCCCCGGCGCAGCAGGCTGACCGGGAGAGCGGAGACGCCCCCGCAGCGCCCGCCGGCCGGCCGGCGGATCTGTCAGACGGCATCCTCATGAAGGTTCCCGGCCCCGGCAACTACATCGACGAGGCCGGCAATGTCCTGGGCCGCCACAAGGGCATCACCCACTACACCATCGGCCAGCGCAAGGGCCTGGGCATCGCCCTGGGCCGCCACATCTACGTCAAGGAGATCCACGCCGACACCGGTGACATCGTCCTCTCCGACGAGCCCGCCCTCTTCAGCGACATGGTCCTCTGCCGCGACGCCAATTTTCTCTCCATTCCCGGCCTGGCTCCCGGCGACCGGCTGCGCTGCCGCGCCAAGGTCCGCTACCACCACCCGGCCTCGGACGCCGTCCTGGAAATGCAGACGGACGGCACCGTCTCCATCCGCTTTGATGCCCCTGTCCGCGCTGCCGCCCCCGGCCAGTCCGCCGTCTTCTACGACGAGAATGACTGCGTGATCGGCGGCGGGATCATTGTCTGAAAATAAAAAACCGGCTGCAGAGCCTCTCCCTCTCACTCAGGGAAGGCTTCTGCAGCCGGTTTTATTCTGATTATTCCGGGGCTGTCATGTTCCGTTTTGTCCTGCTCCGGGAGCTTCCTGTTCCGGGGCCGGGGACTCCGGCCCTGTTATGCTCCGGAACTTTCCTGTTCCGGTGTTGTCTGGCTCCGTTGCCTTCCCCGGCTGCTCTCAGCCCGGGAAGGGCGGCAGAAAGTCCCCGGCCTGCATGTCCAAAAAGGCTGGCCATCGGCTCAGGGCATAAACTCTGTCGTCATGACTTCGGAGACATCCGGCACCCTGTCGATCAGCTTATGCTCCTTCATCCACTCGATGTTCTCCTTCCAGTTCTCCTCCGTCTGGGACATAAAGGGCGCATCCGCCGTCTCCATCCTGGGCAGCAGGACCTCGGCGCTCTTGGCCTCGACAGTGGGGGACAGGGGGAAGTTCTCCTCGCTCTGGTTGCCCAACAGGATATTCAGGACTCCCTCCGTATCCGCCTGGAAATCGTCAAAGCCCTTTCCGCAGGCGCGTAGGAAGGCGCGCAGGGTCTCGGGCTCCTCCTCGATCATCTGATCATTGGCCAGGAAGACAAGCTCATAGAAATTTGGCATGCCATAGTCGGTCAGCTGGAACCAGGAGACATCAAAGCCCTCTTCCTCCATCTGGGGAACCTCGTGGTTGACAAGGCATCCGATCGTGGCATCGACCTGGCCGGTCGTCATGGAGCTCATCAGATCAAAACCGACATTCTGCAGGTTCACGCTCTTGGGATCCTCCCCTACATTCTCCATGATCGCCTCGACCATGGCCTCGGAGAGGGCGGTCCCGCCGTAGCCGACGGTCTTGCCGACAAAGTCTTTGGGGCTGTTAACATTCTTCTCCTTGAGCGAGAGAATCACATTCAGAGGTGTCTGGCACACGGCGCCGATGGACTTGATCCCCGCCCCCTGGTTGACCACGGCCTGGATCGTATCCTGCTGGTAGAAGAGACCGATCTCGGCGCGGCCGGCGGCGACCAGGGCGATCGCGTCGTTGTCATTTGCGGGGAAGCGGATCTTCACATCCAGCCCCTCCTCCTCAAAATAGCCCTTTTCGATGGCATCATAGAGAAAGGCATGGATCGCGTTGGGATACCAGTCGAGGACCACGTTCATCTCGCGAAGCTCTTTGTCCTCACCTGCAGCCGCCTCATCCTTCTCGCCGGCGGCCTGGCTTTCCCCTGCGTCCTGCGCACCGGCGGCCTCAGCAGCTGTATCCCCGGCGGCAGCGCCCTGCCCGGCAGCTCCCTGTCCGGCTGCCCCGGAGGAAGCCCCCGCGGAGCTGCCCGATCCGCCGCAGCCAGCGGCTGATACCGCGAGCACTGCCGCGGCCAGCAGGGCCGCCGCGCGGCGGATCATCTTTCCGGGTCTCATTTTAGTCTTAAAAGTATTTATTTCAAAAATGTGCATTTTACTATCTCCTCGTCTATGAATAAGGCTGGAACCAGCCGGCCTTCTGCCGGCCGGCCCGTCTGAATCCGTCCGGTGCAGAAGCCGGTCTTTCTCTCTCAATCCGAATTGCGCCAGTGGAGGAAGTGTCTCTCCAGAAGTCCCACAACGATCACCAGCAGCTCGGCCGCGATACTCAGCAGGAGGATGGGCGCGAAGACGCCTGCCCCGTCCAGCTGGGTCATCATTCTCCGGGAAAAATAGCCGAGGCCGCTCTGGGCCCCCAGCCATTCGCCGATCGCGGCGCCGATCACGGAGAGGGGGACCGCCATTTTCAGGGCGGAAAAGAAATAGGGCAGGACTGCGGGGATCTTCAGCTTGACGAAGACCTGGGCAGGTGTCGCCCCGTAAGTGTCCATCAGCTCCTTCATCTCCACCGGGATCGACCGGAAGCCGTCAAAAACCGTGACGACGACCGGAAAAAAGGTGAACAGTACCGTGACCAGGACCCTGCTCCAGATGGAATAGCCGAACCAGAGCACAAAAAGCGGCGCCAGGGCCGTCGTCGGGATCGTCTGGGACGCGATGATCAGCGGGTACAGGGCCTGGCGGGCGACGGGACTGAGGTCCATCAATATGGCCAGCCCCAGACCCAGGACGATGGAGATCACAAGTCCGATCCCCACGACCTGCATCGTGGCCGGCAGGTGGGCGCCGAAGAGGGGCCCTCTCAGTTCCCAGAGCTTCTGGACCACCTGGACCGGGGTCGGCAGGATATAGGCCGCATTCATCCTGAGCGCGGCGGCCTGCCAGAGAAAGAGAAAGACACAGACCAGCAGGGCAGCAGGAAGAGAGGAATCTCTGCGTCCCGCCGGTCCCCCGGCTGCGTTTTTACGTTTTTTTCCGTTTGTTTTGCTGTTTCCGGATGCTTCTGCGGTTGTTTCTGTCAGTTCTCCGACCTTTCCAAGTGCTTTTTCAGCAACATATTTATCCTGTCTGCTCATTTTCCCGCCTCCCGGAAGAGTCTGATCAGTTCCTCCTTGAGCGCCAGTGCTTCCGGCGCCGCCAGAGAGGCTTCCGTCCTGGGCCGGCCCAGCGGCACTCTGTATTCCCGGAGCGACCGGATCGGGCTCTGCTCCACGGCCAGAATACGGGTGGAGAGAAAGATTGCCTCCTCCACATCATGGGTGATGAAGAGCACGGTCTTCTGCTCCTTTTCCCACTGGTCCAGGAGCCACTCGCGCATGGACAGGCGGGTCAGGTAGTCCAGCGCTGAAAAGGGCTCATCCAAAAGCAGCAGGTCCGCCCCTGTCATCAGGGTCCGGGCAAAGGAAGCCCTCTGCCGCATGCCGCCCGACAGCTCCCTGGGAAGCTTGTCTCCCCAGCCGGCCAGTCCGACCTCCCGCAGAGCCTCCTCCGCCCGGTCATTCATCTCCCTTTCGCCAAGCCCGCCCTGCAGCTCCAGCGGCAGGCGGACATTTTCCGCAACGGTTCTCCAGGGCAGGAGCAGGTCCTGCTGGGGCATATAACCGCATCGATTATTTTGGGAAAAGATCTCGATCCTGCCGGAGACGGGCTCATTGAGCCGGTTCAGGAGCCGGAAGATCGTGCTCTTTCCGCAGCCGGAGGGCCCGATCAGGGAGACGAACTCCCCCCGGCGGACTGAGAAGTCCAGGTTCTCGATCAGCGTCAGATCCTCTCCCGGGTAGGAGAAGGTCACATTCCGGAAGACCGCGGCAGGATTCTGCTCCTCCGCATCCGGAACGGTCTCTCTTCCGGATACGGTTTCTCTTCCGGATTCGATATCTATTCCGGTACCAGCACCTCTTCCGGCTCCCGCGTTTTTATCAAATGTATTGTCAACTGTCTCCGCGATCATTTTCTCATCTCCCAGGCCATATCCCAGAAGGCCGCCTCGTAGCGGGAGCAGTTGATAAAGATCTCATCCAGATGCTTCTTCTGTTCTTCCGTATATCCCGCCGTCAGCTTCTCTGTCAGGCGGATAATATCCAGATTTGCCTTGTGATATTCCTCGCAGGCATATCCCTGCACCCACTCGCCGTAAAAAGGATGGCTCTCAGCCTCCGGAAACTCAGCCTTGATCTGCCTCGCGATCACTTCATAGCTCAGCGCGCAGGAGAGGATCGCGACAGCCGCCTCGGCCGCCCCGCCCTCATAGGCTTCCCGGATCATATAAGAGGTGTAGGACAGATTGTCCAGGGACGGCACTGTTGCGGCCGCCTCCTGCTCGGAAATTCCCAGCCTTTTCATATAGCCCCGATGAATGTCCATCTCCCCGTCCATGATCTGCCGCAGCATGGCCGCGTTATAAGCCATGGCGTCCAGGTCTTTCGCCTTGGCCGCGCCGATCGCGAAAACACGGGCGTAGTCGATCAGATAGACATAGTCCTGAAGCATGTAAAAAATAAATTTTTCAGGTTCCAGGCTCCCGTCCGCGATCCCGCGGACAAAGGGGTGGCTGTGGTACCCCTCCCAGATTTCCTCGGCTGCCCTCAGCAGCCGCTCGGTCATCGGATGCCCGGCGCCTTCGCCGAAGGTATATCCGGCGATCGTCAATGCTGTGTCCATGGTTTTTCTCCTTTCTTCCGCGTCTGCCGGACCGGCAGACGCTCAACCAGACTGTGTACAGCACTCGTTTTGTTACGCGACAGAAGGTGGTGCCCCCAATCTGCCGCAGGTCAGGCCACAGGTTTATAAGAAAATAGAGGAGATCCCTTTCGGGATCTCCTCTGAAAAATCATAGCCCGCCGCAGGCGGCTGCCCATCATGGCAATGCAGCCCTCTGCACGATGTGTCCGTAAGAGAAGCGCTCAAATAAGCGATGTATCCTCCTGCCAGGACTGTCCAAACTATGCTTCCTGATGATCCCTTCGTTGGCATTATCCAAATCAGGTTATGCGGGTTACGGCGGTTCAGCCGACTCTCAGCCTGCTCAGGCAAGCACCCCGTGGTCTGTGATTCCTTATGATAAGTGTCTTCTGTTCATTTGTCAATATATGCGGTCTTCGGCTGCCGGCATTGTCATTCCACCGCCAGCAGCGCTTCCCGGATCTCCCTGGTCAGTTCCTTCTGCTCATCCTCGCTCAGATATTTTGAGGCGCGGATCACGCAGGTTCCCTCCCTTTCATAGGAGCCGTTTTCCATGACGCTTCCGTCAAAGAATGCCAGATATTCCATCCGTTTTTCCGCATCCTCCTTCGAGGCGAAGACCTCCACGGCTCCTCCGCCGGCTGTCCCGATCATCACGACATCGATCGGGCCCTCGTCCGGCTTTTCCGCAGCGATCTCAGCGGCCGCTGCTGTAGCGCCGGTGGCCGAGGTTGCAGACTCTTGCGCGGCCGTTGCACCGATGGCCGAGGATGCAGGCTCTTCTGCAGCTACTGCCGTCGCATCGGTTGCTGAGGTTGCAGACTCTTCCGCGGCCGCTGCCGTCGCATCGGTTGCTGAGGTTGCAGACTCTTCCGCGGCCGCTGCCGTCGCATCGGTTGCAGAGGATACAGACTCTTCCGCGGTCGCTGCCGTCGCACCGGTGACCGAGGTTGCAGATTCTTCCGCGGCCTCTGCCGTCGCACCGGTGACCGAGGTTGCAGATTCTTCCGCGGCCGCTGCCGCCGCACTGGTATCCGCTGTCTCTGCACCAGCTTCCGTTGCCCCGGCGCCGGCCTGGTCCTGTCCCTTTTC
>CAMNFJ010000107.1:0-10775 GCA_946536955.1 uncultured Lachnospiraceae bacterium
CCTTCATTGAAGCGGATGGGGGTTACTACCTCGACTCCTTCGTGAAACAACCCTGACCGTGAAATGTAACGATTTGACAGCAAAAAAGACAGCTATTATAATATGGACGGGATGTTCGATTTCAACCAATTGTATATTGTATTAGTTTTGTTCAAGAGGTACTTAGGTGGAAGAAAAGGAGATTTCGCAGGCGGTTATTGCGAGACTGCCCAGATACTATCGTTATTTAAAGGATTTAAAGGATTCCGGAAAGGAGAGGATCTCCTCTCAGGAGCTGAGCAGGATCATGAAGGTGACTGCCTCTCAGATCCGGCAGGACTTCAACAATTTCGGGGGATTCGGTCAGCAGGGTTACGGGTATAATACCAAATATCTTTATGAGGAGATCGGCAAGATCCTGGGCCTGGACCATCAGCACAACATGGTCCTTGTGGGAGCCGGCAATCTGGGCCAGGCTCTCGTCAGATATCTGAAGTTCAAGAAGAGCGGCTTCAATTTTATCTGTGCTTTTGATATAAACCCTGAGCTTTTCAATCAGACTGTCGGGGGAGTGCCGATCCGGCCCATCAACGAGCTCCACTCTTATGTGGAGGAAAACGAAGTGGATATCGTCGTACTGACGATTCCCAAATCCGAGGCGAGGGAGCTCGCACATACTCTGGCGGACACAAAGATCAAGGCAATCTGGAATTTTGCCCACATCGATCTGGAAATGCCGCCCCACATTCAGGTGGAGAGCGTCCATCTGCAGGACAGTCTCATGCGTCTGTCCTACAATATTCACAAAAATCAGGGCTGACCGGTCCGATCCGGTCTGTAACAGGCCTGTTCCCATTGCCGGCACTCTCTGCTCAGAGGGTGCCGGTAATGTGATAGGGCAGAAAATCATGGCAGGAGACCCCGGATCCGGCATTGTCTTCCGGTCTCCGGATCCGCGTCCCCTGCGGGATGGCCGGCTGTGGCCTGGCGGGAGAGGAGCGTATATGGAATATCTACTGACTGGTTCCGAGATGTCGGCCTGTGACCGGCGCACCAGCGAGGTGATCGGGATCCCTTCCCTGGTCCTCATGGAGCGGGCGGCACTCTCTGTCGCGGACGGGGTGGACCTGTATCTGCGGAGCCGGGGAAACCGCCGCGGCCCCGTCCTGGTCGCCGCGGGGCGCGGCAATAACGGGGCGGACGGGCTGGCGGCCGCCAGGATCCTGACCGACCGCGGCTATGAGGTGACCTGCTTCAGGCTGTCCGGAGAGATCAGCCCGGCCAGCAGCTTTGCCGTCCAGGAGGGAATCCTGGACAAGTATGGAATAAAAACAGGACTCCTGGCGGACCTCATGGGGGCGGACGCCGGAAAAAAGGACCCCGCCGCAGCCCCTTCTCCGGCGGTGCTGCCTGAGGGCTTTGAGCCCCCCGCGGTGATCATTGACGCCCTCTTCGGGACAGGCCTCTCCAGAAATCTGGAAGGGGAGGCGGCGGAGGCCGTCTCCTGGCTCAATGCCTGCCGGGACCGCTGCGGGGCCTACACGGTCGCCGTGGACATTCCCTCGGGGATCTCCTCGGACAAGGGGGCCGTCATGGGCTGCGCGGTCAGATGTGACGAGACCAGGACCTTTGCCTTCTGGAAAAGAGGACACCGGCTCTATCCCGGGGCGGCTTATGCCGGCAGGCTCCACCTGGCCCAGATCGGGATCACCCCCAGGTCCTTCGCGGGCAGACCCGGTATGTTTACGCTCAGCCCCCGGGAGGCCCTGGACCTTCTGCCCGCCCGGGACAGGAATGGAAATAAGGGGAGCTTCGGCAAGGTCCTGGTGATCGCGGGCAGGAAAAACATGTGCGGCGCGGCCATCCTGGCCGGCAGGGCCTGCCTGTCCGCGGGCGCCGGCATGGTAAAGATCTTTACCCATGAATCCAACCGGCTGATCGTCCAGCAGCAGTTCCCGGAGGCTCTTCTGGATACCTTCGGCGAGGAGGACGATGCCCTCCTGCTCAGGAAAAAGCTGGAGGGATCCCTGGCATGGGCGGATGTGGCCGCGGCCGGCCCCGCCATGGGGACAGACGAGACGGCCCATGTCCTGCTCAGGACTCTGCTCGGTTATCAGGAGCCTGGCCTGCGGGGCCTGGTCCTGGACGCGGACGCTCTGCGGCTCATCGCCTTGGACGATGGGCTCAAGGAGCTTGTGGCGGGCCGCAGACAGGGCCTGCCCTGCATCCTGACCCCTCATCTGGCTGAATTTGCCGCCCTGGCGGGCCGCAGTGTCGCCGAATGCGCCCGGGACCGGTCCGGGATTGTACAAAGGACAGCGGATGCCCTCGGATGCACGATCGTCTGCAAGGATGCCAGGACCCTGGCGGCCCGGCCCTCCCGGGAAGGGGCGCCCATCCAGTATCTCAACTGCACGGGGAACGACGGCATGGCGACTGCCGGAAGCGGGGATGTCCTGACGGGCATGACGGCCGCCCTTCTGGCCGCCTTTGTAAAAGGAGCCCCCGCGGCGCCCCTCTTTGACCGGGAAGGGGCGGAGGACGGATTTGAGGCCGCTGTCTGCGCGGTCTGCCTGCACGGGGCGGCCGGGGACCTGGCCCGCAGCCTGTACTCGGAGAGGGGAATGACCGCCATGGACCTGGTCACAGCCCTGCGGACACGGGACTTTTGGGAAGGATATCAGAGCAATGAGCAATGAAAGGATTTGCGCGGAGATCGACCTCTCCGCCGTACGTTATAATATGGAGAGCATGCACCGGAACCTGCTTCCGGGCACCGGCATGATCGCGGTCGTCAAGACGGACGGCTATGGACACGGGGCCGCCGCGATCGCGCAGGAGATCGAGGAGCTCCCCTGGCTGTGGGGCTTTGCGGTCGCCACCTTCGAGGAGGCGCAGGAGCTGCGCGGCGCCGGCATCACCAGGCCCATCCTGATCCTGGGCTATGTCTTTCCTTATTGCTATGAAGACCTGGCCCGGCTGGAGATCCGCCCGGCCTGCTTCAGGACCGATATGCTGGACCAGCTCGCGTCAGCCGCCCGGGCCGCGGGCAGGCCCGTCCGCATCCATATCGCCATGGATACCGGCATGAGCCGGATCGGGATCTCTCCGGACGGGGAGGGACTTGCCTTTTTCCGCCGCGCCCTGCAGTTGCAGGAGGAGGGAGCCATCGTGGTCGAAGGGGTCTTCACCCATTTTGCCACGGCGGATGAAAAAGACCTGGCCGCGACCGGAAGGCAGATCGCACGCTTTCAGGACTTTGTCCTGCGGGTGGAGAAGGAACTCGGATACCGGATCCCCCTGCGGCACATTTCCAATAGCGCCGGCATCATTCGCCTGCAGGAGGCCAATTTTGACCTGGTCCGCGCGGGCATCACCCTGTACGGGCTCTGGCCCTCCGCCGATGTGCCCAGGGACCCCGTCCCCCTTAAGCCCGTCATGTCGCTCCGGTCCCACATCGTCTATATCAAGACTGTTCCTGCCGGGACCGCTGTCAGCTACGGCGGGACCTATGTTACCCCGGGCCCGGAAAGGCTGGCGACCGTGCCTGTCGGCTACGGCGACGGCTACCCCCGGAGCCTGTCCAACAAAGGCTATGTCCTGATCCGCGGGCACAGGGCCCCCATCCGGGGAAGAGTCTGCATGGACCAGATGATGGTGGATGTCTCCCGGATCCCCGAGGCCGCCGAGGGAGACACCGTGACCCTGATCGGCCGGGACGGATCTTCGCAGATCACCATGGAGGAGCTGGGTGATTTGTCCGGCAGGTTCAATTATGAGCTGGCCTGCGACATCTCTCCCCGCGTCCCCCGGGTCTTTTATCACAGCGGGGGGCAGGAGGAGAAAGCTTGAAGCTGTTAGCTCTTAGCTGCATGCGAAAGGCCGGGCGGACGGCGTTGACGGACTTTGCATCTGATGGTATAGTATATAGCATGTCTTTTTCTGCCGCCTGAACCGGGACCGCAGATCCGGTCCTGGGAAAGAGCGAAGAGAAAGCCTGTGCGGGTTTTCCCGCGCATGAATACATGAAGATTTTAAAATATTAGTTTAAGAAATGATTGTGAGGAACTAAAATGTCAGGACATTCGAAATTTGCAAATATCAAGCACAAGAAAGAAAAAAATGATGCCGCCAAGGGCAAGATCTTTACCATTATCGGAAGAGAGATCGCCGTCGCCGTCAAGGAAGGTGGTCCTGATCCCTCCAACAACTACAAGCTGGCCAAGGTCATTGAAAAGGCCAAATCCAACAACGTGCCCAATGATACGATCGAGCGCGGCATCAAGAAGGCTGCCGGCGATGTCGGCAATGTCAACTACCAGTACAACACCTACGAGGGATACGGCCCCAACGGCATCGCGGTCATCGTGGATACACTGACAGACAACCAGAACCGCACGGCCGCGAATGTGCGCGCTGCCTTTTCCAAGGGCGGCGGAAATATCGGCACTCCCGGCTGCGTCTCCTTCATGTTTGACAAGCGCGGACAGATCATCATCGACCGCGAGGAATGCGATATGGCCGCTGACGACCTCATGATGCTGGTCCTGGACGCCGGCGCCGAGGATCTGAAGGAGGAAGAGGACAGCTTTGAGGTCTTGACCTCCGAGGATGACTTCGACGCGGTCAAGGCTGCCCTCGACGAGGAAGGCATCGCCTACGTGTCTGCGGAAGTGACCATGATCCCCCAGAACTATGTGACCCTGTCGGATGAGAATTCCATCAAACAGATCCGCAGGATCCTCGACATCCTCGAGGATGACGACGACGTACAGGCCGTCTATCACAACTGGGATGAGGGCGACGAGTAACCCCGTGATATTGATCTGCGACTATTGGTTCAGGGAAGAACACATTCCCCGGCTGTAAGACCAGAAGACTATGACAGACAGCTTTGTGCGCCCCGCACAAGGCTGTTCTGTGTTCGTATACGCAGGAAATCCTATGGAAGACTGGAAAGACGAATACGGGCCGGCAGCTGACTTTGAGGACAACGAGTCCGGGAGATTTTTGAAAAACCCCCTGCCCGTCCCCAAACGCAGGCCCCATATCCGCATGGAATTTGACCTCATGGATGACTGGGATATCCCGCAGGACCGGGAACACTTTGATATAGAGATCCCGGAGGACGATGATTTTGATATCTGAACCCTCAGGGCCCTGCCTGGAAACCTGCCTGGAAAAGGATCAGGTCTTTTCCGCGGACCTTCCTATGAGATCGCATAAGATTGATTGAAAAAGCCGTAATCTCCGGTGCCTTTTCGTCTGCTGACGGAAAATGCGGCTGGAGCTGCGGCGTTTTTTTCCCGAATAACATTATTTCTATGATGTAAAGGTCAAAAGGTATCCAATGGCTCTGAGTCTCGTCAAGCTGTACAAACAGCCGAAGGGCCTTGCGCAGCTCCGCAGGAGATGCTGCGTGCCAGGTACTTGGCCGCTGTTTTTTAGCGGCCTTATACAAACTGCAAAGCAGTTTGTTACCGCATGCCAGCGAGGGTAGAGCGAGAGCGTGCCCAAGGCGTTTGTGCAGCTTGACGAGACGGTGTTCACTTAACCACCTTTTGACCTCAACATCTTTCTATTAAATATACATCTGTTAAAAGGAGCTGAATGGCACAAAGTAAAAAGAAGAGCCCGGCGAGGTCCACAGGGAGCAGGGCCGGATCTGCCGCGGGGACCCGCGCAAAGACGGGATCCCGCAGTTCTGCCTCCGGCGGAAGGGCTGCGGCCTCCGGCGGGAGGACCGGGACCCGGTCCGGCAGAACAACCGCGCCGGCCTCAGGGAAGAGAAAGGCTTCGGGGACATCGGGCTCAGCAAAGACATCCGCCCGCAAGGCGGCGGCCAGGGAGCAGGCCCTGAAAGAACGAATGGAGAGACAGCGTGAGACCAGAAATGATATCACGCTTGTTGTGCTGCTCATTATTGTCTTCTTTTTATTCCTCTCCCTGATCGGCTTTGGCGGAAATGTGGGCAGGCTCCTGGCCGACATCCAGTTCGGCCTGTTCGGGATCGGGGCCTGGGCATTCCCCTTTCTGCTCCTGGCCGTCTTTGCGCACATGGTCACCGGCTGGGGCGGCAGGGGCATGAGGGGCAGGCTTGGCGCCGCCTTTTTGCTCCTGCTGGTCTTTGAGGCGGGCAGCCAGCTGCGGCTCCATGCCTCAGGGGCCCTCGCCCTGGACCTTCCCTTTCACGCGCTGTCCTTCTTCCGGACCTGCGCCGAGCGGCACGCGGGCGGCGGTCTTCTGGGAGGGAGTCTCGCCTGGCTTCTCTACTATGCCTTCCGGATGGTGGGAAGCTGGCTGATTCTGTTCGGGCTGGGCGTCATTGCTGTCATCCTCCTTCTCCCCTTCTCGCCGACAGCTGCTGTACAGACCTGGATCAGAGGCAATGAGGACGAGGACCGGCCGGGACTGGCCCGGCGCAGGGAGCTCTACCGCCAGAGGCGGCTTGAAGAGATCGAAGAGGAGAGAAACCGCGAGCTGGAGCGCGAGACAGAGCGCATTCTGAGAAGAGAGGACGCGGAGAAGGAGAGAAAGAAGAAGGCTGCCGGGTCCAGGAGAAGCACGGTGGACAGGTCTGCCCTCGATCTGGAGGAGACCCTCCTCGGCGGACAGGGGAAAAAGACCGGTCCCTCCAAGGCGGCAGAGCTTCTGCGGCAGGGGGCCGGCAGACGGAGAAAGAACGCCCCGGCGGGATCCTCCACCAGAGATGTGCATGAGATCCTTGTGCACGAGGAGCCAGGAAAGGATCCCCTGACGATCGCCGACACACAGAGAAGGAGGAGCCCCGGGCTCCTGCACGGCAGGGACGTGAGCGTGCCCGACCCGGACGGGACCAGGTTCATCCATTCGGATGTCCGCTACGAAGGAACAGACAGCCTGCACTATGACGGGACCCCGGCTGGTTCCGGAAGAGGCCAGACCCGCGGCCTGAGCCTGGATCCTTCCTCCGAAAGGGTTCCCCATGAAGCCCACAGGATCAGCAACCTGGAACCCGCAGGAGACCTTGCAGGGGCCCTTCCGGTATACAGGAGGACAGGCTCCGGATCCTCCGGCCCGGAAGCTTTCCCTGGGACAGCGGTTCCCGCCTATGGTCTGAAAACACCTGCCACAGCCGGAGATGACGCCTCTGGTGCCGGGCCTGAGTCTGTCTCAGCAGATTCTATTCCCGGTGCCCGGCCTGCCTCTGCTGCCGGAGCCTCTGCCTTTGGCACTGAGCCGGTTCCTGGCGGCAGAAATTCTGCTTATGACTCCGGGGCTGATTCTGCGTCCGGAGACTTCACTGCTGAGATCAGGCATGTTTCCGCTGCCGGAGCCTCTGCATCCGGTGCCGGCGCCGCTTCTGCGGCCGCAAGTGTTCCTGCTTCCGGGACATCCGGTTCCGGTGCATCTCTTACAGGAACTTCCGCTGCCGTCGCATCCGCTCATGGAAATTCCGCTTCCGGAGCGGGAGGCCGGTCCACGGCTGACCAGCCCTCCGATGAGGACCTGCAGGGCATCGCCGTTCACAGGCAGACAGAAAAAGCCACGGCCTCCGGGACAGCCTCCGCCCAGAAAAAAGGCCGGGGCAGGACCGGCTACAGGCCTCCGCCCTTTGACCTCCTGGAAAAGGGGAGCGGCGGTCGCAATCCGGAGACAGACCGGGAGCTGCAGGAGACCGCCTACAAGCTGCAGGAGACCCTGCGGAGCTTCGGCGTCCAGGTCTCGATCACGGCTGTCAGCCAGGGCCCTTCCGTCACCCGCTATGAGCTCAAGCCCGACAAGGGCATCAAGGTCAGCAAGATCGTCAACCTCTCTGATGATATCAAGCTCCGCCTGGCCGCGACCGATATCCGGATCGAGGCCCCGATCCCGGGCAAATCGGCTGTCGGCATAGAGGTCCCCAATAAGACGGAGACCACCGTCCACCTGCGCGAGCTGATCGACACCAGGGAGTTCAGGGAATTCAAGGGGAAACTCCCCTTCGCGGTCGGCAAGGACATCGGAGGCAAGACCATCTACGCCGATATCTCCCGTATGCCCCACCTCCTGATCGCAGGCGCTACCGGTTCCGGTAAATCCGTCTGTATCAACACGATCATCCTCAGTATCCTCTACCGGACAGATCCCGCAAAGGTGAAGCTCCTCATGATCGATCCCAAGGTCGTGGAGCTGAGTGTCTACAAGGGGATCCCCCACCTGATCATCCCCGTCGTCACAGATGCCAGAAAGGCCTCCGCCGCCCTCAACTGGGCCGTCGCCGAAATGGAGAAGCGCTACAAGCTCTTTGCGGCAGCCGGCGTGAGAGACCTCAACGGTTTCAACGCCCAGGCCCTGAAATACCGGGGAGAGGACGGAGAGCTCCAGTATGAGCCCATGCCGAGACTGGTCGTCATCGTGGACGAGCTGGCCGACCTCATGATGGTGGCAAAAAATGAGGTGGAGGGAGCCATCTGCCGTCTGGCCCAGCTGGCTCGAGCCGCCGGCATCCACCTGATCATCGCCACCCAGCGTCCGTCCGTGGATGTCATCACCGGCCTGATCAAGGCCAACATGCCCAGCAGGATCGCCTTCGCGGTCTCCAGCCAGGTGGATTCCAGGACCATCCTGGATATGGCGGGCGCCGAGAAGCTGATCGGCCGGGGCGATATGCTCTTTTACCCGCAGAACTACCAGAAACCCGCCCGCATCCAGGGCGCCTTTGTCTCCGACGAGGAGGTGACAGAGGTCGTTGAATATATCAAGAACAACAACATCACTGGCGTCCACGATGAGGAAGTGGCCCAGCAGATTGAAAACATCGAAGCCAGCGGCGGAAGCACAGGCAGCGGAGGCGATTTGAAGGAGAGCGCCATGCGCGATGAGTATTTCGCGAAGGCCGGCCGCCAGATCATTGAGAAGAACAAGGCCTCGATCGGGCTCCTGCAGAGGATCTTCAAGATCGGCTTCAACCGGGCGGCCCGCATTATGGACCAGCTGGCGGAAGCCGGCGTCGTCAGTGAGGAGAGCAGCACCAGGGCCAGACAGGTCCTGATGAGCCTGCCGGAGTTTGAGGAATATCTCGAGCGGGAAGGATTATAACAAAAAGTCTGATGCATTTATGCATATGCATAAATGCATCAGACTTTTTTTAGGAACATCACCAAAAGACCAGTATATAATCGTTGACTTTTCGTCAGAACACATTAAACTAAACCTAGCGGGGATTTGAGAAAAAAATCACAAAGCCCCCCTGAATGCATTTCCGGACCGTTTATCCTGACGGAACATTCACGGGAATTGGCAAATTTTCCATGTCCCCGTGCAAAGTCTTTATTATAGTATTCTCTATTATGTTTTATGTGGATATTTTGAATATATACCTAAATATTAATTCAGAATATTATATAATGTATGTGTATATGAGGAAGCATCCATCTTCATAAAGTTGTGTCAATTGAATTCAGGTAGGAGGAAAACATGTTCAGAATTCTCAAAAAGAAAAATCTGGCCCCCAACATCTTTCTGATGGACGTTGAAGCTCCCAGAGTAGCCAAAAACGCTCTCCCCGGCCAGTTCCTGATCGTCCGTGTCGACGATGAGGGCGAGCGCATCCCGCTCACCATCTGCGACTATGACGCGGCCGCAGGGACCGTTCAGATCGTCTTCCAGGTCGTCGGCGGCGAATCTCACCGTATGTCCCTGCTGGAAGAGGGCGACTGCTTCCACGATGTGGTAGGACCTCTCGGAAAGCCCTCCGATCTGACCGAAATGCCCATCGAAGAGCTCAAGAAGATGAAGATCTGCTTCATCGCCGGCGGTGTCGGCACAGCACCCGTCTACTGCCAGCTCAAGTGGCTGCACGACAACGGCGTGACCGTCGACTGCATCCAGGGCGCCAAGACCAAAGACATCATCATCCTGGAGGATGAGATGCGCGCTGTCTCCAATCTCCATATCTGCACGGACGACGGTTCCTACGGCATCAACGGCAACGTCACCGTGGCCCTTCAGAAGCTCTATGACGACGGCATGCGCTTTGACCGCGTCGTCGCGATCGGCCCCATGATCATGATGAAATTCGTATGTCTGCTGACAAAGAAGCTGGGCATCGAGACCATCGTCAGCATGAACCCCATCATGGTCGACGGCACCGGTATGTGCGGCGCCTGCCGCCTCATGGTCGGCGACAAGGTCATGTTCGCCTGCGTCGACGGCCCCGAGTTCGACGGCCACCTTGTAGACTTCGACCAGGCCATGCAGCGCAGCCGCCTCTACGCGACCGAGGAGGGCCGCCTGTTCCTGAAGGCCAAAGAAGGCGACACCCACCACGGCGGATGCGGCAACTGCGGCTGACAGCTGTGAAAAGCAGATACCTGACGGTTTAAAGCCAAAAGCTGACAGCTAAAGCGAACAGCCAACAGCTTCAATAACAAGGAAGGAAAAGATTATGGCAGCAAATATGATGGTCAAAATCCCTGTTCGCGAGCAGGATCCCAAGGTCCGTGCCACGAATTTTAACGAAGTATGCCTGGGCTACAACAAGGAAGAGGCCGAGGCAGAGGCGGCAAGATGCCTCAATTGCAAAAACCCCCGCTGTGTAGAAGGATGTCCCGTATCCATCGATATCCCCGGCTTCATCCAGAAGGTCAAGGAGAGCGATGTCAAGGGCGCCTATGATGTGATCAGCCAGTCCTCCGCCCTGCCCGCAGTCTGCGGACGTGTCTGCCCTCAGGAGTCCCAGTGTGAAGGCGTCTGTGTGCGCGGCATCAAGGGAGACGCTGTCTCCATCGGCAAGCTCGAGCGCTACGTCGCCGACACAGCCCGCGCCATGGGCA
>CAMNFJ010000108.1:0-10752 GCA_946536955.1 uncultured Lachnospiraceae bacterium
CCTCCTCGGCCGTCAGCAGCGGGACCTTGCCGATCTCCTTGAGATACATGCGCACAGGGTCCTCGATGTTGACGCTGTCGGGGACAGTCAGGTCAATGCTGTCCAGATCAGGCTCTTCTACGCTTTCCTCCTCGATGTCCGCCAGTTCCTGCTCGGGGACTTCCTCTTCCTCCTGCGTGCGGATGATATCGATATCATTCTTTTCCAGGATCTGCATGATCAGGTCATACTGTTCCTCGTCCAGCTTCAGATTATGGAAGGTCTCCGTAATCTCCTGATACTCCAGTACGTTCTTTTTGTTTTTTCCCTTTTCGATCAGATCATCGAGTTTCTTTTTGAATTCCTCTCTGGCCTTGTCATCGGCGAATTGCTGTACGCTCATGTATGCACTTCCTCCGGTCATAAAAATATTTACAGTTTGAATTTAGCAGACCTCATGGTCTGCAGCTGCTTTTTGGCAGCCAGCATGTCCTGCAGGGGGGCGGCGCTTCCTCCGTCCTCTCCGGACATTCTCTCCACGGCAGCCTCCTTGACTGAGATCATCAGTTCGCGCACCGTTCTGGCGGTATCCGCCGGGGAAGGGTCACCGCCCTCTCCCTCAGCGGGAACATGGGTATTGAACATGGCGGCGGCAGCCTCCTGGTCCTCCGGGGTCTCAAAGGAGGATATGACCGCTGCGGCAGCGCCTGCCCGGCCGTCCGGATCTCCAGACCTGTGGTCCATCTGGTCCCACAGGACAGCCGCGGCCCTTCGGAAGATGTCTCCCTCGAAATCCTCCGGGCTGATCCAGGCCTTCACTCCCGAAAAGAGGGCCGGGTTCTCCACCAGGATGGTCATCAGCATCCGCTGCTTGTCCAGAAGAGCGGCCCTGGCCCGTGATACGCGGGCACTTTGTCCAGGCATCCCCGGAAAGTCCCCGCCTGCCCCGCGGCCGGTCTGTCCGCTTTCAGGTCCCTTCCTGATTCCGGTTCTTTGCCCCGTCCTCTGTCCGGCCTCTTGTCCGCCTCCGCGGCGGGGATCCCGACGGTCCGCCGGCTCTCCCGACCCGGTCTGCCCCGCCTGAGGGGCAGCGGTTCCGGTCCTGCCCGGTCTCTGAGTATTTCCGTATCCGGAGCCCTGCCTGCGGTCGGTCCGCAGGCCATTGCCTCCGTAGCCCCGCGGTCCGTCGCGGCGGGCCTGAGTCTCCTCATCCCCGTAGCCGGTCGTCTGCCCGTACTGGGCAACCAGGCGCCGCAGGCTGTCGGTCTTGATAAAATATTTCTCCGCGGCCGCAGTGATGTAGTTTTCTCTTTCAATCTCATCGGAAAAGGCGCAGAGCTTTTTGGCGATCTCCCTGTGAAAGGCTGTCCGGGACGCGGGATCCTCCATCTTATAGGACTGTGACAGGATCCTCAGCTCATAGAAAAAGCTGTTCTCGGCCTTGTCGATCCTGGCCTGAAAGGCCTCCCTGCCCTCTGTCTTGATAAATTCATCCGGGTCCTTGTGGGGCCTGAGGTCGATGACCGCGGATTCCAGCCCTCCCCTGCGCAGGATCCCTATGTTGCGCAGGGCCGCGCGCACGCCTGCCCCGTCGCTGTCATAGGCCAGCAGGACCTTCTTTGTATAGCGACGCAGGAGGGCCGCCTGGCCGGGCGTAAAGGCCGTCCCCAGGGAGGCGACCGCCTCCGGAAAGCCCGCCTGGTGCATGGCGATGACATCCATGTAGCCCTCACAGAGGATCAGATAATCCCTGCGGCTCCTGCGGGCCAGGTTCAGGGCATAGAGGTTTCTGCCCTTGTCAAAGATCTGCGTGTCCGACGAATTGATGTATTTGGGCTTGCCGTCCCCCAGGACCCGGCCGCCGAAACCGATCACCCGGCCCCGGACATCCTGGATGGGGAACATGACCCGGTTCCAGAACCTGTCGTGCAGGCCCTGCTTTTCATTGAAGAGGGCCACATCCGACTCCAGGATCAGGTCGTCGGAAAAGCCCTTCTGCCTCAGATGGGCCGTCAGGTCGCTCCTGGCGCCGTCCGCGAAACCCAGCCCGAAGGCCTGCATGGTCTCAGGCGAAAGATTTCTGTCCCTGAAATACTTCATGCCGCGCTCGCCTCTTCTGGACCGGAGCATTTTGTAATAGTAGACCGCCGTCTCCTTGTTGATGGCCAGCAGGTCCTGCCTGTGCTTCTCCCGCTTTCTGGTCTCCTCGCTCATATTCGGGGCCGGAAGCACGATCTGCGCCCGGTCCGCAAGCTCCTGCAGGGCCTCCTGGAAGCTGCTGTTATTGTATTTCATCAGAAATGTGATGGCGTTCCCGCCCGCCCCGCAGCCAAAGCAGTAGTACATGTTTTTGCCGGGGATCACATTGAAGGAAGGGGTCTTCTCATTGTGAAAGGGGCAGAGCCCCACATAATCCTTTCCCTGTTTTTTCAGATGAACATGGGCGGAGACGACGTCCACGATGTCCGTATTGGCGAGGACCTCGTCCAGCACCTCCTGAGGATAATACATCCGGAACCCCTCCTTCCCCTGCTTGCTGCTGTCCCTGCTGCCGGCTCCTGTGCTCTTGACTGCATTTTTCAGCGGCAGGAACGGACGCGGGCTCAGGACACCGCCGGGCCCTTTCCGCGGTGTCATGGCACCGGCCAGACCCTTTCCGCAGGCTCAGAGCACTGACCATACCCTGGGGACGAAGAGGTCCCCGTACCTGGTGATGGCGAACCGGTCCGACATGGAACTGATATAGTCGCACACAGCCCTGTACCTTGTCTTTTCATCCACGATCATGCCCCGGAAAAGCTCCGGAAGCTCATCCGTGTGGTCGAGGTAATAGCCGTAGAGGACCTCGACCAGCTTCTCGGCCTTTTCCTCCTCCGCTTTGACCACGCGGTCCGTATAGACCCTGCGGAACATAAAGGCCCGCATATCCTTCATGGCCTGGGCCACAGGAGGGGACATGACGATCTGCGGTCTGTTCTGGCTGGTCCGGATCAGGTCGTGGATAAAAGTGTCCAGGCGCTCACCGGTCGTCCTCCCGACCACCTCCGTGATCTCTTTCGGGACATCGGCCTCGGTCAGGACCCCCGCCCGCATGGCGTCGTCCATGTCGTGGTGAAAATAGGCGATCTTGTCGGACAGGCGGACCACCTGACCCTCCAGAGTGGCGGGCGTGCCGCTGGTCTGGTGGTTGAGGATCCCGTCCCGCACCTCCCAGCACAGGTTCAGGCCCCTCCCGTTCCGCTCCAGCCTTTCCACGATGCGGACACTCTGCTTCGTGTGACTGAAACCCAGAGGGCACACCCGGTTGAGAGCCCGCTCCCCGGCATGTCCAAAGGGCGTATGGCCAAGGTCATGCCCCAGGGCGATCGCCTCCACCAGGTCCTCATTCAGGCGCAGGGCCTTGGCAATGGTCCTGGCGTTCTGGGAGACCTCCAGAGTGTGGGTCAGCCGGGTCCTGTAGTGATCCCCCTTGGGAGACAGAAAGACCTGGGTCTTCTCCCTGAGTCTCCTGAAGGATTTACAGTGGAGGATCCTGTCCCGGTCGCGCTGAAAAGCCGGCCGGATGTCACACGGGACCTCCTCCCTCTCCCTGCCCCTGGACTCCATGGACAGGCAGGCCCAGGGCGCAAGAATCTCCTTTTCTCTGATCTCAAGCTCTTCCCTGATCGTCATAAGCACCCTCCTGCAGACTCGCGCCCGGACATCCGGCCGCCCCTGGTTGTCAGCTTTATAACTTTCGGCACTTATAATATTCTGTCCTCAAAAGCCCAATCCTTTTTTGACAGGAAAGAAAAATGTAAACTTTTTTTAAAATAACAAGGCTTTTACAATTCCGCGGCTCTTTCCGGACAGAGGGATGCAGCCCCTGTCATTCATAATATGCGCAAAGAAACATGCCGCAGGATATCTATCAACCTGCGGCATGCTAGGATCGTGGAACGGACGGGGCTCGAACCCGTGACCTCTCGCGTGTGAGGCGAACGCTCATCCCAGCTGAGCTACCGTTCCTTTTCTATTGCTGTGCTCTCTTGCTGCACAGTGCTTTACACATATCTGTGATAGAAAAAAGGGAATCTCGCGATTCCCCTTCTTCGTGCGGAAGATGGGACTTGAACCCACACGCTGTAACCAGCACAAGATCCTTAGTCTTGCTCGTCTGCCAATTCCGACACTTCCGCATGCACTTCCAAAAAGGAAGATGCAGGAGATGGGACTTGAACCCACACTATGTTGCCATAACAGGCACCTGAAGCCTGCGCGTCTGCCATTCCGCCACTCCTGCGCACAAATATGAAATTTGTAAAACTCCGATTCCGTGAAGCTCTCACATCTTCGGAAAGTGGAACCGACGGGGCTCGAACCCATGACCTCCCGCACGTCAAGCGGACGCTCATCCCAGCTGAGCTACGGTTCCATTCAGTTGGCTTAGTGCTTTTTGTTTGTTTGCTTGCCGCCAACAAATGAGATTATATAAGACCCTCTCCAATAATGCAAGCCTTTTTTTTAATTTTTTTAAAAATTTTTATCCGTATATATTTAACCGATATCACGGATAAATTTACCGCCCCGGAACCCCGCCGCAGGCCTTCTCTTCCTGACTCCCTGCAGTGCTCCTCCCGCCGCAAAACTCCACATATTGATCCCGCCATGTCCCCACGCCGGCCTTCTCTTCCTGACTCCCTGCAGCGCTCCTCCCGTCGCAGGCCTGCACATAGTGACCCCCGGCATGTCCCGCCGCCGGCCTTCGGGGACGATCAACACGGCTTTGACGCGGATCCACCCTTCCGGGCCCGGCAGCGCCCCTGCGGAATCGAGGACTTTATTACAGATCCAGAAGCTCCGTCTTCTTTTTGTCAAACTCCTCCCTGGTGATGATATCCAGGTCCAGGAGCTCCTTGAGCTTCTTCATCTCTTCATAGGGATCCATCACCGGCCGGTCTCTGCCTTCGCCGGTCCCGGCCCCTTCTCTCTTTTCCTGTGCCGGATCTCCTGCCGCCGTCTCCGCAGCATTCCTCATCTCCTGCGCGGTCTCTTCCCGCGTGGTCTCTGCCTGTGCTGCCTCTTCCCGCGCTGTCCCTGCCGCACGGGTCTTCCCTGTCTCCGGGCCGCCCGCGCCCGAAGCGCCCGTCTCCGGCCCTTCTCCGCCCCTCACGGAGCCTGCGGTTTCCGCCGCTCTCTCGCTGCGGCGGGCCTGCAGAACATGAAGGATATGCTGGACCTCCTGGACAGCTGTCCGCAGCCTGTGCAGGTCACCCTTGGCAAAGGGGACAGGGACAGATTTCCCATCGATCGTGAGCTCCATGATCCCGTAGGTCGCAAGCAGAGGCGTCCTCGTGATCCTGATGTCCTCCATGCCCTCGTAGAGATATTCCTTCCCGCTCACAACGATCCTGTCGTCATCAAAGAGCAGGGCCGGCAGATTCATCCGGCTGTCAAACTGATAATACATAGTCCCTCTCTCACTTTTATCTGTATAAAAAAACCATTCTTTGCTATAATCGTAACTGCTCACAGCCCCGCAGGGCCTGCATCACTATCAAAGTATAGCATGCCCCGCCCGCGGATGAAAAGCGGTTCAAAAGCGAAAATCCTTATCGTGAAAATCATTATCGGGAAACTGATCATTATGTGGAAAGTATTGCGCAAAGCGGACCTGGTCCTCTTCTTCTTTTTTATAGCCCTCGCCGCCCTGATCGCGGCCGCGCCGCTCCTGCAGCCCGCCGGCCCTGCCGAAAGTGTCAGGATCACCCGCGGAGGCCGGGAATTCGGCATCTACCCCCTGAATAAGGACGCAGAGATCGAAGTCAGCGGGGACGGACACAGCAACCTGGTGCAGATCCGGGAAGGCAGGGTCAGCATGGCCCATTCCGATTGTAAAAACCAGGTCTGCGTCCATACAGGCGAGATCACGCAGGCCGGTGAGACCATCGTCTGTCTGCCCAACAGAGTGACCGTAGAGATCCTCAACAAGGGGAAAGGAGGTGATCCGGATGACGGGATCGACGCCGTTGTCAAATAAGAGCGGGCAGAAGCCCCCGGCTTCCCCCCAGAGTACAGCCCGGCGCGTGGCCCTGACCGGCCTCCTCGCCGCCCTGGCCCTGATCTTTTCCTATGTAGAGGCCCTCGTGCCCTTCAATGCCGGGATCCCCGGCATCAAGCTGGGGCTGGCCAACCTGGTCCCCCTGATCATCCTCTACCGTCTGGACGCCCGCTACGCGGCCGCCGCCAACCTGATCCGCGTCGCCCTGGCAGGCCTCCTCTTCACCGGCCTCTTCGCCGCCCTCTACTCCCTCTCGGGCTGCATCGTCAGCTTTCTGGCCATGTGGCTCCTGAAAAAAACGAATCTGTTCTCCGTTCTGGGTATCAGCATGGCGGGCGGCGTCTTTCACAACCTGGGCCAGCTCTTCGTCGCCATGGCGGCCGTCTCCGGCCTGCAGCTGATCCATTACATGCCGGTCCTGATCATCTCCGGCATGATCGCCGGCATCATCGTCGGGATCGGGGCCGTGATCCTGCTTGACCGCATACCGGCAAAGCTCTTTTTGTGAGGCGAGTGCAGGGTAAGGGACGGGCCGTCCATGCACACATCCTTTGGTCATTGCTCCTCTTCGCACAGATGCACTAAGATGCGAATCGCTCGCCGGGAGGGCAATGTCCGAACTCGCATTTCGTTTTGAAGGAACGAAATGCTCAAACAGACGTACAATAAATGCCCGGCTGTGAGAGCCGGGCATTTAACCCTCCCGGCTTCGCGATGTCCCATCAAGTGCATCTAAGTGCTCATCGCAAGCATGACCGCCAGGATGTGCACACGCCCGGCCCTGTCTGCGCCACCCCCTGCAAAGAGGAAATATCAGGCGCCGGCCCTTCGAGCCAGGGCACAAGCCCATGCATGACTATACGAGAAAAGACCATATGGCAAATGACCAGGCATGTGTCACAGCAGTACGACACAGTGCCTGGTCATTTTTTATGCCTGGTGTCTGTCCCTCCAGCACACCCGTCCGCTTGTTATACATTCCGGAAAAAGATTCCGGAAAGAAGCTCAACGTATAATGCGTATGATGAAAGGATTTTCGGGGGAGCGGGTAACAGGGCCGAAAGCGGACCCATCCTGGCGGACATGATGTGATGAGCGCTGGAGGTACTTGGCGAAGCGGCTGCGGGAGGGAGGGTCAATTTCCCGGCTCTCACAGCCGGGAAATTGTTGTCCGCATGTTTGAGCAGACCGTGTCTTCAACACGGGATGCGAGTTCGGACATTGCCCGCCCGGAGCAGACGCGAGCCTTAGTACCTCCGTGCGAAGAGCTCTCATGTCCAAAGGATGGGTCCGCTGAGGCCCGTCCCTCCCCCGCAAATTTTTACATATGGCGAAAAGCCACCCGCGCCGCCTTTTCAGGCGGTGCGGGTGGCTTTTAAATTCTGCATTTTCTAAAGCTATACGGCTCTACAGAAACACAGGACCGCGATCAAGCGATCAGGCCTTTGCTTCTGCTGCAGCTGCAGCCTTCTTGGCCTCAGCGGCCGCAAGAGCTGCCTGTTTCTTTTTCTCAGCTTCCTTGGCTTCCATAGCCTTGACACTGGCTTTGATCTTCTCAAGCTGCTGAGCGCTGTGGAGCAGGTCCTGGATCGCGCCGGTAGGGCACTTCACGACGCACATGCCGCACTTCTTGCACTTCTCGGGATCGACGGAGGCGAGGTTGTTTTCGACGTGGATGGCGTCGAACTTACAGGTCCTCTCGCACATGCCGCAGCCGATGCAGGCTGCATCGCAGGCCTTGCGGGCGTCGGCACCCTTCTGGGTGTTGTGGCAGCGGACGTTGATCTTGGCCTTGGCCTCGGGAACGATCTTGATCAGCTTGTTGGGGCAGGCCCTGACGCAGGCGCCGCAGCTGGTGCACTTGTCGCGGTTTACGACAGCGACGCCGTCACGGACGTGGATCGCGTCAAATTCGCAGGCCGCTTCGCAGTCGCCCAGTCCCAGACATCCATTGGGGCAGGCCTTGGAGCCGCCGAAGAGCTGCTTGGCAGCCTTACAGGTCGGGATGTCCGAATACTCATACAGTTTCTTTGCATTATTGGTCGTGCCGTTGCACATGACAAAGGCAACTTCCTTCTCCATGCCGTCAGCGCTCTTGCCGAGGATGCCGGCGAGCTTTTCCGCGCAGGCAGGTCCGCCGACCGCGCACTTGGTGCAGGGAACGCCGTCGGGATCATCCGTCAGGGCGTGGGCATAGTCATCGCAGCCCGCATAGCCGCAGCCGCCGCAGTTGGCGCCGGGGAGCTCTGCACGCAGGGCGAGGAATCTCTCATCCTCCTGTACATAAAAGACCCTGGAGGCATACGCAAGGATGATGGAAGCGATCAGGCCGACTACAACGACCAGTACGACCGGGATAATGATCTGACTCATTACTTACCCTCCTTCCTTACGAGAACATTCCGCCGAATCCCATGAAGCTCAGGGACATGATGGCCGCAGTGATCAGAATGATCGGGACGCCCTGGAAGGACTTGGGGATACGGCTCTGGTCCACGAGCTTGGAACGGACGCCTGCCATGATGATCATCGCGAAGAGGAAGCCGAGGCCTGCGCCGAACGCATTGAAGAGGGACTGGGGATAGTTGTAACCGCTGTCGATGTTGCTGATGCAGACACCGAGGACGGCGCAGTTGGTAGTGATCAGAGGAAGGTAGATACCCAGAGACTTATACAGACCGACCATGTTTTTCTTCATGAACATCTCGATCAGCTGCACGAGTGCGGCGATGACGAGGATGAAGACAACGGTCTGCAGATAGCCGATGCCTCTGCTGTCCAGCAGCTGCTGGATGGGCCATGTGACGGCAGTCGCCAGAACCATGACGAAGGTAACGGCAATGCCCATGCCCGTGGCGCTGTCCATGTCCTTGGAAACGCCCAGGAAGGGGCAGATGCCCAGGAACTGCGCCAGGGGGTAGTTGTTGACGAGGACCATGCTGATAATGATGATTACATATTTAGCCATGGATTAAGCCACCTCCCCTTTTACGCAGGTACCGCCGTCGCCGCACTCGTCTGCGCTTGCGCAGCCGTCGCAGCCGAAGCCGTCCTTGATCTTGCTCTTGTCAGTCGTGATGTAATGGACAAAGGCCATGACGATCGCGTAGACAAAGAAACCGCCGGGAACGAGGGTCATGATGCTCATGCCGGGCATGATCCTGGAGAGGACCGGGATGCCGCACCATGTGCCGGAGCCCAGGAGCTCGCGGATGGAGCCCATGACGACCAGGGTCAGGGTGAAGCCCAGGCCCATGCCGATGCCGTCGAGAGCGGAATCGATGATTCCGTTCTTGTTCGCGAACATCTCGGCGCGGCCGAGAATGATGCAGTTAACGACGATCAGGGGCAGGTAGAGGCCCAGGGACTTGTCCAGGGCCGGGGCGAAAGCCTTGACGACCAGCTGGACGATCGTGACGAAGCCTGCGATGACCGTGATGTAGCAGGGGATACGCACGCTGTCGGGAATGATCTTTCTCAGAAGAGAAATAACGATATTGGAGCAGACCAGAACCGCCATGGCGGACAGGCCCATGCCGAAGCCATTGGTGACGGATGTGGACGTCGCCAGTGTCGGGCAGGTACCGATGACAAGCACCAGCACCGGGTTCTCTTTGATCAGGCCGTTGGCCAGGATCGCAAGTTTATTCTTTTTTTCCATTACTGTGCACCTCCCATCGCTGCAAATTGACTCAGAGCTGCAGCCACACCGGAGTGGATCGCCTGTCCGGAAACAGACGCGCCGGAGATGAACTCAAAGGTGCCGCCGGATGCAAGCTGGGCAGCTTCCTTCTTGATATTGCCGGCACTGGTCAGGGCGGTCAGGCCGCTGTACTGAGCGAGATAAGCGGGATCCTGGTCCTTGGTACCGACACCGGGAGTATCCGCGTGCTCGGTCACCGTGACACCGGTGATGGAGCCTTCGCCGTCAAGACCGACCATCATGGTCAGAGCGCCGCCGAAGGACTTGGTCTCGACTGTCATGACATAGCCGGCGCCGTTTGTTGCGGAATAGACCTCCTGGACCACAGCCTTTCCATCTTCGGAAGTCTGGAACTCCACGCCCTCTTCCAGCTGGAAATCATCTGCTTCGGTCAGGAGCTGTTTTCTGGCCGCGTCAGCAGCTGCCTTTGTATTTCTCTGAATGATCGGATCAGCGACCTTGAACGTGAAGGCCAGAGCGAGTGATACCACAAGGCAGATGATGCTGAGCACCGCGACGGGTGCTGCGAAGCTTTCTTTAGACTTATTCATTTCACACCCTCCTTATGCTTTTTTCTCTGCCGCTTTGGCTGCTTCCTTTTTGCGCTTGCTGATCCCGTAGAAACGATCCTGAGCGATGTTGTCCAGCAGCGGAGTCATGATGTTCATGAACAGGATCGCGAAGGAGACACCTTCAGGGTAGGAGCAGAACAGGCGGATGATCATGGTGACCAGTCCGCAGCCGATACCGAACATGACCTTGCCCATCGTCATGATCGGGGAAGTGACATAGTCGGTCGCGCAGAAGACAGCGCCGAACATCACGCCGCCGGCACAGACATGGAAGCATGCCATGTACAGGGGAGACAGTCCGCCGGGTGCGCTGCCGCTGATGGCGTAGTACAGGAAGGCAAAGATGAAGACTGTGCCGACAAAGCAGACCGGGATGATCGGGGAGATGATATTCTTCGCGATGAGGAAGATCGCGCCGATCAGGATCGCGATGACACAGGTCTCACCCATGGCGCCGC
>CAMNFJ010000109.1:0-10653 GCA_946536955.1 uncultured Lachnospiraceae bacterium
GTTTGACATGCCTGCAATTGTACTCTATAATCAAAATGTATGAGAAAAAGCGGTTTGCGGCTACTACATGCGCTACAGGCGGTTTTCCAGTCTGATCAGGGCTCCGGCAGCGGCTTACAGCTTTTGTTTGTGTTTTGAGATGCTGAGTTTTTACGGAAAAACATGGTAAGGTGAGGCTTGTCTTTTCGTAAAACAGAATAATTGACAGACTTTTGCGAAAAATAAGGATTTGATTGTTTGGCGCATACGAACGGGAGCAGTTTTCGTCAGTATGCGCTTTTTGTCCCATCACCGCGGACCAGAAATGGTTCAGGAGACAAGGTAATGTTTAAGTGGAAACGCGCTGCTGCGTGGATGCTGACAGTTTTTCTGATCCTGTCGGCAATGCCCGCTGGCGCAGCAGCTGCAGATACAGGGGCTGAACAGGAATCTTCATACGCCGGCGGCACCGGCGCTTTTTCTGATGCCCTTTCACAGGAGGAGGCGGAAGCCCTGCCCCCGGAGGCGGAGGCCCTGCCGCAGGCCGGGCCTGCAGAAGAGCCTGCCGGGAGCAAACCGGTTTCGGAGACGGATCCTGTCCTGCAGACGGAAACAGCTGCGGAGCCTGCCGCCTATGGAACAGCAGTGCCGGAGACGGATCCCGCCCTGCAGACGCAGGCGTCCGTGGAGCCGGCCAGCCCTGCGGCTGCCACAGAGGCTGCAGCTGCGGAAGAGAGCCCTGCCGGTCCTCTGATGGACTGGGTGGACCAGGCCCTGGATGCCCTCGGACTGGAGGGGGTCTACGCGTCGGAAGCAGAACAGAATGTGCCTGCGGAAGACGCCCTGGATGCCGCGGCGGGACAGGAAGAGCCGGCGGAGGATCCGTCAGCTTCCTATGAATTTGCTGAATATGCTCCTGAGTATACGTCTCCTGCCGGGGAGGGGGATCCATGGACTCCTGACGAAAGCCAGGACCCTGGCTTTGATGCTATGCCTGATCCGGCCGCAGAAGCCGCGGACGACCTGTCAGCACCGGAAGCCGGCGAGGCGCCGGAGTTCGAAGAGGGGCTGGAATACGCAGAGATTCCGGAGGCCGGGGAAGCACCGGAAAATCCGGATATGCCGGAGGCTGTGGAAGTGCCGGAAGTCATAGAAGTACCGGAAACAGCAGAGAACCCGGAGATCATGGAAGAGACTTCGGATGATCCGGCGGCGGGAACAGATCCCGCGGAAGCAGCCATGGAGCTCCCGGCAGCAGGTTCTGATCCGCAGACTGCTGCGTCCGAAGAAAGCATCGCGGATCCGCAGGGAGCTGCGACAGAAGAAAACATGACGGCCCCTCAGGCGGATGTGCCCGAAGAAAACATGGCGGATCCGCAGGCAGCCGCGCCCGAAGAGAGAATCGCGGCCCCTCAGGCGGCAGCGTTCGAGGGAAGCATTGAGGATCCGGCAGCAGCTGTGACCGAAGAAATCACTGCCCTTCCACAGGCAGCCGCGGCAGAAGAGGCTGCAGAAGTCTCGCGGGCGGCAGCGTCTGAGGAGGCAGGTCAGGATTCGCAGGCAGGAAACTCCGGCGGACCGGCCGATTCCGGCAGCACAGACAGCGGGAAGGATCCCGCGGCCATGCCGGCCGACCCGGCGGGACAGGACGATCCTTCCGCCCAGGACGTGGACCGCAGGGCCGCCCTCAAGGGAATGAGCCTGTCCGTGACGGACAGGATCGGCGTAAATGTCTTTGTCCAGGCGGACAGCACCGTGGAAAACGATGATTATCTGGAATTTTCCTGTGCCGGCAAAACGGTCCAGGAGTATGTCGCGGACGCCGGATCAGGCCGGATCGCGGACGCGGACGGACAGCCGATCGAAGTCCTGGTCTTTGAACTTCCTCTTGCCCTCACCCAGATGACGGATGATGTGGGCATCCACATGGTCGTCGACGGGCAGGCGGGCACAGCCAGGACCTGCACTGTGCGCGGCTACGCGGACAGGATCCTGCGGAGCAGCGGCTATGCGGACAATGAAAAGAACCTTCTTCTGGCCATGCTCAATCTCGGAGCCTGTGCCCAGATCCATGAGGGCTACAACACGGACCGCCCCGCCAATGACGGGATCTTTGCCGGGCCTTCCAGTCCTTTGGCAGGAGGAGCCGACCCGGACCTGAGCCAGTATGCCTATCAGTCGGACGAAACAGGGGAGAAGCCCGGGGCCTATATCAGGGAGATCGGACTGGACATGAGCGACGGCATTTCCCTGGTCTGTTATTATAAGGTGCAGGGTGCGCTGGGAGACTGGTCTGTCTGGGGCCACCATGCCCAGCTGATCGATTCGGATAAGACCTTGCAGACCGGCTACGATGACGAAAAGGGGATGTACTACGTCAGGATCGGGGGCATCCTTCCCTATGAACTGGATGAAGCCTTCGAGATCAATGTGAGGACCTCCTTCTTGATCTGGAACTATGATTCGACATTCCGCATCAGCCCCTTCAATACCTGCTGGAGGATGATCGAGGGCGGATCGTCGGAGGAGGACCAGAACCTGGGCCGGGCCCTCTACGATTACTGGGAAGCGGCCAGCGCAGTGCGGGGAGCGGAGACTGAAGTCAGATGATCCCGGGGCTCACGGCGCGCAAGACTCGCGAGCGAGTCTTAAATCTGAATGCAAAAATCTGAACACAATGGAAAAGCGGATGCGAATGCATCTGCTTTTTGCTATACTGTACTGTAAAAGCTCCGGCCGGGTGGCAGGATCCGGGGCGATAACCGCGCGGTGCATCTCTCTATAAGAGGTCGATATGAATTTTGAAGAGTTTGATTTGAAAAGATCCCTCCTGGTCGGTATGGCGGGACTTGCGGCCCTTGTGCTGGTGGTCCTGGTCCTGGGCCGGATGATCCGCAACAAGACGGCGGCCGCGAACCAAAATAATACAGTTACTATCTCTGAGACAGAAACCCCTCTGGCCGGGAGTGCGGGGGAGGATCTGCAGGACGGGACCGGGAATGAAAAAGCCGGCTCCCTTCCCTCTGGAAATCCGGCAGGCGCACAGGGAAATCTGACTGGAACCGGCTCCGGCAGCCGGTCCGGGGCAGCTGCGAACGGGACCGGTTCATCCGGCTCATCCGCAGTCAACCAGGCGGGCACACAGCAGAACCGGGCGGGCACTGCCTCCGGCGGCGCCCAGGCCGGGACGGGGAGCGGAAGCTCTGCTCCAGCCGGAACAGCATCCGGGACAAACGGCAGCGGGACAAATCCGGACGGAACCTCCGCGAACGGGACCGGTGCGAACGGAAATAATACAGACAGGACCGGGACTGGCGGCAGCCAGGGAACTTCTTCGGGAGACAATGCAGATCAGACAGATCTGACAGAAGAAAATGAAGGCGATTCCGATACAGACCAGTCATGGGAGGATTCGTCCGGCGAGGATGGATCCGGCATGGATTTCGGGGAGTCCGGGGACTCGTCGGAATCAGACGGCCAGTACAGCGGCACACCGGGGATCGAAAATCCCTCCGGGGATGATGACGAAGATGACGACCGCGGGGAGTCCGGCAACAGCGGTAACGGTGGTAATAGCGGACAGGATCGCTCCGGGACCGGCAACAGCGGGAATGGAGGAAATAACAGACAGGATCAATCCGGGACCGGCAACAGCGGGAACCGCGGAAACAGCGGGCAGAATCAGTCCGGAAACGGAAACGGTGACAATGGCCGGGAGGAAGATTCCGGCACAGGGAAAAGCGGCGATCAGACGGATCAATCCGGAAATGGAAACAGCAGCCAGCAGGAAAATTCCGGCAGCGGCGGCAGCAGGGACGATGACAGCCCGGAAAATTCCAGTACCGGCGGCAGCAGCTCCCAGGAGGGCGGAAGCAACAGCCCCCAGCAGGAACAGAAGACTCCTTCCTATTTTCAGAAGGACAACGATGACGGCTCCCGAAAGAGCATCGAGCTGCCTGTGATCCTGTTTGACTGACGCTGATCCCGCCTGACCGGAAAAAAGATCCGATCTATGAGAAGAGATCTATGAGAAGAAAAAGAATTCTGGTCATTCTGGCTGTGGTCACTGTCCTGCTGACGGCGATTCTGCTGCTGGAAAATATTCTGACGAGCCGGGAGAGGGAAAATGAGGCCCTCGCCTTCCGCAGAGACCATTCATTGTTTGAGACCCTTGTTTTTTCCGGCGGGGCCGGAAGCAGCGGCAAGATCCCGGGGAGCGCCGGGACCGGCGCGTCAGCCGCAAAAGAGGACGGAGAGCCGTCGCAGGGCACATCTGAGGCGGAGGCGGCCGGCGGGCAGCCGGATCAGAGCGCGTCTGCCGAAGACGCCGGCGGACAAAAGGAAATGGCCGCGCCTGCCGAAGACGCCGGCGGACAAGAGGATCAGGCCGCTTCTGCCGGAAAAGCTGCAGCCGCAGCGGGAACAGCCGGACAGCAGGCGGACCTGCCTCCGGTTTCAGAGGAGGTCCGCCTGATCCGCCGCAGGGAGACCAGGTGGGTCGCCTACCTGCCCGCGGACCTGTCCGACCGGGCCTATGTGTGCTTCAGCTATTTTGACCGCATGGACCTGGAAAGCCTGGACGAAGAGGAAAAGGCGGGAGCAGAGGGCCGGACCGGGGACGGAACTGCAGACGGGATCGCAGCGGATCCGGCCGGCGGGGATGACACCGGGAAAGATCCGGCAGAGTCTCCCGGCATCCTGTCCTTTCATAACGGAGACCTGTTTCGCGCGTCGGACCTGAAAAACGGATCCCTCTGGCGAGTCAGCCTCAGGGACCGGAAGGGAGAGATCCTGGAGGAGGCGGAGCTTCTGATCTACCGGGCGGAGCCCGGCTCCGTCCCCACCCTTTATCTGGATACGGCTTCCGGCAGCATGGACGCGGTCAATGCGGATAAGACTGTCCGGGAGGAGGGCCGCTATGTCTTTTACACCGAGGCCGGGATCAAAGACGCCTCCGGCAGGTGCCGGATCCACGGCAGGGGCAACAGCAGCTGGAAGGAGGACAAAAAGCAGTACAGCCTGAATCTGGCCAGCGCCCGCAATGTCCTGGGCATGGAGTCCTCGGAGAAATTTGCCCTGGTCGCCAACCACTCGGACGCCTCCAACCTGCGCAACAAGGCGGTCTATGACCTGGCCGGTATGGCGGGCATGCCCTCCTCGCCGGAATCGGTCTTTGTCAACGTCTATTTTAACGGGACCTATAACGGCCTCTACCTGCTGGCCCAGCGGCCCAACGCCAGGGGCGGCAGTGTCCACATCCATGATCTGGAGGCAAGGAACCGGGAGGCCCTGGCGGCAGCCAGTGAAAAACAGACCGGGTCTGCATCAGCCGGAGACGGAACCGGAAAAACCGGATCTGCCACGGATGCAGACGGAAACGAACAGTCCGGATCTGCCACGGTTGCAGGCGGAACCGAACCATCCGGATCTGCCACGAAAACCGACTCCGGCGCGTCCGGGGAGGCTGCAAGCGAGACCGTCGACCTGGTCGATGAGGACGGCCTGGAGATCCACGCATCCGCCCAGGAGCCTGTGCCCGACAATATCACGGGGGGCTACCTGCTGGAGATGGACGGCAGGTATGAGGACGAGACCTACTGGTTTTCCACCGACAGGCACCACTTTGTCGTCAAGTATCCTGAGGCCATCCCCCTGAAGGAGGAAAAATATATCGCCGCCTATGTGCGGGCGGCTGAGAGAGCCTTCTACAGTGAAGACGGCAGGGATCCGCGGACCGGTAAGTCCTGGCAGGAATACATGGACCTGGATTCCTGGGCAAAGATGTATATCATGCAGGACTTCATGGCCCAGTGGGACGTGGAGAGCTTCAGCTTTTTTGTCTACAAGGACGCGGATGACCCCCTGCTCTACTGCGGGCCGGTCTGGGACTTTGACCTCTCCATGGGGGCGACCGGCCTGGGCCGCCTGCCCAATGTGATGCAGCGCAGCATGTGGCTGCGCGACCACAGAGAGGGCTGGCTCACACAGCTGGAGAGCTTCCCCGTTTTTTCGGAGGCTGTGGACAGGATCTTTAAAGAGGAGTTCTGCCCCGCCCTGGAGAAGTGGCTGGAGGGCTTTGACGTCCTGTCTGCCCGCCTGGAGACATCAGCCGCCATGGACTGCCATGTCTGGCACGAGGACAATGAATATATGGAAAGCGCCCTGTCCCTGCGCAGCTGGCTGCAGGGCCGCATGGCATTTTTACAGGACTACACCGCTGATCCGCAGGCTTTCTGCAGGGTCACGCTCCGCTACGGTTTTTCAGACATGGATATCTATGTGCGCCGCGGGGACCGGATCGGCTTTGTTCCTGTCGAGAAATACGGGGAGTACCTCTACGGGAGCTTCCGGAGCAAATACGGGGAGATCGGCAGCTGGACGGCGGAGGACGGGAGCCTCCTGACCGAGGACACCGTCATAGACCGCGACATGGTCTTTGTGCCGCAGGCGCCGTGATGCCCGCGTCACCCCCGATTTGAGCAGAAGCCCGCGTTTTTTCAAAAATACATGAGTTTTACTTACAGCGAGATAGTTTTACTTACAGAAGGATAAGCCAATGAATTACGCTGAGATCAAGGAATATGATATCGCAAACGGACCCGGGGTGAGGGTCAGCCTCTTTGTCTCCGGCTGCCGCAACGCCTGCCCGGGATGTTTTAATCCCGAGACCTGGGATTTCAATTTCGGCCGGCCCTTTACGACGGAGACGGAGGAGGGGATCCTGGGCATGCTCCTGCCCGATTACATCGAGGGGCTCACGATCCTGGGCGGAGAGCCCTTTGAGCCGGAGAACCAGGAGGCCCTGACCGGACTTCTGAGAAAGGTAAAAAAGATCTACCCCAACAAGAGCGTCTGGTGCTATACGGGCTATACCTATGAAAAGGACCTGCTGGGCGGAGGGGCAAAGCATACTCGTTTTACGGATGAGATGCTGTCCCTGATCGACATCCTGGTCGACGGCCGCTTTATCCTCGAGGAGAAGGACATCACCCTTCTCTACCGGGGCAGCCGCAACCAGCGCATCCTGGCCCTGCACGCGGGGGGAGACAAACGGGACGCGGCGGATTTCGCGGCGGCGGAGGACGCCGTCCGGCAGATCGCCGAGATCGCGACAGGCGATTCCCGTTGGAAATGATCCCGTAAAACAACGGAATTGTATGCCGCCCTTGTAGATGCAGCAGCGAAAAGAAACATAAGAATTTCCAGGAGAGAAGATGGCAGAAGACAGGACAGACAGAAAAAGCAGCCGGCCGGAGACGGGGGAGGGCTTTCAGCTTCCCGCCGGCTTCGCGGCCCGGATGCGGGACCTGCTGACAGAAACAGAATATGAGGCGTTCCTGTCCTCCTACGGGCGGGAACGCTGTTTTTCACTGCGTTTCAATCCCCTGAAGGCCGACCGCGGGCAGGCGGAGAGCCTGTTCAATGGGCTGCTTTCCGGACCGGAGGCTGAGAGGCTGGCCAATGAGCCGACTTTCGGACCGGAGCCTGGGGGGCCGGCCAATGGGCCTGCTCCCGGACCGCAGTCTGAGAGGCCGGGTCCGGGGGCAGAAGAAAAAGGGCCCGGAGCAGAAGCCAGGGCCTGTCTGGAACCGGTCCCCTGGGAGAAGGACGGCTTCTATTATCCCGAGGCCCTGCGTCCGGGGCGGCTCCCCTGGCACGAGGCGGGGATGTACTATATCCAGGAAGCCAGCGCCATGGTGCCGGCCATGCTCTGCGGGGCGCAGCCCGGTGAACGAGTGCTGGACCTGTGCGCGGCCCCGGGCGGCAAGTCCACCAGGCTGGCGGCCGATCTGGCCGGAAAGGGACTTCTGGTCGCCAATGAGATCCACCCGGAGAGGGCAAAGATCCTCTCGGCCAATCTGGAGCGCATGGGGGTCCGCAATGCCGTCGTGACCAGTGAGACGCCCCAGCGCCTTTCCTCCCGTTTTCCCTTCTTTTTTGACCGGATCGTAGTGGACGCGCCCTGCTCCGGAGAGGGGATGTTCCGCAAAGAGGAGGAGGCGGTCAGCAACTGGAGCCTGGACAATGTCCTCATGTGCGCGGACCGGCAGATGGAGATCCTGGAGGAGGCCGCTGCCATGCTCCGCCCGGGCGGGATCCTGGTCTACTCGACCTGCACCTTCGCCCCGGAGGAGGACGAGGGCGTCATCCGGCGTTTTCTGTCAGGCCATGCCGACTTCTGTATCCTGCCTGCCCGGGAGGTGATCGGATCCCGGTATCCGGATGCGGAAAAAAGGATGCGGGACTGGGGCTTTTCCGGGGGCCGTCCGGAGTGGGCGGACAGGATTGGGATCCGTGAAGGGGCCGGCCCGGAGGAGAACCAGGCAGGAAACGGCCCGGAGGAGAGCCCGGCTGAAAAAAGCCATGCGGCCGGTCCCGAAGCCGGATCCGGCGCTGCAGACCAGGCTGGTCAGGCTGATCCCCTTCGCGGGACAGTCCGCCTCTGGCCCCACCTGGTCAGGGGAGAGGGGCATTTTGCCGCGGTCCTTCGCAAAAAGGCCCCCGGTGACAGAGAAAACCCTGTGAAGGAGGCCGCCTGCGGGGCCGGAACTTCCGGCGCCATAAAAGCCCTGACTGGAACCGCGGCCGGATCCGGATTAGACGGAGAAGTCCTGACAGGTTCTGAAAACCGGAATGCCGCCTTTGGAGACCCCGGTCCGGCAGAGAGCCCGCGCGGGATCAGAGGCGGGAAAAAGAAGAAGGAAAAACGGGCAAAGGACCGCCGGGCCGCAAGAGGGCGAGGGGAGGTGCCGGAACGGCAGGAGCTGCGCAGGCTGTGGCGGGAATTTATGGAGGACAGCCTGGTCCTTCCTGAGGATGAGGAGGCCGGCAGGTTTTTCCGGGAGGAAAACCTGTGCTTTTTCGGCAATGCCCTGTATGGCATGCCGGTCCGGCCGGAGACCCTGCCCCTGGACGGCCTGCGGGTCCTGCGCGCGGGACTCCAGCTGGGGACGGCCGGAAAGGGCCGCTTTGAGCCCTCGCATTCCCTGGGCATGGCCCTGAAAAGAGAGGAGGTCCGCCGGGCTGTGGATCTGTCCGGGACCGGCCCGGAGGCCTATGCCTGGCTGCGGGGCGAGTCCATCCCCGTGGATCCGGCCTGCGGCAAGGGCTGGACCCTGGTCCTGATCGACGGCTGCGCGGCCGGCTGGGGCAAGGTCAGCGGGGGGATCCTCAAAAACCACTATCCCAAGGGCCTGCGCAAAACCAGCGGCTACCGATAAATGACAGCCCTGATCCTGCCCGGGACCGGCGGCTGCAGGCAGGCTGACACTGACACCATTGCGATTGCTGTTTGACACGAAGAGGTGATACAGATGGATCTATTTGACTATATGCGGGAGGAGCAGCAGCAGACCGAGTCGCCGCTGGCGGCCAGGCTCCGCCCCTCGACGATCGATGAGGTCGTGGGCCAGGAGCATATCATCGGAAAGGGCTGCCTGCTCCGCCGGGCCATCCAGGCGGACAAGCTGGGGTCTGTGATCTTTTACGGACCGCCCGGGACGGGCAAGACGACGCTGGCCCGGGTCATCGCCAACACGACCAGCGCCGAGTTCGTCCAGCTCAACGCGACCACGTCCGGCAAAAAGGATATGGAAGAGGCCATCGGGGCCGCCAAAGACCGCCTGGGCATGTACGGGAAGAAGACCATCCTCTTCATCGACGAGATCCATCGCTTCAACAAGTCCCAGCAGGACTATCTGCTGCCCTTTGTCGAGGACGGCACAGTGACCCTGATCGGGGCGACGACGGAAAACCCCTATTTCGAGGTCAACGGGGCCCTGATCTCCCGATCCACGATCTTTGAGCTGAAGCCGCTCTCACAGGAGAATGTGCGCGACCTGATCCTGCGGGCGGTCTATGACAGCGAAAAGGGAATGGGCATGTACAATGCCGCCATCGATGACGACGCCGCGGATTTTCTGGCCGATGTGGCCGGAGGGGACGCCAGACGGGCCCTGAGCGCCGTGGAGCTGGGTGTGCTGACGACGGAGCCCTCGCCGGAGGACGGCAGGATCCATATCACCCTGGAGATCGCCCAGGAGTGTATCCAGAGGCGGGCGCCCCGCTACGACAAGGGCGGCGACAACCACTACGACACGATCTCCGCCTTTATCAAGAGCATGCGGGGATCGGACCCCGACGCCGCCGTCTATTATCTGGCCAGGATGCTGGAGGCAGGGGAAGACCCCAAATTCATCGCCCGCAGGATCATGATCTGCGCCTCGGAGGATGTTGGCAACGCGGACCCTCAGGCGATCAGCCTGGCGGTCTCCTGCTCCCTGGCCTGCGAGCGGATCGGCATGCCGGAGGCCCAGATCATCCTGGCCCAGGCGGCCTCCTATGTCGCGAGCGCCCCAAAGAGCAATGCCGCCGTCAACGCGATCTTTGCCGCAAAGGATCTGGTCAGAAGGACCGGGAACCTGCCGGTCCCGCCCTATCTGCAGGACGCCCATTACGGAGGCGCCGGGAAGCTGGGCCGGGGGATCGGCTACCAGTACGCCCATCTCTACAGGGACCACTACAGCGGCCAGCCCTATCTGCCCGAGGCTGTCCGCGGGGAGCACCTCTACGAGCCCTCCCAGAACGGCTATGAGCAGAAGATCCGCGACCGCCTCTACGGACTGACGGGTGATGAGCGCTACCGGAGGCCGGAGGAGCTTCTGGACCGGGAGT
>CAMNFJ010000110.1:0-10455 GCA_946536955.1 uncultured Lachnospiraceae bacterium
TGCGCAGGAAGGTGTAGATGCTGCGGTCCGCGTCATTGGCGTTGATCCACTCAAAGCCGCCCCAGTCATTGTCGATCTCATAGAGGCACTTGTAGCTTCTGTACATCTCAAGGAGCTTGCCGACATAGTTTTTCATGCCGCTGTTCTGCTCGTCGGAGAGCAGGAACCAGTCGAGCTCGCGGGCCTCGCTCCACTCGCGTTCCTGGCCGAACTCCTGACCCATGAAGAGGAGCTTCTTGCCGCAGTGGCCCATCATGAAGGTGTAACCCAGGCGCAGGTTGGAGTACTTGTCCACCCTGTATCCGGGCATCTTTTCCACCATGGAGCACTTGAGGTGGACGACCTCGTCGTGGGACAGGGGCAGGATATAGTTTTCGGCGCTGTTGTAGCTCATGGCGAAGGTCATGCCGTTGTGGTCGCCCTTGCGCATGACGGGATCCAGCTTCATATATTCGCAGAAGTCATGCATCCAGCCCATGTTCCACTTGAAGTCGAAGCCCAGGCCGTCGTCCTCGGGCTTGGCCGTGATCCTGGGCCAGGCGGTGGACTCCTCGGCGATCGTCAAAAAGCCGGGCTCCGCGCCGTGGACGACGGAGTTGAGGTGCTTGAAGAACTCGATGGCCTCGAGGTTCTCGTTGCCGCCGTACTTGTTGGCGACCCACTGGCCGTCCTTTTTGCCGTAGTCCAGATAGAGCATGGAGGCGACGGCGTCGACGCGGATGCCGTCGATGTGGAATTCCCTGATCCAGTAGAAAATATTGGCGATCAGGAAATTGCTGACCTCGTGCTTGCCGAGGTTAAAGATGCGGGTGCCCCAGTCAGGATGCTCGCCGCGGCGGGGGTCCGGATCTTCAAAGATGCACTGGCCGTCGAACTTCGCGAGACCGTGGGCGTCCGGGCAGAAGTGGGCGGGGACCCAGTCCAGAATGATGCCGATCCCGGCCGTGTGCAGCTTGTTGATCATATACATGAAGTCCTCCGGGGACCCGTAGCGGGAGGTCGGGGCGTAGTAGCCCGTGACCTGGTAGCCCCAGGAGCCGTCGAAGGGATGCTCGGAGATGCCCATGAGCTCGATATGGGTGTACCTGAGCTCCTTGAGGTATTCCACGATGCGGTCCGCGAATTCCCTGTAGGTATAGAAGCCGTCCCCGCCGTCCGGGTGCTTCATCCAGGAGCCGATGTGGCACTCGTAGATGGCCAGGGGCTGCTGGTTGGGGTTCTTTTTGCCCCTCTTGTTCATCCAGCGGCCGTCGGTCCAGTGGAAGCCGGAGATATCCGCTGTTTTGGAGGCCGTCCCGGGGCGCAGCTCCGCCGCGTTGGCAAAGGGATCCGCCTTGTAGATATTGGTTCCATCGGCTGCCGTGATGCAATATTTATACAGCTCCCCGGCCTTGATCCCCGGAATGAAAAGAGTCCAGATCCCGCCGTCATTGAGCTTCTTCATGGGATACTTGTCTTCATTCCAGTCATTGAAGGTGCCGATCACATGGACAGCCTTTGCGTTGGGTGCCCAGACGGCGAAGAAAAAGCCCTTTTCGCCATTTTCCTCGGAGGGGTGTGCCCCCAGCTTTTTATAGATGTCGTAGTGTGTTCCGTTTCCGAACAGATACGCATCAGTCTCCGAGACAAAGACCCTGTTTTCTTTTACAGCCATAAGTACCCCTTTCCTGCTACTTATTGAATTGGTTTCTATATCAGATTCTTATTTCAAGCCTTTCTTTACGTCCGCGGGATTCCAGGACCGGGTGTCATCCGTGCTCCCGCTGTCCTGCGCCGGATCCGCGGCTCCCGCGGAGTCCGTCCGGTCCGCGACGCCGTCGCCGTAGAGCTCCCGCTTGACCGCGTCCGATCTCTCGAGAACGCGTCTGCGGGCCTCCGCCAGCCGCTGCTGCTCGCTGTCGCGCCGGATCTTTTCCCATTCCGACATGATCTGTTCGAGGTCGAGCTGGCCCTCTACCTGGGTCTCCTCCTGCGGCTCCTCCTCCATGACCATGGTCAGCTGGCCGCTTGTCTCCTGGGCCAGGACCTTGTCATAATCGCCGATCTCCCGCATGCCGCGGGCGATCGTCTCCTGCATGCCGGCATCCCGCAGGAGCTCGTCCGTATACTGCTCGGGACTGCCCGCGGACATGGTCCTGTCCGGCTCCGGATCCGCGTAGAGGTCGGCCGCCCCGGTGTCTTCCCCGGTGTCCTCCGGTGCCGTTGTGTCCGCCCCGGTCCCGGTGTCCGCAGCCGCGGTTCCGTCATCTGTCTGTCCGGCCTCGTCAGTATCCTCCGCCGCGCCGGTTTCGTCATCCTCCCCGGTCTCGTCAGCGGAATCGTCCGCTGCCTCAGAAGCCTCCGCCGCAGAAGCGGCGGCATCAGAGCTGTCGCCTGTCTCCCCGGCCGCGTCCTCCGGTTCCGGAGTAGGCGGAGCGATCGTTCCGCCGCTCAGGAGGATCTCCAGGCGGTCTTCCTGCTGAGGGGTCAGGGGCGTGATCGATTTTTTGAGCTCAAGGGCCCGGATCACGAACCGCCCGTCGCCGAAATAGGCCACGATCTCATCGCACAGGCGCACGCAGCTCTGCTCGTCGCCGGCCTTCAGGTAGAGGCCCGCCAGTTCATAGGCCCACTTCTCCCTGAAATCATGCCGGAGGAACTCCTCCAGCACAGCGATCTGCTCCAGGACATTGACGTCCTGCTTCTTGTACAGCTTGTACTGGAGCAGAAAGCGGTCCGAATCCCGGGGAGCCACATTGATAAAGGCATTGTAGAGCTGAAGGGCGTGTATGTAGTTGTTGAGCTTGAGCTCCAGCTCGCACAGGGAATAGATGATCTTTGAAGAGGCCGGCTTTCTCTCATAGGCGATCTCAAGCAGGTCCCGGCTGTCCTGGTACCGCTTGTTGATCTTGTAGAGGTCACTGATCTTGCACAGAAGAAAGGTGCCCCTGACCCTGGTCCAGTCGATCGTATCGGCAATCTCCGCTGCTTCCTGAAAACGCCGCTCGCCGATCAGTCTGTTGATCTCATCTACACTCACTCCAAATTCATATTTATCCACTGCTTCAAACCCCGTATCTGATCCCGCGCCTGTACGATCGGGAGAAAAAAATCCATTCGGCCTGCCGGTCCCGGACCGGAAGACATACGTCCCTCAGAGACCTTTTCATACTGAATTTAAGTTTAGCACAGGCCCATATTGATGTCAAAATGTTGAAGGGTATAGGATATTCATTCTATTCATTTTGACAGGAGTCTGGACAGGGCCGCGAACTCCTCCAGGGAGAGCTTTTCCCCCCTGACATCCGCCGGCAGTCCCATGGCGGCGAGGGCCTCCTCGACCTCGGCCCGGGTCAGGGTCCTGCCCCCATAGCGGAAGCCGTGGGAGAGGCCGTTGGCCAGGGTCTTGCGCCGCTGGTTGAAGGAAGCGCGGATCAGGGCGAACAGGAAGCCCTCCTCCGCCTCGACCGGCGGCTGCTCATAGGCCTGCAGGTGAAGGACGGAGCTCTCGACGGCCGGGCGGGGCAGAAAGCAGGACGGCGGCACCTTCAGGACCACCTGCGGGTCCGAGAAGTACTGGACCGCCAGGGACAGGGCCCCGTATTCCTTGCTCCCGGCCTCCGCGCAGATCCGGTCCGCGACCTCCTTCTGGACCATGACGGTGATGCTCTCAAAGCAGCCCTTTTCCTCCAGGAGCCTGAGCAGGATGGGGGTGGTGACGTAATAAGGAAGGTTGGCGACCACCTTGAGGGGCCGTCCCCCGTTGTAGCAGTCGGCCAGGTCCCGCAGGTCCGTCTTGAGGACATCCTGCCAGATCACCTCTACATTTTCGCAGTCCTCCAGGGTCAGCTCCAGGACCGGGCGCAGGGATTCGTCGATCTCCACACACACGACCCGGCCGGCCGCCTCGGACAGATACTGGGTCATGGTCCCGATCCCGGGGCCGATCTCCAGTACACAGTCCTCAGGCCCCACACCGGAGGCCTCCACGATCCCGCGGACTATATTGCCGTCCGTCAGGAAATTCTGTCCGTATTTTTTTCTGGCGCGGATCCCGAACCGGGCCAGAACGGCGCGCGTCACGCCGGTCGTTGTCAGCTTTTCCAAATTGATTCCTTCCTATTCTTTCTATGATTCTTTCTATGATCAAAAATCCTGATGATCCTGAAAATGGCCTTTCCAGCAGGCCGCGCATAGGATCTGCCGCTTTTCCGGGTCAGGGATTAGAGCCTGTAAAGACGCTCGGCATTCTTCTCCGTCTGCCTGATCACCTCTTCCGTTGTCATGCCCTTGAGCTGCGCGATGGCCTCCGCGATATAGGGCAGGTAGAGGGAACTGTTTCTCTTGCCCCTGAAGGGCACGGGGGCCAGATAGGGGCAGTCCGTCTCGAGCACGATATGCTCGATCCCGATCCCCTCTGCCACCTCCTTGAGCTTTCTGGCGTTTTTGAAGGTCACCACGCCGCCGATCCCGATATAAAAGCCCATGCGGACAAATTCCCGGGCCAGCTCCAGGCTGTAGGAGTAGCAGTGGACCACGCCGCCGATCTCCTCCGCCCTGTGGGCCTTCATGAGCTGCATGGTATCCTGGGCCGCCTCCCTGGAGTGGATGACCACCGGGAGCTTTGCGTCCCTGGCCATCTCCAGCTGCTCCTCAAACCAGTGCTTCTGGATGGCCCTGTCCGGCGTATCCCAGTAATAGTCCAGCCCGATCTCTCCGACCGCGACCACACGCGGGTCCTCCAGCTTTTCCCTGATACCCGCCAGCAGGGCATCCGTCAGGGGCGCGCTGTCCGAGGGATGGATCCCCAGCGCGCAGTACATGAAGGGATAGCTGTGGGCAAGGTCCAGGCACTCATCTATACTCTCCAGATCCGAAGCGATGTTGACCACCCGGCCGATCCCCGTCTCCGCAAGCTGCGCGAAGATCTGCTCCCGGTCCTCCTGAAAGGCTTCGTCATTATAATGTGCATGTGTCTCAAAAATCATTCCCATTGGGTCTCTGTCTCCAGTCTTCTATTTCTCAGATCCGCCGCTCCCGCGGCAGTACCATACATTATAACACAGATAAAGAGGCTTTTCCCCAGGGATTACAAGATCCCCGGCCTGAATCGCCCCTCCTCCGACGCCGGGCCTTGTCGCAAAAGCGTTTGTGTATGCACCATTAAATGGCTCGAAAATTTTTTTAAATTTTTTTAAAAAAGTGCTTGCATTTCCAGAACCCTTCGCATATAATAACACTTGCGTTCGGGAGAACAGCCACGAACGAAACAAAACAATATGCGCTGTTAGCTCAGTTGGTAGAGCACCTGACTCTTAATCAGGGTGTCCAGGGTTCGAGTCCCTGACGGCGCACGAGAGCATCAGTTCTGAGGATTTTATTCCGGGGCTGGTGTTCTTTTTTTACCGTAAAAGCTCCCGCGGTGCGGCCGCACAGACGGATGTACCCGTACATCCGGTTGCGCGGACATAGCGCGGGGCCACGAGTATGAGCAAAGAAGACACGCGATCCCCGGAGGGGTGAGCGGGGCGATTTGCGAATACTCGTGGCAGGAGCGCGGGAGTGCGGCCTGAGCCGCACGGAGCGCTCCGGCTTTTACGACCCTGACCCGGCTCCCACGGCGCGTGCCCGCACGCAGACGGCCACGGGCATTTGACCGGGCCACGAGTATGAGCAAAAAAGACACGCGATCCCCGGAGGGGTGAGCGGGGCGATTATAAATAATTAATGGACATATCCTTCTTTTTCCTATATACTGACTCATTGATCTACTAACTTTCCCACAACCGAACTATTTATCTTTTATTATCTATCATTTTAATGCTTTGGAGGGTGTATGCAAAAACAGTTCACGAAGCTGCTCTCTGTGTTTTTACTGTGCACGCTTCTGACAGGTACAACCGGGATCCATGCGTTCGCAGCAGTGCGCACGGATCTGCAGGAATCTCTGTCAGCAGGACTCGTGCAGGAGAAAAACGCAGAGAACGACCGCAGCGGACTCAATACCAACAGGACGGATACCACACTCTCTGTGAACGCAGCCTCTTTGACCTGGACCAAGGTCGGAAACAACCTGCGGCTGAAGGACTCCAGGGGAAAATACAAGACAGGCTTTGTAAAATACCGCAACCGGCTCTACTACTTTGATAAGAGCGGCAATCTCAAGACCGGCTTCTTTAAGGTGGGGACAAAGCGCTACTATGCCAGCACCAGACTCGGCTACAAGGGAAAGGGCCAGATCCTGACCGGCATCGTAAAGATCGGAAAATATTTCTATTACCTGAATCCTTCCTCCAGGCCTTATGCCGGCGTGGTCTCTAAGGGTTTCCGCAAGGTCGGATCCAGGCGCTATTATTTTAATTCCAAATATCACATGGTCACCGGCTGGTTCACCGTGTCCGGCAGCCGCTACTATGCCAGCTGCAACAAAAAGGGCCACTACGGGGCTCTCCTGACCGGTGTCCAGAAGATCGGCAACATGACCTACCGCTTCGATTCCAGCGGGCGGATGGTCGGCAGCCTGTCCAATTCGGCCAGATACACCCACATGATCGATGTCTCGGAGCACCAGGGCAATATCGATTTCAAGAAGGTGAAGGCCTCGGGCGTCAAGGCCGTGATCATCCGGGCGGGCCACAACAGCTCCAATATCGACAAATATTTTTACTCCAACATCAAAAAGGCAAAGGCTGCCGGCCTGAAGGTGGGTATCTACTGGTTCAGCTACGCCTACACGAGGAGCATGGCGGTCACAGAGGCCAAATTCTGCCTCCGCGTCATCAGAAAATACAGCCTCAACCTCCCTGTCTACTTTGACTGGGAATATGACTCCATGAAGAAGGCCAACAAGCGCGGCGCTTATCCGGGGCGGAACGAGATCACTAACATGACCTACGACTTCTGCAACACGATTACCAGGGGCGGCCGCCGGGCAGGCTACTACTTTAATCTCCACTACCTCAACAGCTACTACACGCCTTCGAAGCTCACCCGCTTCTCGACCTGGCACGCCTACTGGGGAACCAACTCCTATGCCGACAACATCTGGTCCAGGGCCAATTCCATGACGGCCCCGACCAAATATGACGTCTGGCAGTTCTCCTCCAGGGGCAGGATCCCCGGCATCAGCGGCAACGTCGACTGCGACCTGCTGCTGAAAGGCTCGCTGCTCAAATAAAGGCTCACTGCTCAAATAAAGGCTCGCTGCTTAAATAAAGTCTCGCTGCTTAAATAAGGGTTCGCTTTTTAAATAAGGGTTTGCTGCTCAAATAAGACAGTGGGAGGACATATGAAAAAGAAATATTCATTCAGTCTGGCCATGGCAACTCCGGCCTTTCTGACCCGGGCCGCGATCATCGCCGCCCTCTACACAGTCCTGACCATTATGGCATCCGGCTTCGGGCTGGCCAGCGGCGCCATCCAGGTCCGCTTCTCCGAGGCTATGGTCGTCCTCACTTATTTTACGCCTGCCGCTGTCCCGGGCCTGACCATCGGATGCCTGATCAGCAATATCATCACCGGCTGTGTCATGATGGATATTATTTTCGGCACCCTGGCGACCTTCCTGGGTGTCGTGGCCGGCTATGCCCTTCGCAAAAACCGCTGGCTGGTCTCCATCCCGCCCATCATAACCAATGCCCTGATCATTCCCTTTGTCCTGAGCTATGCCTACCACATCCCGGGCGGCATTCCCTATTTTGTCCTGACCGTCGGAGCGGGCGAGGTCATCTCCTGCCTGATCCTGGGACAGGTCCTGCTGTCCGCCCTCCTTCCCTTCCGGAAGTATCTCTTCGGAGAGCCGTATGAATCTGTGGGAGAGGCAGTGAGTCGGAGGGACGTATAGGCTGACTCTTTTAAGTTCTGCTCACACCGAGACGGGGCGGCATACCGGCTGACGCTTTTGAATTCTGCTCACAGCAAGCCGGGGGATATAGCAGCTGACTCTTTTGAGTTCCACTCAAACGAGCCGGCTGCTATATCCCCCGGCTTATACTGTCCCCGGCTTTTCTCCAGGCTTTTTCACCCCGGCTTTTCGTCCCGGGCTCTTTCGTCTCTTTTTCGCTCAGTCTCTGGCTCAGTCAAATCTCTCCGGAACCGAGATCGTCGTAATGGCAATGGCCGCGATCGCGGCGATCGCGGTTACACAAATGATCATTCTCTTCATAACTGCCTCCACATTCTGCATTCTGCTGTTCTTTCCGGCCCTGTCTCAGCGGTTTTTCCGAACCTCCGCACAGGCCTTTCAAAGGGTTCCACGCGGGGGTCTGTGATCCCGCTTTCATCTATCTTATCAGCAGGCGGGCTCTTTCTCAACACAGTTTTTCCGGCCTGTCCCTGTCTTTTTGCCGCGCGTTTCCATGTCCGATGCCTTCAGGAGGGCGCATATTTCTTATTCACAGCCTCCGGCTTCGAGATGTTCCGGCATGGGTTTTCAGGCAAAACCCGAGTGAAACGGGTGCAGCGCAGGGGCTTTTCCTTTTTGTTGTATGCGGGCGCCGTTTTATGCTATGATATATGGAAATTCACCGCTGTGACGCGGTAAACAAATGTATGTCAATGGCAGGCCTCCCGGACCGGCTGCCGCCGGCGCCGGCTTTCTCTGTTGCCTGCTGTCTTAATGAAAGGAAGACCATGGGAAAAGTTTTTAAATTTGACAATGATGTGGACACAGATCAGATCATTGCTTCGCAGTACCTGCTGTTCCCCTCCGTCGAGGAGATGGCTCCGCACACTTTCGAGTCTCTCGACGCTGATTTTGCCAAAAATGTGAAGCCCGGCGATTATGTCGTGGCCGCCGAAAATTTCGGCTGCGGTTCCTCCCGCGAGCAGGCTCCGAGCGTGCTCAAGGCCCTGGGGGTCAAGGCGGTCCTGGCCAAGTCCTTCGCCCGCATTTTTTACCGCAACTGCATCAATATCGGCCTGCCCGCGATCGTCTGCAAGGACCTCTATGACAATGTGAAGGCCGGGGACGACATCGAGCTCGCCCTGAGCGAGGGAACCGTCACAGCCGGCGACAGGACCTACGCCTGCACCAAGCTCCCCGCGCACCTGCAGGGGATCCTGGACCAGGGCGGTCTGATCGCCTCTCTCGACCGGGACTGACCAGACATCGAACCCGGTCCGGACTGCAGCCGGCTGCCGGCTGTTACACACATAGTCAGGGCAGCTGTATTCAGAGCCGAAAGCACATACTCATTGCAGCTTTTTTTCGCAAAAGCTGATCATCTACAGGAGAAATCAATATGGGAATGACCATTGCTGAAAAGATCGTGGCAAGGGCCGCGGGTGTCAAAGAAGTACATGCCAATGATATCCATACTGTCGAGCTGGATTATCTCATGAGCAACGACGGCACCACGCACCTGACCATCGATATGTACAACAATCTCAAGCACCCGCACATCGCGGATGTGTCCAAACTGGTCTGGATCGTCGACCACAATGTCCCCTGCGACAGCCCCAAGACCGCGGCGTCCCAGAAAAAAATGAGGGATTTTGCCAAAGAGAACGGGATCACCTTCTATGAGGGCGCGGGCGTATGTCATCAGGTCATGATCGAGAACCACGTGGTGCCCGGCCAGCTGATCTTCGGCGCGGACAGCCACACCTGCGCCTACGGTGCCCTGGGTGCCTTCGGAACCGGGGTCGGATGTACCGATTATCTCTACGGCATGGTGACCGGCAAGTCCTGGGTCCTGGTTCCCGAGACCCTGCGCTTCAACCTGACCGGGAGCCTTACAAACGGCGCGACGGCCCGCGACCTGATCCTGACCATCATCGGGCAGATCGGCGCCAACGGCGCCAACTACCACGCCATGGAGTTCGCGGGTCCCGGCATGGCCTCTCTGACCATGAGCGACAGGATCGCGATCTGCAACCTCTGCGTCGAGGCCGGCGCCAAGACCGCCCTGATGGAGGTCGACCAGGTGACTCTGGACTACCTGGCCGCCCACGGCGGCAGAAAGCCCGCCGCCTGCTTTGCCAGCGACCCCGACGCCGTCTTCGAGAAGGTCTATGACATCGACCTCTCCACCATCGTCCCCGTCGTCGCAAAGCCTCACTTTGTCGACAACATCGCCCCTGTCAGCGACTGCGCGGGCACAAAGATCAACGAGGCCTTTCTGGGCTCCTGCAACAACGGCCGCCTGGAGGACCTGCGCCTGGGCGCTTCCATCATCAAGGGCAGAAAGGTCGCCCCGACTGTCCGCTTCCTGGTCGTCCCCGCCAGCCGCGAGGTCTATCTCGCCGCCATGAAAGAGGGTATCCTCGACACCTTCATGGAGGCCGGCGCCATCGTCATGAACCCCAACTGCAGCGTCTGCTGGGGAAGCTGCCAGGGCGTCATCGGCGAGGGCGAGGTCCTCATCAGCACCGGCACCCGCAACTTCAAGGGCCGCGCCGGCCACAGGGACTCCTTCGTCTATCTGGGCTCCGCCGCGACCGTCACCGCCTCCGCTGTCAAAGGGGAGATCTGCG
>CAMNFJ010000111.1:0-10440 GCA_946536955.1 uncultured Lachnospiraceae bacterium
TTCAACCATAGGGCTATTCGGATGTATAGTCTAACTGGTTGGGAAAGTACTAATTTATTATATTCGAATTTTGTTTTTTTCAATTTCACTGGTATGCATGTGGGCGGCTGTTATTTCAATTTCCGGATTTTATGACAATATAGTCCATCTTCCGCAATTCAGGATGAATCTATAAGGGAGAAATGTCCGTCCTCAGCCTCCGGCCTCCTTCTTCTCATTCTTGATCTCCCAGTGGATCAGGAAGGTGAGGGCGGCGCGCAGCAAGATGATGGCGCCCAGAATCCCGAGCTCCGACCACTCCCGGACGACTACGGTGCGGAGCACCTCGCCTCCCATTTTGAACTCAAGCGCAAGGGCGATTCCCTGTGCAAGATTGAGTCGGATGTCCTCCCTGTCCCCTCGCAGCCATCTGGCAAAGCAGTGGACGGCGGAGCTGACCAGGACGATCATCCCAGCCAGTTCAAGCCCGATCGTGCAGATTTCAACTATGTATCTCAGAATATCTTCGAGTATTGTGATAAAAGCTTCCATATGTATGATTCACCCTTTCCGGTTCACCCTTTCCGGCCATGCCGCTCCTCAGAGCGGGAATTGATCCTGTTCCGGACAGCCTGCATTATTTCCTGTTTACTCGCGGGTCTGGACGATCTCCTCGTTTTTCTGGAGGAGGTTTTCCGAGTCAATGGGATATTTGTCCATAAAGACTGAGTGGTCCTCTCCGTCGATGATGATCTGGACCTGACGGATGTTGGGAAGCTCAGTCAAGGAGTTGACGATCGAGTAGATGGCAACCTCGGGGTCCACGGAGTGGGGGTTGGTGAGGAAGGTCTTGTCAAAGGTCACGGTGCAGATATTGTCGCGGGTCAGGATGTTGACGAGCTTAGTGTTCTCGTTGATGGTGGGGAAGTTGAAGTCGCCGTTGGGGCCGGCGATGATCTGCTCGACGACCAGTCTCTCCATGGGGATGTTGCCGTTGTAGACGACGATCCGGTAGGTCTCCACCAGTTTTTTTCCGTCCTGGGAGGCGAAGTAGAGGTGCATCTCGGTCCGCTCAAAGTTGAGCATTTCGCTTCCCGAGTTGTAGATGAACTGGTCGGGGGTCAGGTTTTCGGATTTGTTGCCCCGCTCGTCCACCAGAAGGGCGCCGTTGACGCGGATGGTGACTTTCCGGATGTTTTCCAGTCCGCAGAGGGTGTTCACGATGGCGGCCCGGGTCAGTTTTTCAGTGATGGCATCCAGCTTTCTGTAGTCGGAGGAAAAATCCAGGGTGACAGTGTCGTCCGCGAGGAAATATTCGTTGAGTTTTATGTTGCCGATCGGCCCGATCAGGCCCTCTTCGGTCTGGTTTTGGGAAAGCTCGTCCAGGAGCTTTCTGACCTGGTCTTCGACAGATCCCGGTACGGGCTCTTTGTCCTTGGCGGAAATAGAGGTCCTGTCACTGTTGAGATAGTAGACCTTGATGGATTCTTTTTCGGTCTGCTTTGACGCGCAGGCGCAGAGGGAGAGGGCCAGCAGGAGGGCGGCAGTCAGAGACAGAAGCAGGGAGCTGGCAGCTTTCCGGATTCCCCGCCGGGAAAATGGCTTTCCTGTATTCATATGCTCACCTCCCCGCTTTTCTCTGCTTCCGCCGGGCCCTTGCCTGCGGAGCGGGCGCTGCCGGTGTTTTCCGCGCTGCTGCCGGCTTCCGGCATCTGCCCTGCAGATTTTTCCCTGCCCAAGGTCATTGTGCCCTTGTTTTCCGTGCTTCCACCGGCTTCCAGCATCTGCCCGGCAGGGTTTTCCCTGCCCGTGGTCATTGCGCCCTTGTTTTCCGTGGTTCCGTTCTTATCCGGGCCGCGGCCGTTCTGCCTGTTCTGCCTGTGGCGGCTCTTGGAGACGTGGATGGTCTCCTCCATATATTTTTCCCGGGCGCCGTTGTTTTTCCATCCGCGCAGGAGGCGGGAGATCTGTCTGCGCTGGTCGCCGACCCGGAGTTCCATGGGCTGGGAGGAGTAGCGCAGGGGGATCCGGACCACAAAGGTCGTCCCCTCTCCCTCTTTGCTGGTCACGGAGATGGTGCCGTGGTGGCGCAGGACGGAGCTCTTGGTGATGGAGAGGCCCAGGCCGGTGCCGCCAATCTCTCTGGATCTGGACTTGTCGACCCGGTAGAATCTCTCGAAGATCCTGGACTGGGCGTCCTCGGGGATCCCGATGCCGTTGTCCTCGACAGTCAGTTCAAAGTACTGGTAGTCGGCGTCGACAGTGACGATGACCCTGCCGTGCTCGCGGTTGTATTTGATGGCATTTTCCACCAGGTTGGTCAGGATCTGGCCGATCCGGATGGAGTCCACCTCGGCGAAGACCTCCCGCTTGTTGACCAGGGTCAGCTCGATATCCCGGAACTGGGCGATAGGGCGGAGCCTCTTCATAACGGACTCGGCCAGCGCGTTGATATCGGTCCTGGTGACCTGAAGCTCGATGTCGGGCCGGTCCTCCTTGACCAGGGCCAGAAGGTCGGAGATGATCTGGTTCTCGCGGTCGATCTCATGGTCGATATCCTGGAGAAATTCCCTGTAGACAGCCGGGTCCACCTCCTGTTCGGAGAGAAGGGAGGCGGCGAGGACCTTCATGGAGGTCATGGGAGTCTTGAGCTCGTGGGAGACGTTGGCGACGAATTCCTGCCTGGACTTGTCCAGGGCGTTCATGCGGCCCAGCACGTTGTTGAAGGCGTCGGCGATATGCATGGTCTCGATATACTGGGGCGCGCTGATGGGCTCATTGGAATAGCCCTCCTTGACCTCCCTGATATCTCTGGAGAGGACCTCGAAGGGGCGGACCAGGGCGCCGGAGATCACGATGGACGCGAAAAAGACGACGACCAGCATGATGGTCTGCAGGAGGAGGGCCTTGCGCCGGAGGATGTCCTTGGTCTTGGTGATGTACTCGGTGGAGGTACTTGCCAGCAGGACTCCCCGGATCGAATTTGACTGGGCCTTATAGGAATTGGAAAAATCCCCGCTGTGGACAGCCGAATCCAGCCCCCGCATGGGCCTGGTCTCCATGATGGGCATGACGACCTCAATGAAGCCGTACTGGGCGTCGTAGTTTTCGGAACCACTCCCCCCTCCCGATTTAAGGCAGGTGATCACGTCCTGGGAGACGATCGTCTTATTTTCCGACAGGCCGTAGGTATCCTTTACAACGGTCAGGGTGGGGTCAATGATCAGGAGCCTGCCGTCATAAAGAGTGGAAAACTCCGCCAGCTGGGCATCGACCTGGCCTGAATCCTTGTTGACCAGGTAGTTGCTGGTGATCAGGTGGTTGGCCAGAGACCGGAGCTGGCCCTTGACCTGCTCAATACGGACCTCGACCGCCCGGCTCTCATAGTTGCGCAGGATGCCGTCCTGGAGCAGGACGCAGGGCACCACGCCGACCAGAAATATGATAATGAAAAAAATGACCCGGAGGCTTCGCAGAAAAGTCAGCTTCCCCAGGATCGCTTGGATTTTTCCCTTCATAAATTATTCCCCTGAAAAAAATTCTTCTGAAAAAAGGATTCCCGGAAAAGGTCCAGGAAAAAGATTCCCCTGAAAAAATGATTCTTCTTAAAAAACGATTCTTCTTAAAAAGAATCTTCTGAAAAAAGTATTTCCGAAACAGGAATCCCTCCAAAACAATACTGCCTCCTCACCAGGGGTTGGAGGCAGCAGATGACTTGTAAAAATTCGGCGTAAAACGGGCCCCGCAATCCCGGTTGATCCCGGCTGCAGCGGTCACTCCCGAAGACCGGTCCGTAACTTCTCACTTCTCGTGGCTGCGGAAACAGCAGACGGCCGCTCGCCTGATCCGGGCATGGTCACTCCCGGAAACCGGCCCGTCACTTCTCACTTCTCGTGGCTGCGGAAGTAGTAGCCGACTCCCCACTTGGTCTGGACATAGCGGGGCTCCGAGGCGTTGCTCTCGATCTTTTCGCGCAGGCGGCGGATATGGACATCCACGGTCCGGACATCGCCGGGGTATTCCTTGCCCCAGACCATCTGCAGCAGGGTCGAGCGGGAATAGACCTTTCCCGCATGCGTGGCCAGGAGCTCGAGCAGTTCGAATTCCTTGCCGGTCAGGTTGATTTCCTTGTCAGCCAGGGTGACCCGGCGGTTGTCCAGGTCCATACGGAGATCTCCGACCTCGATGGTCCTGTCGTCCATGATCTCCTGCTGGCGGCCCCGGGATGTGCGGCGGATGATGGCCTTGATCCGGCCCTTGACCTCCAGGGGGTTGAAGGGCTTGGTGACATAGTCGTCCGCGCCGTAGTCCAGGCCCAGGATCTTGTCCATATCGTCGCCCTTGGCTGTGAGCATGATGATCGGTACATCCGAAAACTCCCTGACCTGCTGGAGCACCTCGAATCCGGAGAGCTTGGGCAGCATGACGTCCAGGAGGACGATGTCATATTGCTTTTCATGTATACTGTTGACGGCCTCCTCGCCGTCATAAGCGCAGTCCACCTCGTAGCCCTCCTGCATCAGGCTGTAGCGGAGCCCCTTCACGATCATCCTCTCGTCGTCCACGACCAGAACCTTTGCTGCCATCTTTTCTCCTTTTTTCTTTCCAGTAATATCCAATAAAGGAACTGTTCTGTAATAATAACTGTTCCGTAATACCTGTAATAATTATGTAAAACTCAGTCCTGTGATCATCGCACTGTCAGACTGTGATATAGTCCTGCATTTTCCGGAAGCTGTTCTCCTTGATGCCGGTCACATTCATGATATCCTCGACGGCTTCGAACCTGCCGTTCTGTTCACGGTATTCGATGATGCGCCTGGCCTTGGTCTCCCCGATCCCGGGGATCCGGGTCAGCTCCTCCAGGGATGCTGTGTTGATATTGATCTTCCGGTCCGGACCTGACTCCCCGCCAGCCGGGTCCGCGCCTGCGCTGTCAGAAGCTGCGCCCGGCTGAGAATCTGTCACTGCGGGAATTGACGGCCCGCTGATAAAGGGGTCAGTCCCTGCCGGGTCCTCTGTGCCATTGAGAAAGGCGGGATCTCCGGCAGCCTCCTTCCCTTTAGCGCGCAGAATCTTCGTCTCCTCTCTCGTCGGAATCCGGATCTGCCAGGCGTCCTCCAGCCTGAGTGCCAGATTGAGCCAGGACCTGTCGGCCGAGTTGTCAAAGCCCCCGGCCGCCTCGACGGCGTCCCGGATCCGGCTTCCCGAAGGAAGTGAATAGACCCCCTCCCTTTTTACAGCGCCGCAGACATGTACAGTGACTGTTGAAACAGACGAATCTTCGAAAGCAGATTCCTGTCCGGCTGACTCTCCAGGCTTTTTCTGCTGCTGCCGGAATGCATCCTGCGGTTGACCAGGTTCAGCGGGTGCATCTGCCTTTTGATCAGCCCCGGCGGCCCCATCCTCCTGCTGTGCAGACACTGAGGACGCATCCGCCTTCTGATGTTGATGAACCCCGTCGTGCACTTCCTGTTGTTGATGAACCCCGGCGGGCGCAGACGCCTCCTGGTCTGATTTTTGATCAGGCGTTCGGGTCTCTTCCTGCGCCTGTACGGAAGAATCAGTTCCCGCTCCATATGGTTCGAGAACCGGCTCTGAAGCCCTGCCGCAGCCTCCTGAAAACAGGACAAGCCCTGTCAGAAATATGACAGAGAATCTTCTGAGTTTTACAGAAATGTATCTATTATAACAATTCTTTATCGAGTTTTTGTAAAAAAGCATCGCACAACGACCTCCGATGACCCATTTGACGGCGGCTTTTTCTGTGCGATACATTTTTATTGTAACATTTTCGTTACATTTTACAAGAGGCAAGATGCCGTGATCAGCTAGTATTCGCAGCCCCTGTCTTCCCTGGCCGCCTGATCCGGGGCAGAAAAACCGGCGGAACGCTTCTCTCGTCCCGCCGGTGCTGACCAGTGATGGTTGTCTGCGATTTGTTATGATTTTTCTTCGGGATCCTCCTGCCGCACTTTTTCCACCAGGACGCGGCGGACGCGGCGCTCGGAGATCTCAAGGATCCGGACCTCTATGTTTTCATAGGAAAAGACACTGTTGACAGTGGGGAAGCCGTTGTTGATCTCGATGCACCAGCCTCCCAGGGTCTCGGAGTCGAAATCAAATTCGTCCTCGTCCCAGTTCATGAGCTCGATGAACTCGGAGATCGGCATGTCGCCGTCCAGTTCGTAGATGCCGTTGTCCTCATCGACGATGTCCTTTTCGACGATATCGGTCTCGTCCCAGATCTCACCGACGAGCTGCTCCAGGACGTCCTCCATGGAGACGACGCCCAGGGTGCCGCCGTATTCATCGGTGACCACGGCCAGGTGCTGCTGGGCATTCCTGAGCGAGGAGAGGACGGCGGGCAGACGCATGGTCTTGTAGACAAAGCAGGTCGGCAGCAGGAGCTTCCTGATCTCGACCTTGTCCTTGTCGATCATGGCCTTGAGGAAGCGATTGAGGGACAGGATGCCGATCACGTGGTCGATGCTGTCCTCATAGACCGGGATCCGGGAATAGGGGGAGTGGTCGATCGTGTGGAGGATATCCTCCCAGGGATCGTCGATGTCGATCGCGACGATATCCACGCGGGCGGTCATGACCTCGGATGCGGAGATATCTGAAAAATCGATGGCCGCGCTGACCAGCTCCGAGGCGTCCTCATCCAGGATATCCTCGTCCTCCGCGATGTCGATCATGGTATGCAACTTTTCGATCGCGGCGTCCGCGTCATCCTCTTTTACGTCCGGGAGAATGCTGGTGATCAGGTTCACAAGCCCCACGACGACAAAGGTGACCGGCCGCAGGACAAACATGAGGGCGCGGACCGGAACGGCGAAGGCCCTGGCAAACCTGGTCGCGTTTTTTTTGGCCGTGATCTTGGGCATGGTCTCGCCGAAGATGATGACCGCAACTGTGATGACCAGGGTGGAGACCCAGGTGAATTTTTCGCTCAGGACCGCCATCACGGCCAGAGATCCCAGGGAGGATGCGGCTATGTTGACCAGGTTGTTGCCCACCAGGATGGCGGACAGGGCGTCGTCATAGCGCTCCCTGATCCAGACGGCCAGGCCGGCCTTCTTGTCCCCGTTGTCCCGGGCGTGCTCCAGGCGGACGCGGCTGCAGGCGGAAAAGGACATCTCCGAGGCCGAGAAAAAGGCTGAGCCCATTACGCAGATGACGATTCCGGCAATATAGACATATAAATCACCCATGATCCGCCACCTCCTGTCTGCTGTCCTCGCGGTCTCTCCGGCTCAGGGGCTGCCGTGCCTTTTGCTTTCCGCCGCGGGAGACCGAAGTCTGGCCCTTCAGGGCACTGCCGTGGTCCCTGTGTCTGACGGGCTCCTTTCTCTCATGGCGGGCATAGTGCTTGCCCGCCGCCTGGCGGACGGCATAGGCCTGCCCCTCCTGCAGGGCTCTTGCCCCCGCGGCGGACCTGCCTTCCCCGCTGTGGCCGTTCCCGCCGTTGCCGGTGGAATCGGGCTCCTCAGTTCCTGTCTCGCCGTCTTTTTCAACAAGGACCTGCCGGGCGTCGGCCTCCAGCTCCTCTTCTGTCAGCCGGCGGACCTTCATGCGCAGGATGCGGTTCTGCCGCATGAGCAGGACGGACATCTCTGTCCCCAGGTAGCGGAAGCTGTCTCCTGCGACCGGAATCTGGGGAAAGACCTCATAGGCCAGCTCGCTCATGAGCTTGCGGCCGATCTCCTCCTCCTGGTCCTCGGTCACGGCGACTCCCAGTTCATCGAGGACATCGATCACGTGCTCCTCCGGATTGACGCTGTAGGAGCCGTCTGTCATGGGGACGACATTGCGGACAGCCCGGTCATCCTCATCCCAAATCTCACCGACCAGCTCCTCCAGGATGTCCTCGTCCGTGACGATCCCCAGGGTCCCGCCGTAGTTGTCGGTGACGACAGCCAGGTTGATCTTCCTCTTGGACATGATCTCCAGCAGGTCGTCGATCTTGGTCGACTGGTGGACAAAGAAGGGCTCATAGAGGATGGGCCTGATGTCCATGCTCTCTCCCTTGCGGATATAGTTGCGGATGAAGCGCCGGATGTGCAGGATGCCGATGATATTGTCAATGGATCCCTCATAGACCGGGAGCCGGCTGTGGTTCTGTTCCTTGATAAAGGCCAGCATATCCTCGCCGGGCATATCGATGTCGATCGCCGCCACATCCACCCTGCTGGTCAGGATGCTCTCGACCGTGACGTCGCCGAACTGCAGGGCCGAGGAGATCAGGTTCTCCTGCTCCTCATTGATGGTGCCGTCCTCCGCCATATCCTCAATGATGTCGTAGATGTCATTTTCAGTGACAGAGGCCTCCTCATCTCCTTTGGAGAGCCCGGCGGCCGCATTGCCGATCCAGGTCAGCAGGGCCGAGGCCGGCCGCAGGACCATCATGAGAAAGCCCAGAAGCCCCGCCGTCGCCAGGCTGAAGGAATAATTATATTTCCGCGCAAGACTTTTGGGCAGCATCTCTCCGAAGAAAAACACTACCAGGGTGGTGATCAGTGTGGAAACAGAAACTGCGGAAACTCCCCACCGTCTGCTGACATAGACAGTGACAATTGATGCCGTGGCCAGATGAACAATATTGGTACAGATCAGGAGCGTTGTGATCGCCCGGTCAAAATTCTCGGTAATATAGAGGGCCCGCTTCGCCCTCGCGTTTCCCTTTTCCGCCTCTGTCTTCAGGCGCACATGGGAGACCGAGGCAAAGGCCGTCTCCATGACCGCGAATAACATGGCCGCAAATAAAAGGATGATCACGACAAGCCACGTTGTATGACTGCCATCGTCCATAAAAGAAAATCACTCTCCTTTTTGTTTTCAGATTTAAGCGCAGACGGACATGCCCCTCTTTCGGACAGGGATCATGCAGCCCTGCTTTTTTACCAGACTACTAAAAAAAGAGTATAGCATACACATAAATGCTTATCAAATTGAAAAAAGTTGCAAAAACGTTACAGTTCAGGTCCACCTGAAACGCGAGGCGTTTTGCGCATGCTCTTTGCGCAAAACCCGAGTTTAATGGCGCGCGGCGCACGTAAAAACGTATTGACAATGCGCAGCTTTGTTATCGCCGCGCGCAGCGTTACATGTCCACGCCCTTCGAGGGGGCGTGGACAGTAACGCAAAAAACGCCCCGGGCTTCAGGCTGGTCTGCACTGCAGCTCGAGGCGGTCTCGCTGTAATTTCCGGGGACCTGCATGGAAATACTCTTTAAAGATCCCGGACTCTTCTGTCCGGGCTCACATCAGGCCGGCATCCGGTCACATGACCTCCACGAGCTCGATGTGGAAGTTGAGCTCCTTTCCGGCCATCTCGTGGTTGGCGTCCAGAGTGATATTGGTCTCGTCCTTGGCGGTCACTCTGACCGGGAAGGGCTGGCCCATCATATTTCTGAGGAAGACGCGCTCACCGACGTTGAGGTTCTCGGAGCCGGGGAGCTGGGCGATCTCGATCGTGAGGACCTGCTCGGGGTCGGGCATGCCATAGGCCTGCTCAGGCATGAGGTGGATGTCGACAGCGTCGCCGACCTCCATGTCAGCGACCGCCTGGTCAAAGCCGCGGATCATCATGCCCGCACCGCAGATGAAGTCCAGGGTCTCGCCGCGGTCGTAGGAGGAGTCGAACTGGGTACCGTCGTTGAAGGTTCCCCTGTAGTGGACCCGGCAGGTCTTGCCGGCATTCTTGCCCTCCAGGATGATCCTGGGAGCACCGCCGCCGCAGCATCCGCCGCAGCCGCCCTCTTCGCCTTCACCGCCGCAGCAGCCTTCCTCTCCTTCGCCGCCGCAGCCGCCTTCCTCGCCCTCACCGTGGTGGCCGCAGCAGCCGCCTTCTTCCCCTTCGCCGTGGTGGCCGCACTCGTGGCCCTCGCCGTGGTGATGGTGGTCGCAGTTGGCACCCGTGGAGACAAGGGTGCCCGCCAGATAATCGGCGACCGCCTGGTCCGCATCGCCCTGGGCTCCGGCGACGACTGTGATCCCAGCCTGCTGGAGAGCGTTCATGGCACCGCCGCCAAGGCCGCCGCAGATCAGGACATCGATCGTGTTGTCCGCCAGAAGTCCCGCAAGGGCACCGTGGCCAATGCCGTTGGACCCGATCACCTGACTGGAGACGACCTTTCCGTCCTCGACATCATAGACCTTGAAATTCTCGGTCCTTCCGAAGTGCTGGAAGATGTTTCCGTTCTCATAAGTAGCTGCAATTCTCATTGTGGTCTTTCATCCTCTCATAAGTGTATTTTTATGAGGCCGCCGGATGATGAATGCGTTCCTTCGCACAGGCATTGTCCATATGCGGGCCATCGCTCTCCGGTATGCCTCTTCAGGGCACAGTATTCTAAATAATACGTATTTCCCTACAATATGTCAAGGATGCAGGCCCGGCAGCCCAGGGTTGTTTCACGAAGGAGTCGAGGTAGTAACCCCCATCCGCTTCAATGAA
>CAMNFJ010000112.1:0-10416 GCA_946536955.1 uncultured Lachnospiraceae bacterium
TGTGCAGCTTGACGAGACGGTGTTCACTTAACCACCTTTTGACCTCAACATCATTTTATAAATCCAATCTATTATTTCTGTCCGGTGAAGTCTGCGTCGGCTGACGACAACCTATAATCTGCGAATTTCAGGCAGGCAAAATGTACAGATTATTTGTCCTCGACGCTGCCACGGACCTTGGCGATCTGTACGACCTTTACTCCTTCGTCGAGATTCATCATCTTGACGCCGGAGGTGATCCTGCCGATCGGATTGAAATCGCTGGCGCGCAGCTGGATGATGATGCCGGCCGTATTGATCATCATGATCTCGTGTTCATCGGTGACCGCCTTGGCCCCGATCAGGTTTCCTGTCCTCTTTGTGATCTGGTAGCACTTGAGGCCCTTGCCGCCCCTGGACTGGATCCTGAATTCATCCAGGTTCGTGCGCTTGCCCATGCCGTACTCGGTGGCAAAGAGGATGGAGTCGCCCTGGGTGTCGATCTGCATGGCGACGACCTCGTCGCCCTTTTCCAGGGACATTCCCCTGACACCGGCAGCTGTCCGGCCCATGGCGCGGGCATCGGTCTCCCTGAAGCGGATGCACATGCCCTTCTTCGAGACCAGGAAGATGTCGTTGTCGGCACTGGTCTGTTTGACGTCGATCAGTTCGTCCCCGTCGCGGAGGCTGATGGCTATGATCCCGTTGTTGCGGATGTTGGAGAAGTCACTCAGGGGAGTCTTCTTGACGACGCCGCTGCGGGTGGCCATAAAGAGGTTGTTCCTCTCCTCGTTCTCATCCATGATGGGGATGATGGCCGTGACCTTCTCGTCCGGGAGGAGGTTGAGGAGGTTGACGATTGCCGTTCCGCGGGAGGTCCGGCTGGCCTCGGGGATCTTGTAGGCCTTGAGTCTGTAGGCCCTTCCCTGGTTGGTAAAGAACATGATGAAGTCATGGGTCCTGGTCATGAGCAGGTCTTCGATATAGTCGTTATCCAGGGTCTGCATGCCCTTGATCCCGCGGCCGCCCCTGCCCTGGACCTTGAAATTGTCCTCCGTCATGCGCTTGATATAGCCCAGGGAGGTCCTGGCTATGACGACATTTTCATTTTTGATCAGGTCTTCGATCTCAAAGTCGCCGGCGTCGGCCTCGATCCGGCTCCTGCGGTCATCGCCGTATTTGTCCGCGATGATATTGATTTCTTCCTTGATCACGGCCAGGAGCTTCTTGGGGTCTGCCAGGATCTCCTTGAGCTCGGCGATCCTGAGCAGGAGGTCCTGGTGCTCCTTCTCCAGCTTGTCGCGTTCCAGACCTGTCAGAGCCCGCAGACGCATGTCCACGATGGCCTGGGCCTGGACGTCATCCAGACCGAAGCGCTCGGTCAGGCTGGCCTTGGCGGCCTGGACATTGGGACTCTGCCGGATGATCCGGACGACTTCGTCGATATTGTCGAGGGCGATGAGCAGACCCTGTAAAATGTGGTCTCTCTCCTCGGCCTTGTTGAGGTCGTAGCGCGTCCTGCGCGTCACGACGTCCTCCTGGTGCTCCAGGTAGTAGGTCAGCATCTCCAGGAGGTTCATGACCTTGGGCTCGTTGTTGACCAGGGCCAGCATGGTGATGCCGAAGGTATCCTGCATCTGCGTGTGCTTGTAGAGCCGGTTGAGGACGATGTTGGGATTGGCATCGTGGCGCAGCTCGATGACGACCCGCATGCCTTCCCGGTCAGATTCATCGCGCAGGTCGGTGATCCCGTCAATCTTCTTGGTCTTGACCAGCTCCGCGATCTTCTGGATCAGGTTGGCCTTGTTGACCAGGTAGGGAAGCTCACTGACAATGATGCGGTGCTTGCCGTTGGACATGGCCTCGATATCGGTCACGGCCCGGGTGATGACCTTGCCCCGCCCGGTCCGGTAGGCCTGGATGGCGCCCGCCGTTCCCATGATAATGCCGCCGGTGGGAAAATCCGGCGCCTGGATGATGGGAAGGAGCTCGGAGATATCCGTGTCCCTGTCCTCCTCGATCCGGTTGTCGATGATCTTCGTAACGCCCGCCACGACCTCCCTCATGTTGTGGGGAGGGATATTGGTGGCCATACCGACGGCGATGCCCGTCGTGCCGTTGACCAGCAGGTTGGGGAAGCGGCTGGGCAGGACCGAAGGCTCCTTCTCGGTCTCATCAAAGTTGGGCACGAAGGTGACCGTATCCTTGTTGATATCCGCCAGCATCTCCATGGAGATTTTGGTCAGCCTGGCCTCGGTATAACGCATGGCCGCGGCGCCGTCGCCGTCCACGCTGCCGAAGTTGCCGTGGCCGTCCACCAGCGTGTAGCGCATGGACCATGGCTGGGCCATATTGACCAGGGAGCCGTAGATCGAGCTGTCGCCGTGGGGATGATATTTACCCATTGTATCGCCGACGATACGGGCACACTTCCTGTGAGGCTTGTCAGGACCGTTATTGAGCTCGCTCATCGCATACAAAATCCTGCGCTGGACGGGTTTCATCCCGTCCCGCACATCCGGAAGCGCACGCTGCGCGATCACGCTCATGGCATAATCGATGTAGGAGCTCTCCATCGTCTTTTTCAGGTCTACTTCCTGTATGCGGTCAAAAATAGTGTCGTCCATGCTGTTCCTTTCATGAGCTGTTAGCTATTAGCTGTTAGCCATTAGCTTTTAGCCGTTAGCTAATAGCTAAAAGCTAATAGCTAAAATCTAACAGCTTCTCCTTAAATATCCAGATTCTTCACAAATCTCGCGTTTTTCTCTATAAATTCTCTTCTGGGTTCGACCTTGTCTCCCATCAGGATGGTGAAGGTGAGGTCGATCTCGGATTCTGTCTCCTCATTGAACTGGACGCGCTTGAGTACTCTGCGCGCGGGGTCCATGGTGGTCTCCCAGAGCTGTTCGGGGTCCATCTCGCCCAGTCCCTTGTAGCGCTGGATGCGGTTGTTCTGGTCTCTGCCGACCTCGTCCAGGATCTTTGCCAGCTCCTCGTCGCTATAGGCGTACCAGACCTTTTTGTTCTTCTCCAGCTTGTAGAGGGGCGGCATGGCCAGGTAGACATGGCCCTGGCGGATCAGCTCCGGCATGAAGCGGTAGAGGAAGGTCAGCATCAGGGTGTCGATGTGGGCGCCGTCGACGTCGGCATCGGTCATGATGATGATCTTGTCATAGCGGAGCTTAGTGATATCAAAGTCGTTGTGGATGCCGGTCCCGAAGGCCGTGATCATGGCCTTGATCTCCTCGTTGGCGTAGATCCTGTCCTCGCGGGCCTTTTCCACATTGAGGATCTTGCCGCGCAGGGGCAGGATGGCCTGGGTCGCGCGGCTTCTGGCGGATTTGGCGCTGCCGCCTGCTGAATCTCCCTCGACCAGGAAGATCTCGCAGTTTTTGGGATCCTTGTCGGAGCAGTCTGCCAGCTTTCCGGGCAGGCTCAGGGTGTCCAGGGCTGTCTTTCTGCGGGACAGGTCCCTGGCCTTGCGGGCCGCCTCCCTGGCGCGCTGAGACAGGATGGATTTCTCGCAGATCCTTTTGGCGATCACGGGATTCTGCTCCAGGAAGTAGGTCAGCTGCTCGGAGACGATGCTGTCCGTGGCCCCTCTGGCCTCGGCATTGCCCAGCTTCTGCTTGGTCTGGCCCTCAAACTGGGGATCCTCGATCTTGACGCTGATGATGGCCGTGATCCCTTCGCGGATGTCCTCGCCGGTCAGGTTCTGGTCGCTGTCCTTGAGGATCTTGTTTTTGCGGGCGTACTCGTTGAAGGTCTTGGTCACCGCGTTGCGGAAGCCGACCAGGTGCATGCCGCCCTCGGGGGTATTGATATTATTGACAAAGCTGTATTCGCTGTCGGTATAGGAGTCGTTGTGCTGCATGGCGACTTCCACATACACATTGTTTTTGGTCCCCTCGAAATACATGACCGTATCGTAGAGGGGGGTCTTGCTGTGGTTGAGGTAGGTGACGAATTCCCGGATCCCGCCCTCGTAGCAGAAGGACTGGTCCTGGGGGGTGTGGTCGCCGTCGTCGCGCTCGTCCTTCAATGTGATGCGCAGGCCCTTGGTCAGGAAGGCCATCTCCCGCATGCGCTGGCGGAGCACGTCGTAGTCAAAGACCGTCGTCTCCGTGAACATGACAGGATCGGGCTGGAAGGAAACCGTTGTCCCCGTATTCTCCTCGTCGCAGACCCCGATCTCCTCCAGGGGTACGATGGTCTTGCCCCTGGAAAAGCGCTCGTGGTAGACCTTTCCGCCCTGGCGGATCTCCACGTCCAGCCACTCGGAGAGGGCGTTGACGACCGAGGCGCCGACACCGTGCAGGCCGCCGGAGACCTTGTAGCCGCCTCCGCCGAACTTTCCGCCCGCGTGCAGCTCCGTAAAGACAAGGTCGACCGCGTTGCGCCCGGTCTTGTGGTTGATGCCGACCGGGATCCCGCGCCCGTTGTCGGAGACCGTAACGGACCCGTCCTTTCGGATGATCACAGTGATCTCCGTACAGAATCCGGCCAGGGCCTCATCCACGGAGTTGTCCACGATCTCATAGACCAGATGGTGGAGGCCTCTGGAAGAGGTCGTCCCGATATACATGCCGGGACGTTTGCGGACCGCCTCCAGACCCTCCAGGACCTGGATCGCGTCAGGCGTATAGTCGCCGACCTCGGTCGTATCCTTGACATTGTCGTCGGGATACTCCCGGTCGTTCTCACTGAAGCTGACAGCATAGGAACCGTCGTCCTCCCCTGTCCCTGAAAGGATGATTTCCGAAACATCCCCGTCACTCCTTTGATCCGCGTTCAGGCGCATGACTTCTTCCGTGAGGTTTTCCCTTTTTTCCTGGTGTTTATCCATAGGTGTCTCTCTCATTTTCTTCCGGCATATGATGCCTGTGCTCTATTTTCTTTCCCTTTTCTTTTTACTTTTACTTTTTTCCGGGCGGGGCATTTTGGGCCCTCCGCCGGAGTTTACTGTTCATGATCGGATTTTTCCACGCACTGTCCGTTCTCGATCCGGAAGACCTGATCGATCCGGAAGCGGTTGTTCACAAATTCATCCAGGCCCGTGCAGGTGATAAAGGTCTGTATGTCGCCGATTGCGCCCAGCAGATAGTTCTGGCGGCCGCTGTCCAGCTCGGACAGGACGTCGTCCAGCATGAGGACGGGCCTGTGGCCGATGATCCTCTTGACCAGGTCGATCTCAGAGAGCTTGAGGGAGAGGGCGCAGGTCCTCTGCTGACCCTGGGATCCGTATCTGCGAAGGTCCGTCTCCCCGTCCATAAAGGAAAAATCATCCCTGTGGGGACCGGCGGAGGTCGTTTTCATGTGGATGTCCCGGTCCCTGGACCGGCGGATCTTTTCTTCAAATTCGTCCTCGGTCACATTGGGCTCGTACTGCAGGACCAGGTGCTCCCTGTTGCCGGAGAGCTTCCCGTGGATATCGCCGACGATCTGGTTGAGATCATCGATGAACCGGCGCCGGGAGGAGATGATCCTCCTGCCGTAATTGACCAGCTGGGCATCCCAGATCTCCAGCGTGTCGCCCAGGTCCGGAAACTGATAGATATCCCGCAGAAGCCGGTTCCTGTTCTCGACCGTCTTGTTGTACTGGTTGAGATCGTGCAGGTAGGAGGCGTCCAGCTGACAGAGCTCCATATCCATGAAGCGCCTTCTCTCCGCGGGCCCGTTCTTGACGATGCCCAGATCCTCGGGCGAGAAAAAGACGATGTGGAGGAGGCCGATCAGCTCCGAGGCCTTTTTGATCCTCTGCCCGTTGATCGCGATCCCCTTGGACCTGTTTTTGCGCAGGTGCATGTCGACGCGGTAATCGATCCCGCCCTTCATGATCAGACTGCGTATGTGGGATTCCTCCATGCCAAACCGGATCATGTCCCGGTCCCTGACCCCGCGGTGGGATTTGGTGGTGGATATCATATACAGGGATTCCAGAATATTGGTTTTTCCCTGGGCGTTTTCCCCGAAGAGGATATTGGTCCCCTGCGAAAAATCCATGTGCAGGGAGACGATATTTCTGAAATCCGCCAATTCAAGACTGCTGATATACATAAATGCTCCGTCAGGCGACCGGTGCCTTTACGGTAAAGCTGCCGCCCTTTGTTTCGACCAGGTCCCCGTTGTGGAGCTTGCGCCCCCGGCGTGTCTCTGTCTCTCCGTTGACCTTCACCTCACCCGAGGTGATCAGGATCTTTGCCTCGATCCCGGTCTGGGAGATCCCGGCCAGCTTGAGTGCCTGTCCGAGCTTGATAAATTCATCGTGAATGCTTATTTCTCTGTTCATTATTTCCTCGATGCGTCTGTGTTGAGACGCGTATCTTTTATTCTTCATCGCGTAATACCCGTGACTTCAGTCATGGGAAACGCGCGCAAGACTCGCTCGCAAGTCCTGAACCGCCCTTCAGAAGGTTTTTCCGGGACAGGATCTGCGAAGATCCGGACGGCGTCAGTCGATCGTGATAAAGTTCACCGGCAGGATCAGGTAGCAGTAGGTGTCCTCCGCGTCCCGGATAAAGCAGGGCGCCTTGGGGCTGACCATATACATGACGACCTCCTCCTCGTCGATGGCGCGGAGGGCGTCGATCAGGAACTTGGGATTGAAGCCGATGTTGAGGTCATCCCCCTCGCGGCGGATCGCCACAAGTTCATCCATGCTGCCCAGGGAGGTATTGATCCTGAGCTCCATCTCGTCCTCCCGGATCATGATGATGACCGGCTTTTTGTCCTCCTCCTTGACCAGGAGCGTCGCCCTGTCCAGGCAGTCCAGAAGGTCCCTGCGCCTGCAGGTGATCCTGGTCTTGTAGCTGCTGGACAGCATCTTGTCGATCCTGTAATACTCTCCCTCGATCAGGCGGGAGACAACGATCGTATCGTCAAAGGTGAAGAGGACATGCTTGTCGGTGAAAAAGATATCGACATTCTTTTCCGTGTCCCCGCTCAGGATCTTGCTGATCTCCTGCAGGGTCTTGCCGGGAATGATGACCTTTCTGTTGTCGTAGGATTCCCTGAGCTCCGCTTTTCTGGTGGCGATTCTGTGGCCGTCGAGGGCGACCATACGGATATGCTGGTCCATGATCTCCATCAGCTCGCCGGTCATCATGCCGTTGCTCTCATTTCCGGAAATGGAAAAGATGGTCCTGCTGATCATATCGCGCAGGGTGTACTGTGACAGGCTGATCCCGACGGACCTGTCGATCTCGGGCAGAAAGGCGAAATCGCTGCCTTCCCTTCCCAGAATGGTAAATCTGGCGTTTTCACACCTGATCAGGACCTTCTCGCCGGATGTTTCCAGAGAGACATCGTTGTCGGGGAGCTTGCGGATGATATTGGAAAAGATCTGGGCGTCGACGGCGATCATTCCTCTTTCCAGAATGATGCCCTGCGCCACTGTCTGGATCCCCAGTTCCATATCATTGGCGACCAGGCAGATCTCCGTACCGGAGGCATTGATCATGATGCACTGCAGGATCGACATGGTCGTCTTGCCGGAGACTGCTCTCGATACGATCTGGATAGCCTTTACCAGGTTGTCTTTGGAAATTCTTATTTTCATAGAATACTATATCCTCTTATTTTATTTTTCCGTTCCTCATTTTTTGACAGCAGAAAAACGCATCGATGAAATGCAGAGGAACGCGGATTGTTGATAAGTGGTTTCGACAAAAAAAATGGCGATGCGATCGATAAAAAAGAGTTAGATCGTAGTAGTAAATCGTAGAGGATGGGGAAATGTGGATAACCTCTGTTATTATACTGTTTTACAGGAAAAATTACAATCTTGGCCTGTTGAAAACGGCGGCGGAAGGGGGTGGAAAACTGCTTTTTTTTCCACGCCTTTTCCCGGGATCATTCCTGTGCGATATTCAGTTTTTTGAGGATCACATCGACATTTCCACGCAATTCGCCATTCGTCACAAGGTCTTTTTTGATCTTATCCACACCGTGCATGACCGTGGAGTGGTCTCTTTTGCCCAGGAGCCTTGCCACCTGGTCCAGGGTCGCGTCGGTGTATTCGCGGCAGATATACATGATGATCTGTCTGGGTAAGACCAGGGCTGCATTTTTTTTGCGGGAGAGGATGTTGGCGGCCCGGACGTCGTAATGCTCACAGACCACCTGCATGATCATATCGGGGGTGATGATGTTCTGCCGGTCCGGATCGACGATGTCCTTGAGGGCCTCTCTGGCATTGGCCAGGTTGGCGTCGACATTGTGGAGCCGGGTGTAGGCGATGATCTTGTTGAAGGCGCCCTCCAGCTCACGGATGTTGGACTTGATATTGGTCGCGATATATTCCAGGATCTCGTCGTCCAGGTGGCGGCCGGTCATCTCCGCGTTTTTGCGCAGGATCGCCATCCGGGTCTCATAGTCCGGCGGCTGGATGTCCGCGATCAGTCCCCACTCGAAACGGGACCGGAATCTCTCGTCCAGAGTTTCCATCTCGCGGGGCGGCCGGTCCGAGGACAGGACGATCTGTTTGCCCGCCTGGTGCAGCTCGTTGAAGGTGTGGAAAAACTCCTCCTGAGTCGACTCTTTTCCTATTATAAACTGTATATCATCGATCAGCAGGACATCGACGGTCCGGTACTTGTCGCGGAGCCTGGCCATGGAGGCGGCATTACCGCTTCGGATGGACTCGATGACCTCGTTGGTGAACTGCTCGCTGGTGACATAGAGGACCCGCTTGGAGGGGTTCATCTCCAGGATGTAGTGGCCGATCGAATGCATCAGGTGGGTCTTGCCCAGGCCGGCGCCCCCGTACAGAAAGAGGGGATTGTAGGTGTTGCCGGGCGATTCCGCGACCGCGACGCAGGCGGACTGGGCGAAATTGTTGTTTCTGCCGACGATAAAGGTATCGAACCTGTACTTGGGGATCAGATTCGCGTTCTCGATCTGCTCGCTGCTGACAGGGGAGACCGGCTTTTTCTCCTCCTCCTCCTTTTTCTGATTGTCCTCCATCAGGTGAAATTCCACCTTATAGTTCTCGTTGAGCATCTCGGTGATCGCAATCTCAAAGAAGACCTGGAAGTTATCGACAATATAGCTCAGCATCAGGGACTTGTTGGACGGGATCCGGACATGGACCACATGATCTTTGATGTCCTCGATCTCCAGGTTTTTGATCCAGGTCTTGTAGGAGATATCGGACAGGCGGTACTCATCCCGGATATGCTCCTTGATCTCCTGCCACCGTTGTTTGATGATGTCTTCGTTCATTTCTTCCTCCTGAGCACAGATCCCGTCCCGAGTCCGGGGGGATCCTGATATTTAAAATAGGATAAACCTGTAAAAGTCCTGAAGGATTCCGGACTCTGCAGACGGGTTCATAATGCGAACAACTTCCAGCTCTGCAGAACCGGCCTGTATATACCTATATAAATAGGTAATAAAAGAAATGGCAGACCGCCATTTTCCAGAATCCAATCATAATATAAAAAGGCGGAAACTTCAAATCAGGGGACTTATCCACAAAATGGGGATAACCTTGTGAATAACTTTTTTTGACCAGGAAATGGCGCCATTCCACAAAATGTGTGCACATTATTTTCCACCTTCTGAACACGCGGATTTTGGCGGTTTTCTCAAAAAAAACCACCAAAAAGGACGACTTATCCACAAGTTATGCACAATTTGTGGATAAGTGAAAACTGTGAAATACATTTTTTGTGGAAATGTGGATAACTTTGTGGACACAATATTTGCCTGAAAAAAATTTTATATTTCCACATTTTGTACCGAATATCTGTGCGGAAAAATGGTGATTTTGAACTTATCCACAATTTCACATCAAAATAATGTGGATAAGGTGGATAAAAGTGGAAAACGCCTTGATGCTCACGCCCTTTGGGGATTCAAAAGTCAGGAATCTGCAGCCGGCCGGGCCGGATTGCCCTGGTGTGAGCCCTTATTTCAGAAGTGGCGAAATAGAGAATGGTCAAAAATTTTTCCTTGACGTGCCATATTCTTTTATATATAATCGTGCTGTTAGTGGCTTTACTGGGGATAGTATGCCCGAACCAGCAACCATATCCGTATCCCGCGGAGGTGGCGGAGCAGCCGTCACGTTTTTCCCGGATACATGAGGAATATGCGTCTTTCTGCCGGATCCGCACCCGGTACGGTGGAGCCGCGGGAAAGTATTAAATCAATAATCGGCAGCTTTTTTAGAAATTGCTGCAATCATTATTTTGAAGGAGGAGATATACAATGGCAAAGATGACATATCAGCCCAAAAAGAGACAGCGCGCGAAGGTTCACGGCTTCAGGTCCAGAATGAGCACCAAGGGCGGCAGAAAGGTTCTTTCCGCTCGCAGGCGCAAGGGCAGAAAGCAGATCGCAGTCTGACACCAGTCCGGAGTTGAAACGGATGAGAGATGCAGGAGAGTCATGCTGATAACAGCATGGCTCTTTGTGCAGAAATGAAGATGTATT
>CAMNFJ010000113.1:0-10334 GCA_946536955.1 uncultured Lachnospiraceae bacterium
AGAGCAGGAATATCAGAGGATCCTGGACTTCAAACGGAATCTTCATATGTACCCGGAGCTTTCCGGACAGGAGTATCAGACGACGGAGAAGATCCGGAGTTTTCTGGAGACCCTGCCGGATTTCCAGATCCTCCCCCTGTCCACGGAGACGGGGACCGGCATCGTCGCGCAGATCCGCGGGCAAAAAGGTGAGGAGGAGATCATGCTGCGGGCGGATATCGACGCCCTTCCGCAGGAGGAGGCATTTGAGAGCCCCTGGAAGAGCCGGAATCCCGGTGTCATGCATGCCTGCGGCCATGATTTTCACACGGCATCCCTGCTGGGAGCAGCCCTCCTTTTACAGCGGGCAAAGACAGACGGCGCGCTTGACAGGACGGTGGACCTGGTCTTTCAGCCAGCCGAGGAGGGGGCCAGGGGGGCCTGCATGTTGATCGACGCCGGCCTCTTTGATCTGATCCATCCCGATGCCTGCTTTGGCATGCACAACTGGCCAGCGGTCCCGAGCGGCAGGATCGTCTGCCATGAGGGGGCCCTGATGGCGGGCAAGCGGAATTTTGAGATCCTGATCCACGGCGTCGGCGGACACGGATCCATGCCCCATCTGTGCGCGGATGCCATCGTCTGCACGGCTGCTGTCGTGCAGAGCCTGCAGACCGTTGTCAGCCGCAATACGGATCCTCTGGATTCCGTTCTGCTCACGGTCAACATGATCGAGGGCGGCAGCCCTGTCAACTTTGTGGTCGACAAGGTCCGGCTGCTGGGGACTGTGCGGTCCCTCTCAGACCAGGCCCTGGACCGGGCAATCTCCCGCATCGAGACCATCGCCTCCCGGACAGCGGAGGCCTATGAGTGCAGGGCGCAGATCGACTGGACCAGGCGGATCCCGACGGTCTGGAATTCCCGGGAGATGACGGACCGGGCGCGAAAATGTGCCGCCGCGACAGGCTGCGAGCTGATCGACTTCAAGCCTTCCCTGGCCAGCGAGGACTTTGCCTGTTACCGCCAATATGTCCCGTCTTTCTTCTACTGGGTCGGCAGCACTGCGGAGGGAGAGCCTGTGCAGGACCTGCACAAGCCGGCCTTCCACACGGACGACACGATGCTCCGCTGTGCCGCGGAACTCTACGCGGCTTCTGCGCTGACGTGAACCGGGGGATGGATGAGTCGGGGACCTGCCAGGAGAAGTACTTTGACTTCGCAAAGCGGTCACCTGGCATGTCCCCCGACTTGTGTGCCTCACTTTTAAATTTCGGCATTTTGACGAAAAACCGGAAACGGTTTGTGCACATAAGACATTTTGCTCAGAAGGGGGCGAGGATGGACTACAGGAAGATCATTGATGAAAAGGAAAAAAAGGATCTTGAATCAGTGCTGGGAGAGGGCGCCGCGGAATGGGTGTTTCAGAATCCTGTTCCTGACGGAATGACTGAAGCGGAGCGGGTCTATACGATGGAGGATATCCGGGCCCTTCCGGAAAGCATCCGGGCGGAGCTGACTGACGGCAGGCTCTTTATCATGCAGGTCCCGACTACGACCCATCAGCGGATCATCGGGGAATTGTATCTGGTGATCGCCAGTTACATACGTGGAAGGGGCGGAGACTGTGAGGCCTTCCTCTCGCCTTTCGGCGTCTTTCTCAAAAATGACGACTCGACCTATCTGCTGCCGGACCTCACGGTGATCTGTAATCCGGAAAAAATCGAAGATGATGGCTGCCACGGGGCGCCGGACTGGGTCATAGAGGTGACCTCTCCCTCCACCGGAAAAAGGGATTACGGAAAGAAGCTCTTTATGTACCGAAGTGCCGGCGTCCGGGAATACTGGGTGATTAATTCCGTGCATAGAACAGTTATGGTCTACCTGTTTGGAAAAGAAGAGGAAGCAACGGTCTATCGGTTTGAGGATGAGATCCTGTGCTCCATATATCCGGACCTGAAGTTCAGGCTCGCGGATACTGTGTGAGAACATTCAAAATAGGGAACCTTCAAAAAAGGGGGTCTTCAAAAAAAGGAGCCTTCAAAAAAGGAGTAAATGCCTGTGAAAAAAGTTAAATTGATCGCGCTGGACATGGACGGGACGCTCCTGATGTCCGACAAGACCCTTCATCCGGATACGGCCGGGGACATCGCCTATGCAGCTGCGAAGGGGGTTCATCTCGTTTACTGCTCGGGCAGGGACATCTGTGAGCTCAGGCCCTATTGCGGGCAGCTGCCCGCGGTCCGCTACGGGATCTGCACCAGCGGCGCCGTCATCTATGATTTCCGGGAGGGCCGGGTCCTGCACCGGCAGGCAATCCCCCGTGACCTGATCCTGGAAGTGATCGACCTGGTCGGGGCGCAGACAGGTATGCTCCAGTTCCTCGGGGACGGTTTTTCCATCCTGGCAGAGGACCAGTTCAGAGATTTGGAGGCCTACCATATGGGAGCTTTCGCGGAGACCTATCAAAAGGTGGCGACCCTGGTCCCGGATATGCGGGCGGAGGCGGAAGGTCATGATTCCATTCCCAAGATGAATATCTATTTCCGCTGCCGGAAGGACCGCGACGAGTCCCTGGCCAGGGTGCGGCACCTGCCGCTGAGCCTGAGCGTGACAGATGAGTTCACGCTGGAGCTGACTGCTCCGGGAGTGTCAAAGGGCCAGGGGCTGCGCATTCTGGCGAACCTTCTGGGCCTGACCATGGAGGAGACGGCTGCGATCGGGGATTCGGAAAACGACAGGGCTGTGCTGGAGGCTGCGGGAACCGCGGTGGCCATGGCCAATGCGGCTCCGGAGATCAGGGAAATCTGTGACATGGTGACAGAGGACAATGACCACAACGGGGTCGGCCGGGCAATCCGGAGGCTGGTGTGAAAAAAATGGGAATGGAAAAAAAGAAAGTTCTGGTAACGATACCCTTAAGAGATGAGCAGAAGAACCTCCTCCTGCAGCAGGGGGGAGACCGGTGCCTGATCACCTTCCGGCCCGGGACGGAGGTCACACCGGACCTTCTGGCGGACCAGGATGCCCTGATCGGAAACCTGCCCGCGCAGCTGGTCTCAAAAGCGGAAAACCTGCAGTGGGTCCAGCTCAATTCGGCTGGGGCGGACGTGTATACGCCGGCGGGGGTCCTGCCGGAGGGCTGTCTCCTGACGACGGCTGTGGGCGCCTACGGCCTCGCCGTCTCCGAGCACATGCTGGCCCTGACCTTCGCCATGGTGCGCCGCCTGGGCCAGTACGCCAGGGGCCAGGTGCAGCATGAGTGGAAGTCCAGAGGACAGATCGCGTCTGTGGAGGGCTCGACGGTCCTGATCCTGGGCCTGGGCGACATTGGCGGCAGCTATGCCCGCAAGGTGAAGACCCTCGGCGCCTATACGATCGGTCTGCGCAGGAAAAATGTGGACAAGCCGGATTACCTGGATGAACAGGACACGATCGACAGACTGGACCAGTACCTCCCCCGCGCCGATATCGTCGCCATGGTCCTCCCGGGAGGAAAGGAGACTTACCATCTGATGGATGAAAAACGGCTGTTCCTGATGAAAGAAGGATCCTACCTGCTCAACGCGGGCCGGGGGACGGCGGTCGATCCCGCAGCCCTGGAAAAGGTCCTGAGGGCCGGGCACCTGGCCTGCGCCGCCATGGACGTGACCGAGCCGGAGCCCCTGCCCGCGGACAGCCCCCTCTGGGACCTGGACAACCTGATCCTGACCCCTCATGTGGCGGGACACTTCTTCCTGCCCGAGACCGTCAACAGGATCGTCCGCATAGCCGCCTCCAACCTGCAGGCCTGGCTGGACGGGGAGCCCATGCGCAATGTCACGCGGCACGGGTGACTCAGTCCCCAATGACTCACCCGCTGACTTACCAGTCGCGGATCTCCAGCAGGGCGGGAACCAGCTCTCTGGCGCTGGTCTCCAGGATGATCCGGCCCTTTTCGGCCGTGGCGCCCCGGGGGTCTCCGCCGATGCCGATGGGCTTTCCGTCCGCGGTCTGCAGGTCCTCCCCCATCCAGGTCAGGGCGTGGTCGCCGCCGAAGCGGATGACCTTTTTGCCGGCAAAGCCGCCTGACTTATAGCCTGTCTCGGACAGGTCCAGTTTGACTGCGGACGGGTTGATGGCCAGGACCATGGAGGTCTCCATCTCGCCGCCGTGGAAATCCCAGCTGTTTACCTCGGAGATCGTGGCCTGGACATCCGGGTGGAAGAAGGCGCCGGAGGCCAGGACGAAGGGAAGGACCCCGAAGTCGGCCCGGGCCTGCCTGGCCAGGGTGTCGACGACCGGCCGGTTGCCGCCGTGGCAGATCAGAAAGACCAGCTTTTTGAATCCGTGGCGGGCCAGGCTGGCGGTGATGTCGTAGAGCATGTGGTAGTAGGTGTCCGGCTTAAAGCTGATGGAACCGCAGAAATTCAGGTGCTCGACGGAAAAGCCGACCGGGATCGCGGGAAAGATCAGCATGGGAAAGTCGGGATCGGCCTTCTCCAGCTCCCTGCGGATATAGTCCGGCATGGCCTCGGCGATCATGGCGTCCGTGCCCAGGGGGGCCTGGCTGCCGTGCTGTTCGGTCGCCCCGAGGGGGATCATGACGATGGTGTTTTCTCTGTCCAGCCTCTCCATCTCCAGGCGGGTCAGTTCATTATATTTCCGGATCATTTCTTTCTCCTTTTCGCTTTTCAGGTCCCGGACTTTCGTAACTGTAAACCCCCGGCAGGGTGACTGCCGGGGGCCTGTTTTTTATCTCATATACTTTTTTATCTCAATATAAATATAAACAGATAAATAATTACAGAGATCTTATTTCAGATAGCTTTCCCCGGCCGGCTTACGCGTTTGCGCTGCGCAGAGCGGGAATGGCGGCCGCGACCCTGTAGAAGAGGACGGTCGCGATGCCGTAGTTGAGGGCGATCTTGATGAAATTGAAGGGAATCGTCGCCAGGATGATAAAGGTGGGCAGGTTCTGGATGGCGGGATTGGCCGAGGAGACCGCGCGCACGACATCATCGATCGAGATGCCCATAGAGGCAGCATACATGGGAAGGGTGATAAAGGCGTTGCAGAAGCAGGACCAGGCGATGCGGATCACACCGCTGACGGCCAGAGCCGCCGCCATACCCTTTTTGCTGCTGCCGGTCTTTCTGGAGATGGCCCAGATCGGCAGGATGAACATAAAGGCGCCGATCAGGTTGGAAAACTCGCCGACATAGTTGGAGTTGGTGCCCACCGTGATTAGCTTGATCAGGATCTTGATGATCTCGACGCAGAGGGCGGAAGCGGGGCCCATGGAAAAGAGGGCGATGACGGAAGGCACGTCGCTGAAGTCGATCTTATAAAAGACGGGCATGAGGGGAACGGAAAATTCCAGAGACATGAGGACTCCGGCGACTGCGGCCAGCATGGCGGTGGTGACGAGATTCTTGACAGTCCATTTTGATGTTTTCATTTTTTTTCCTCCTGAACTTTTCTGCTGCTGCCGGACCCGGTCCCCACAGAGCCCGGTGGCTGTGAAAGGGATTGAGCCGTAACCGTCCCGGCTGCGTTTGTGTACATAGAACAAGTTCTTTGGAAAAAAGAAAACCCGGAGCCTGAGACTCCGGGAATCATTCTTATAGGGAATATACTGAACAAATAAATAGACACACGCAAATAAACTACAATCCGCATGCGGATATCAGACAATACATTCGATTCTTCTCTCATCCAGACTATACTGTCGGTTTTGGAATTTCACCAAATCGGCCCGAAGGTTCGCGGACTGTCACCGCCGGTAGGGAATTGCACCCTGCCCCGAAGAACTTATTCAATTGATTTGGATTATAGCACCGGGACCGGGCAGGCGCAATAAAAGAAGGGCACGGAGCAAAAGTGTACTTGATGAAGTACAATTTCATGGTGCCGGGAGCCGGATCCCGACCGCCGTCCCCGGCCCTGCAAACCAAATTCCGTCCGCCGTCCCCGGACATCCTGTGATCCTTCGGAGAATCCGCCTTCGCGAAATTTACCTCAGCGGTGCCCGTGCGTGGGCCAGGCACCTGTGATCGCATCGGAGAAACCCGTCCCGGGCTTTCTCCTCGCGCTGCCGCTCTTACGAGCGGCATTGTCGAAAAGGGTGTAACCAGAGGGCTCCGATTTTCGTCCAGACCAGTATCCGGGACCATGATCCGCGCCAGAGCGGGACATGCGGATGAGTGTCCGGAGAATGCACGGGATGCTCATAATGACCTGCACAGACGCGGGACGTGCCCGGGCGGTTTACACGATGAGACAAACTGTTATAATAAAAAAGCAGGACGGAGCAGAACCGGTCCGGGCTTATCCTGCAGGCTGAACATGCAGGACAAATAAGGGACAGGGGTTTATGCTCGCCCGATCCCCGATCGAGAGAGGTGAACACAATGAAAGGCTGGAATAGAAAGTACAGGCTCTTCTCAATGATTATTGCGGCGGTATGCCTGGCGTTTGTGATCCAGGGCTGCGGCGCGAAGAAGGAGGAGGCCGGCAATACAAAGAAAGAGGTCTCCGAAGAGAATGCGGCTGTATCCCCGGAGAATAAGGCCGGTGAGACGGAGGACGCAGACGCTTCTGCCGGCGGCCAGTCCGTCTTTGATTTCATGGGAGACTCCGGTTTTACCAGGCTCCGGGCGGATATGGAGGCAGGAGAGCTGCCTGTCGAGTGCAAGGTCCGCTATGAGACGCAGACCGCGCAGCCGGATGTCCGGACCAAGGATCCCGACACCATCAGGAAGCTCTATGATTATCTCACCCAGGTGAGGGTCCTGGACAGGGCGCCGGAGGGAAGCTCCGGCACGGTCCACACCATCACCTTCCGCCTCCGCAACGACACATATGTCGCCTGCCGCTTCGACGGCGGCAGATATTTCTGCAAGGGAACGGAGCGCTATGAGACCAGCGGAGCCGGCCTGCTCCTGAGCTGCATTGAGCAGATGGAGACGACGGCCCTGGCCAGGGCTGAGGCGCAGAAGGCCGCGGCGGCATCGGAAGAGACCGCCGCGTCCGGGACCACCGCCGGCACAGGCAGCACGGCCTCCGGCCGGAGCGACGACGGTGCCACCATCGTCTGGGAGCTGCCGGAGGAGGAAGAAGAGGAGAAGGACAGCGAGAACAAGGCTTCGGACAGCGCGACCGGCGAGGTGCCTGCCGGAGGCCTGGAGACCGCCGACCAGCTGCTCCGAAATGACCCTGCACCCGCAGGCCAGTCCGGGAATAAGGAAGATGCGCAGGGACAGAGCGCGCTGAAAAAGCCGGCAGCCGGACAGGCAGAGACTGCGAATAAGCAGACAAAGAAGAGGGAAGACAGCGCGCAGAAGAAAACGGAAACCGCGCAGAAGAAAGATCTTCAGACTGAGCAGAAAAAAGAAAGCGCGGCGGCGCAGGACCAGGCCGCCCAAAAGAAGAATAAGGACAAGGCCGCGGCCGCAGATCCTGAAGACCGGAACGAGATCGCCTTTGGCAGTTCAGAGGATGAACTTAAGGAGACGACCGGCCTGGCTGTCGGACAGGCAGGGGAGGAGACCGGGATGGAAGATGGTCTCGAGGACGGGGAAGGCGGAGAAAATGTGACTGCCTCCATGGTCGGCCCTGCGGGAGAGGATGATGCCTCCGAACTGACAGACAAGAAGGCGCAGACCGGGACCGCTTCCATCGTCGGCCCTGCGGGAGAGGGCGATGCTCTCCGGACGGCGGACAGCACGCTGAAAGAAGAGGCGGACGGAGCGGCGGAGCCGGCTGAGGCCGAAGGGATGCCTGAAACAGCTGACAAAAGACAGGACGGCCCGGAGGAATCTGTGGATGTGCAGACCAAAGCGGCGGATCCCGCAGCCCAGCCGGATATGGAAACCGGAGAGAAGGAAAAGACAGAAGAGACTGAAGGGACCGGTACAGACCTGGCCGGACTGGCGGCAGTCCCGGCGAAAGCAGATCCAGCTGAAAAGGCAGCTGCTGCAGAGAAAGCGGATACGGCTGAAAAAGCCGCTGCTGCAAAGACTGCGGCCGCGGCTGAAAAAGCAGCTGAAGAAAAGATTCCTGCCACAGGAGATAAAGATCCGGGAGAGACTGCAGATCAAACCACCCGGGCCATGCAGGAGGCCTATACAGCCATCCTCCGCGCCTATGCGGCTGGGAGAAAGCTGGACCGCGACCGGTTTTTCGAGGACTACAACAATGAGGTCTATGTAAACCTGAAAAAGACCGGGAAGAAGGACGGCAAGGCCGTTGGGGAAGCCGAAAGGCTTGTCAACTACGATCTCCTGTGGGAGAGCTTCCTCTTTGAGAACGAGGAATCAAGCCTCCTCTACGGTCTCCACGACTACAATGGCGACGGCATCATGGAACTGGCGGCCGCCATCGGAACAGAGGATTATGCGGTCGTATGGGCCGTCTACACCTTTGACGGGAAGAAGGCCGTGGAGCTTTTCACGGAACCCTGGAACCTGGGAGAGCGGTCCAGCCTCTACTGCCTGCCGGACAAGACCTTTCTGCTCCACCAGAGCGGCGGAGCGGCCACGGGCTGTGATACGATCTGCAGGATCGCGAAAGGCGGAAAAGGCCTGGAGATCATCGGCGCATATGAATATGATGAGCTGACAAACGGCAATATGGACTATGTCAGCGATAAGGAGAGGATCCCCTTCGAGCAATTCCAGGAGAAATACTGGAAGGAGGCTGTGGAGGCCGGCGAGGGCATTGAATTTTCCGTGATCGATGACGGCAGCACAGTGAAAATCCCCGATTGATGGTGAGACCGGTCCGTGCGCCACATGGACCGGCAGGAAGTCCGGCCGCAGTGCCGCAGGAGGAAGAGCCGCTCTGACGGGCGGCATGGCCGGAAAGAGGAAAGACAAGTATGAATATTACGGTATATCTGGGCGCCCGCGAGGGCAATACACCCGCCTTCCGGGAGGCGGCGGCAGAGGTCGGAGAGTGGATCGCGAAAGACGGACACAGGCTGATCTACGGGGGATCCGGGGTCGGCCTGATGGGTGTCCTGGCGGACGCTGTCGTGAATAACGGAGGAGAGGCGATCGGTGTCGAGCCCCAGTTCTTTATCGACGACGGGCTTCTCCATGAGGGGATCACAAAGACCATCCCGACCCAGAACATGGCGGACCGCAGGGTGCTCATGATGGAAATGGGGGATGCCTATATCGCCCTTCCCGGCGGAGTCGGGACCCTGGACGAGATTTCCGAGGCCATTGTCATGGGAGCCCTGGGAAAACACGAAAAGCCCTGTATCCTCTACAATAAGGACGGATATTACGATCTTCTGCGGGATTTCTTTGACCAGATGGTGGACCGCGATTTCCTGACCGCCGAAGCCAGGAGCATGATCCGCTTCGCCGGGAGCCTCGAGGAGATCCGGCAGGCCCTGAAGGACCTGGATTAGGAAAGCGCAGGACCGCTGCCCTGTGCGGAAAGAGATGAAGCCATGCAGAACAACCATACAGATCCGGCGCTGACCGGGAAGGAGATGTTCCAAAGGGAGGTCGCGATCCAGACGGCCAACAGCTTTGCCGTCTACAACAACTGCCACCTGGGCGCGGTGGACAGGGACTTCGGAGAGGTCTGGCTGGATATTGTACCGGATTCCTTCAATTTTCAGGGAAGTGTCCATGGAGGCGCCTATTTTACCCTGGCGGACATGTGTGCCGGGATCGTGAGCAGGACGGACGGAAGACTGTATGTGACCCAGCAGGCCAATGTCCAGTACGTCCGGGCTGCCAGACACGGCCGGCTGACGGCGCGCGGGAACGCCCTGCACAGGGGCAGTACCAGCTGCCTGATCGAGGTCCGGATCACGGATGAGGCGGACAGGCTGGTATTTATAGGTACCTTCCTCTTTCACTGTGTCTCGGAAAGGATCGGGATCGCGGGACAGGAAAGCATTGATAAAGAACAGGAAAGCATCGATGAAGAGCAGGAATGCATCGATGATAAGGAAAAAGAGTAATTCTGTTGGGCCCTGCATGTAAGACCCGCCTGCGGACCCTTCCCGCTAAGGAAGATTTTGATTGTGGCTATGCTTATATCCTTTATCATGCTGCGGGCCCTGCCCGCTAAGGAAGATTGGTAAAGGACATCGATAAAGAATATTGGTAAAGAATAAAGGCATCCCCGGAAAGAAGCGGGGATGCCTTTTATATACTGGCTGCCGGTAAGGTACTTCCGATATATATTCTTCACCGCGCGGTATCTGTGGCTCCAGTCGCGGGATACCTGCGCAGGACTTGTGAGCGGGGCCTGTTTTTAAAGAGTCCTGGATTTAAAAGGACTGTCAAAGCAGGTCTGTTTTAGTAAATTTCAGACTTTGTGCTGTCCTGGGTCTGAGACTGGGTCTGGGACTG
>CAMNFJ010000114.1:0-10205 GCA_946536955.1 uncultured Lachnospiraceae bacterium
GCGCTTTAGAAGCGCAGGGCTTTTCCATGTGTGTCAGAATCGCGCGGCAGGGAGCCGACCGGGGAGGAAACAGAGTATGGACAGGAGAAATGAGGGTCTGCATCTCAAAGTGCTGGGAACGAGGGGGTCTATGGCTTCAAGCCGCAAGGACCAGTCGGTCTATGGAACCGCCACCTCCTGCTATATGGTCCGGGCGGGCGCCGAGGCCGTGTTTCTCGATGCGGGGACCGGCCTGATCAACGCGCCTGTGGACTTTCCCCGCCCTCCGCATATCCTGCTGAGCCACCTGCATCTCGATCATCTGCTCGGACTGGGCATGTATCCGAGACTTTCGAAGGAAGGGATGGAGACAGTGATCCACGTCCCCGCCGGCAGCGAAGAGGATCCGGCAGATCTTTTGAAAAGAGTGTATTCACCCCCCTTCTGGCCCGTAAGCCTGGGATCCTATGCCGGAGATGTCAGGTTCCTTCCTCTTCGGTTCCCGATGCAGATCGGAGAAATGCTCGTGGAGGGAATCTCAGGCTGCCATCCGGGAGGCAGTTATATCATGAAACTCAGCTGGCATGGCAGGAGCCTTGTCTACGCCAGCGACTATGAATATGAAGAGACTTCCTTCAGCCGCCTGGCGGAACTGGCGAAAGAGGCAGACCTGATTCTCTTCGACGGACAATATACTCCCGGCGAGTTCTGCCTTCGCAGGGGGTTTGGACATTCCACGGCAGAGCATGCCGGGAAACTGATTGACCGCTCCAGGGCCCGATCCCTGTGGATCGTCCATCACGCTCCCCTGAGGTCGGATGAGGAGCTTCTGGCAATGGAAGCCGGGATCGGCCGGGAAAACATACATTATGCGCGGGAAGGAGAGGAGATCACCCTATGACAGCATCGTTGGAGCGCAGGCTGAAAGAACTCGAAGAGGAGAACCTCCGGCTGAAGGAACTTGCCGGGAGGAGCGGCCTGCTGAAAGAACTCCAGGAGGAGAACCTCCGGCTGAAGGAGTCTCTCAGGAAAATGAAAGACTACATTTTCACGACCTTCGGCAGCTATCTGACGCAGGAAGTCCTGGAAGATCTCCTGCAGAAAAAGAACGGGTTCACTATTTCCGGGGAGCGCAGGAATGTGACGATCCTTTTTTCGGACCTTCGTAATTCCACGGAGCTCTCCGAGACGATGGACGCTGTTGATTTCATCAGGATGCTCAACCATTTCCTGGAGGAGATGATCGAAATCATCAATGCCTGGCAGGGGAATATTCTGGACTTTGTGGGAGACTCGATCGTTGTGGTTTTCGGCGCGCCCCGTACAAATGAATTTTCCGCACGGGACGCTGTGGCCTGCGCGGTCGCGATGCAGCGGCGGATGGAAGCGGTGAACGAATGGAACACTGCGAAGGGGTATCCGGAGATCGCTATGGGCATAGGGATCCACACCGGCGAAGCAATCCTCGGCAACATCGGCTCCATCACCAGGACAAAATATGACATGATCGGGCGGAACGTCAATCTGACCTCTCGCATCCAGGGGTACACAAAGGGAGGTCAGATCCTCATTTCAACCGAGACACTGGATGCCGCGGGTGACATGGTGGTGGAAAACAAAGCCGGTTCCATCGTCGTCAGGCCCAAAGGAATCAAGACGGACGTCCTGCTCCACGACATCGTCGGATTCGGCAAAAGGATGACTCACTTTCAAAGCCCATGAAGTCAAGTAAGTCATGGGGTGAGTCCGAGTCACGGGGGAGAATGATCTATGGAGCTTTCGATTCTTTATGCCATACCGCGCACTGCAGCCCTGGACAACTTTTTCCTGGATCTGACAAAGGCCGTGGGATCCTACGGACAGCTGTGCGTGATCCTCGGAATTGTATTGCTTTGCTTCAGAAAAACCAGGAAAATGGGGGCAGCCGTTCTTGTCTCGTATGTGGCAGTCTTTCTGGTCGGCCAGCTGATTTTAAAGAACCTGGTCTCCCGGCCGCGCCCGTGTCAGGTCGACCCTGCCTTTCCCCTGCTGATCGCGCCGTCGGCGAGCTCTTCCTTCCCTTCGACGCACACGGGATGGGCCTTCGGAACGGCCACGGCCATCTTTCTGAATGACTGGAGATTCGGGATAGCAGCCTATATCTACGCCTTCCTGATCGCATACAGCAGACTCTACCTGTTCGCCCATTTCCCGACGGATGTTCTGGCGGGTGCCGTTGTGGGCATTATACTGGGGACCGCGGCGGCCAGGCTGGTCGACCGCCAGAGCCGTGAGTCAACGGGGACGTTTCATTTTGACTCATTTTGAGTCATCCGGAGTCATCCGGGACGGTTCTCCTGACTCATTCGTTATGGGCCTGGAGACGGCCGGGACATGACGGACGAGCCGGGGGGACATTTCATTTTGACTCATTCGGAGCAGAATATGACAGACATCAATAAGCGCATACAGCCGGTAGTGGTCATCAACCTGATCCTCGTAATCCTGGAGATCATAGCATTTATCCATGACTGCATCGCTTTCGGCCCCGCTCTTTTCAAATGGTATACGATCGACAGCAATATCCTGCAGATGGTCATTTCTGCCGTCATCGTATATTACTGCCTGAGGGGCAGGGAGATTCCGGACTGGATCACATCCCTGCATTTTATAAGCGCCGTCGGACTGACCGTGACCTTTCTGATCGCGGCCTTTGTCCTGGCGCCGGAGGGCGGGATCCGCTACTATTTCATAGATAATGTGGCGCCGATCAACCACCTCATCGGCCCGGCCCTGTCCGTGATTTCCCTCCTTTTTCTTGAGAAGGCCCGGAAGCAGTCCCTGCGCATTGTCTTATGGCCGGCCGCAGTCAGCCTTTTTTACGGCGCTGTCTGCCTGATCCTGAACGCATGCCGGCTCCTGGACGGCCCCTATTTTTTCCTGCGGGTGCATGACCAGCCCGCAGGCGTCATTGCGCTCTGGTTCGGGATCATAGCGGTCCTCTGCCTGGGCCTCGCCCTCCTCTATTATCTGATCAAAAATAAGGTAGGGACATGGGGGTGACAAGGGAATGTGTGACAGGGGGACAGGTGTGACAAGGGGACAGGCACTCTGTCACAGCATTGTGACAGAGTGCCTGTCCCCTTGTCACACTACAGAGTGCCTGTCCCCTTGTCACACCGTCACACCCTTCTTGTCCACCCTCGGCCTCTATCTTGTCTTCTGAGCCTGCGCTTTCATTTTTTCCACTTCAGCAGTTATTTCCCGAATCAGCTGGTCCTCGCATAGTCCGCCGGAGAACCGGCCCTTGTGGTATACGATTTTTCCGTTGACGATGGTGGTGTCAATGTTCTCCTCCGAGGAGGCGTAGACGACAGTCGCCTTGGCGTCATGGTTGGGGGATGACTTGAGGTGTCTTGGATCAAAGAGGATCATATCCGCCTTTTTGCCCGGCTCAAGAGTCCCTGTCAGATCCCCCATTCCGATTGCTTTTGCGCCGCCGCAGGCGGCCATATGGATCACCTGGTCAGCTGTGATCACGGAGGCATCGCGGTGCAGTCCTTTCTGGATCAGGGCGGCCAGCTTCATGGTCTCCAGCATGTCCGTGCTGTTGTTGCTGGCAGCTCCGTCCGTGCCGAGGGCCACATTGACGCCTGCGTGCAGGCTTTCGGGGATCGGAGGAATGCCGGAGCCGAGATAGAGGTTGGGGGCCGGGTTGTGGCTGATGGATACGCCGTATTCAGCAAACCGCCGGATGTCGTTTTCAGTCAGATTGACGCAGTGGACAGCCAGCATTTTGTCAGTCAGAAAGCCGATCTCCTCCAAAAGGTCCACGATATCCTTCCCGTAGTTCCTGAAGCACATTTCGTTATCAACTTCCGTTTCTTTCAGGTGCATGGAATAGCGGACGTTTTCGCTCAGGCAGTATTCCAGCATCGTCTGATAGCCTTCTTTTGTTGTGGACCATGTGACATCGGGGCCGGTCCAGATTGAGAACATGTCATCTTCTTTATACCTTTTCCTGAGAGACTCCACCTCCCGCATGGCCTTATCGGCCGGTTCAATGAAGATGGGCGGCATCCCGTATTCTTCGCCGGTATCCTGAAAAGTTCTGATAAACACGCTGCGGATCCCGGTCGCTTTCATTCCCTCGATACAGGCATAAGCCAGCTCCGGATCCTGATTTGTATAGAAAAACTCACAGATGCCGGTGCAGCCGCTCTTTAAGGCTTCCATACACGCGAGCTTTGCCGCGAGTTCATGCTGGCGGGGGGTCATGATCTGCCCGTAGGGCAGGGCGGACAGGTTCAGCCATTCGATCAGCCGATGGTCTGCGCCAAGTCCTTTCAGAAAGGACTGGAAAATATGAATGTGGGTATCGATAAATCCCGGAAACAGGATCATCCCGTCCGCATCGATCACCTGGTCCGCGCAATAATTTGCAGACGGATCTTCCGGCTCTATGAACGCGATTCTGTCGCCCAGAACCGCGACTGTTCCCCGGTCGAGCACACGCCTCTCCGGGTTCATGGTATGGATCGCGGCATTTCTTATAAGCAGATCAAATTTGGGCTCATTCATATGTCATTACCTCTTTAAGTTTTTCCAACTTGAATGTCCTGTGCAGGTCAGGTGAGTCACTGCCCTGACTCACTGCCCTTGACTCATCCGGCGGGAACCGACCGGATACCCGGTAAGCCTATTCTACCACACTCCATCTGTGGTATCTATAAAACGGTTTACCTGATTCACGCCTGAACTTCATTTGCTCATTTATGAAATTTGTCCGGATGATACACTGTAAAACGTGCATATTGTGGTACAATAGAACATATAAATGCCAAATGATGGTACGAGAGGAGAGCTCCGATTTTTCCTCATTTCACCAGTTTCTCCGGGGGGCACATGAGATCCGCACAGAATATTACTCCGGTACACCATTCTGACAGAAAGAGGCAGCTGTTGCTGGCTTTTCTCTGTCTGTTTTTTTTTCCTGTTTTTCTTTGTCACTCCGGTAAGGGCGGAGGACGTGGTGATTGCCCAGGACAATCCCAACTGGTCCGGCAGCTTCTCGGGCCTGGACTGGGATGTCGATGTGGATCCTGTGTTTAATGTACAGATCAAGCATAAATGGGGATACCTTATCCGTCCCTGAATATGGGGGTGGATATCACCTATGGCGTAACGGGAGACTTTAACCTTAACCTGAAGCGTGCAAATCTGCCGGAAGATGTCACGGTGGATTCGACCATCGATGATCGTACGGGAGGTCTGGACAAACAAAGAGTCGATAATTACGATCCAGGCTTTGTGCCCGGTATAGTGGGATTTACCGCGCATACGGATCTGATGGCCGGATGTAATCATCCTGTCAGAGTAAAAGGCAGGTTTAAGAACAAAGCGACTATCAGGGTCGTTATCGGAGATATTGATTACACCCACGAATCTACAACCGAATTTACTGATGTCCGGCCGCGGATGCCAATGTGGATACGGTCTTTTTCGTCGGCTCCCATATCAGTCAGTCGCTGAGACTGGGAGAGATAGACTGGGGCTTTATTGAATATGGTCCTATTCTCAAAGGCACCATTGGTTATACCGGCGGAGGACTGGGATCGGCAGAACTCAAATACAATGAGCGTAATTTCCCGCGATTTCTTTCTGACGGGGTCCGTGAGATCCACTCCTGTACGGAATTCGGCAAGAGGGGCTGTGTACACGGGCAGGTGAGAAAGGTCAAGGAGTTTCATCTGGATCTGGGTGCCAAGATATCGATCCCGGTCCCGATTTTTGATGACATTGATGTTATTGATGAAACATGGAGAGTAGCTCGCAATTATGTCCGCGGGATACTCCTTGATTTTGTCCAGTCACTGACCTGGAACGAAGAACTGAAATACCAGAGGGTCTGTGATCATATGTATTACAAGGTCCCTGTAGCAGTATGGGCGGATCAGGCCCATACAGTGCCGATCAACGGGGCCCATGTCTCTGTGAACGGCGGGGTCCAGGCGGATGAGAATGTGCTGAAATACACAGAGGGCACGACTGGAGAGCATCCTGATCTTGCGCGAGGACGTGTCAATCTCTACCTGCCCTTCAAAGATGGAAAATATTCGCTCCATGCGGAAACGATGGAATTTATGGAGGGAGACCAGGAGCAGCCCGTGAATATGATAAGGGGTGCCAATGACCGCACGAACATTGTCCTTGCCTCTACCGAAATGGTCACCTTCCGCGCCGAGAAAGAATGGGACATTGATTTTGAAAACAAGGATAAGCCCGCTTCAATCGATGTCATGCTGCAGAGTCTGCATTACGATCAGGGCTACTGGCAGTGGCAGGGGGTCCAGATCAAAACCCTCAATGCAGCCAATGGCTGGGCCTGCGATTTTGACGCGGTTCCCATAAGTGAGTATGACAGGCAGGGTAAAAAGAAGATCAAGTATAGGATCAGAGAACTGAAACCGGATGAAGATGAGAACCAGGCACCGAATGTCATGGATGACGGGGATCTTGGCGCCATTCTGGACGAGCCGGAAGTCGGCTTAATACAGGACATTCACGGTCTACACCTTTACAGACGAACTGTCGGCGGGACTGACCCCTCCCGCGGCCGACCAGATCCGGATAACCAGGAACGGCAAAACAGACCTCCGGGACAAGTTTGACATCAGGATCAACGGGCCCCTCATCACCGTCTCCCTGAAGGAAGGCGAGGATATGCGCGCCTGGAAGAATGACTACGCCATGACGGCCCTGGAAAGGATCGTCATCGAATATGAAGCCGTCCTGAATAAGAACGCAGTCACCGGTTCAGCCGGCAATCCCAACGCTGTGAACCTCACCTACACAGCCGACCCCGGGACAGGGGGAGAAGGCGCTGAGCCCATCCCTCCGGAGAAGACACCCACGGACCTCGTCACAGTCTTCACCTACCAGATCCGTATTAACAAGACAGATGAAAACGGAGCTCCCCTGGAAGGGGCCGGATTCACCCTCTTCAAGAAAATCGACAACAAATGGACACAGATCGGAGAGGAGATCTCGGGAGTGACGACCTTTGATTTCAGAGGCGTCGACACCGGCGACTACAGAATCAAAGAGACAAAAGTGCCTTCGGGTTACCATCAGGCCAGAGACATCGATATCACAGTCCACGGGACCTATGACAGAGAATCTGACTTCCCGAGGCTGAGGACCCTCACTGTGACCCCGGAATCCGCTGGCTTCACGATCAACAGTACGACCCGGACAGATCCGGCTTCAGATCCCGGCCAGAACCCCTCTGCAGGATCATCCACGGATCCCGGTGCGGATCCTGAAAAGACCCACATAGAGACAGACGGCGTGGCGGAAGGCAGCATCATCAACCTTTCCGGCGCCAGACTTCCCAGCACCGGCGGACCCGGAAAGGGCATATGAGTCACAGGGGACGGTTCTGTTGACTCATATTGAATCGGAAAAGTATCCGGTTGCTGACTGGTGTGACAAGGGGACAGGCACTCTGTCACAGTACTGTGACAGAGTGCCTGTCCCCTTGTCACACCTCCTTGTCACACCCCCCTTGTCATCCCCCTAGTCACACCTGTACATCACCGCGCATTTTAAAGTGCCCCGGGGGACATACCTGGTATGTCCCCCGGGGCACTTGCTGTTTTTCCATGGCTTAGAAGAGTCAGCAGAACCGTCCTCCGTGACTCATGGCTTAGAAGAGTCAGCAGAACCGTCCTCCGTGACTCACGTCCTCTGACTCATCTGGATGAGTCAGAAGAACCGTCCCCGGTGACTCGAAGAACCGTCCCCGGTGACTCACTCGGCAGCCGTCTCAGCCGCAGTTGTTTCTTCAGCTGCAGTCTCTGCTGCGGCGGCAGTCGCTTCTTCAGCTGCAGTCTCTGCTGTAGCACCGGCTTCCGCTTCTTCCTTGGCTTTATCGAGTTCCGCGAAGAGGTTTTCAAGGAATTCGGAGATCTGTTCGTTTTCTTCGGTGTAATCCCATACCATTTCGGTCACGCCGTTCTGGTACTGGTGGACGGCGTCGGCGATGCCTTCGGGGTTATACCACGGGACTTTGATGACGTCGAGCATGAAGGGCATCATGTTGAGATCGACTTCGGTCGCCTTTTCGTCGGAGACGAATTCTCCGTTGGTTTCCTCTCCGAGCTTGAGCATGCCGGAGTAGACGGCGCAGCGGCCGTAGGCGTCGATGAAGCTGCCGACTACGCAGTCGCCGCCGCCCGGCTTTGTGCCGATGATCTTGGCCAGGCCCTGTTTCTGGGCAAAGTAGGGCATGGCGTTGGCGCAGGAGTAGGAGGAGCCGCTGCACATGATGTAGAAGTCGTACTGGCCGCCGAAGCCGTCCTGGTCGTCCGCAACGCCGTCCAGGTTGGTGTCGACGTGGTAGTATTCCTGTCTGTAGTTGCCTGCCATCAGGTCCCTGTCTGTGATCTTCACCTCTCCGTCTTCAGACAGGAAGCCGAGGACAGCGATCAGGGCGCTTGCGTTTCCGCCTCCGTTGTCGGAGAGGTTGATGACGACATTTTTCACTTCGTCGTGCTGTTTGATGTCCTCAAAGCAGTTGTAGAAAAAGGCGAAGGAGCTTGTCTTTTCATCCTCTTTTTTGACGGGGTCCAGATAGTAGGAGGGGACTCTTTTGCCCGTATCGTCCTTGAAGGCATTGAAATAAATGACGGCCGTGTCGCCGGCATAGTCCAGGCGCTCGTCTCCGTAATCGGCGGGCTTGTTCTTATCGAAATACAGGGTCCATGCAAAGAGGGGCACGACCTCCGGGATCTTGAACCCTTTCTCGAGCAGGGCGCCCATGATGGCATCCAACTCCAGTTCGTTTATGGACTCTGAAGGTGTCATATCTTCCTCTGAGATGGAATCAAAGAGCTGCCGGCCCTCCTCAGAATTCTTGATCTCTTCGACCATGGGGGCGATATCCGCAGGCTGGGGGGGATCGATCTTGCCGAAAACAGTATCCATGCTGAACACGGAGTCGTGGCCGGAATCAAACAGGTAGTTGAAGAGCATGATCTCCGAGGTCATCGCGTAGGATGGATTGGTGGAGCACAGGGCCGGTTTGGCATTCATCCTCGTGAAGTATTCGTCAAAGGTCGTGATGTCTTTTTCTTCCTTGTGGCCGAAGGTCAGGTCCAGGAGCAGACATATGGAGTAATAGCCGTAGTTCGCGTAGGCCTGGGTCGTCTCTGTTTTTTCACTGAAGGGGCCGGAAAAGAGTGCCTTGATGTAGGGGCTGTCCTTTGCATTTTCGTGACCTTCCTCCGTCAGGAAATTATTTGCCTCAAAGGCGTTGTAATAGTCTTTTCCGTTGTAGGCCAGGACATTCATCATACAGACGCTTCCGAAGGTGTTCTGCAGGGCCAGGAAGGGCAGGAGGATATCATCCTCATAGGGGATGACCGGCATGTGGTAGTCCCGGAGCGACACGGTCAGCGGGACCGCATCGGTCTGTACGGACTCGTTTTTGGCCGATCTCGTGACCACATTGTATTCGCTGTCTTCGACGATGGCGCCGTCGATCGGTCCGGTGGACCTGAGCCTGGAGGGATTCTCAAAGCGGATCGTGTCCGCGGCAGGGTCGATCACAGCCTCCGTGTCGTTGACGGAAATCGTCAGGACGCCGTCCTGCCTGGTGATATTCTGCCTTCCCTCGAAAAGGAGGGCCAGATAATCCGATGCCCTGATAAAGGGGACATCCTCATAGCCCTTGACCCCGAAGGTGGGGATCGTATCATACTTTCCAAGGGTCAGCTCGGTGTAAACGCGGCTGTCCTCCCAGGTGACCGAGACATCCTCCGCGGGGATTTCCTCCGCTGCGGATTCTTTTGCTGTGCTCCCGGCTGCAGCCGCCGCTGCGGCTGTGCCGGCAGCACCTGCGGCTCCCGGGGAAGCGGCTGGATCCGTCTCCGGAGAGGCAGAATCCGCCTTGACTTCCTCTGTTGTGCTGCCGCCGGCCGGGGCCTCCGCGCCTGCTCCTCCGCAGGCTGTGGCTGAAGCGACCATGGCAAGAGTCAGCAGCAGACAGATCGTTTTCCGTAATTTCATATGCTTCCTCCTCCTTTTTTTGTTATATTTGCAGGTTTACGAATGACTTCCGTATTTATATTTTAGCACTATTGCTGAGATGAGTCACGTAAGTCATGGGAGCGGCGGGAGGGGGACAGGGGGGTGTGACAGGGGGTGTGACAAGGGGACAGGCACTCTGTCACAGGACTGTGACA
>CAMNFJ010000115.1:0-9999 GCA_946536955.1 uncultured Lachnospiraceae bacterium
TCTCCAAGACCATCAACGGCGTCAAGGTCCTGGACAATGTCTCCTTCGTCATGGGCCACGACGACAAGATCGCCTTCGTGGGCAGCCAGGAGCTGGCCAAGACCGCCCTCTTCGAGATCCTCATGGGCAATATGGAGCCCGACGAAGGCACCTACAAGTGGGGCATCACGACCAGCCAGGCCTATTTCTGCAAGGACAATACCAGGGAGTTCGACTCCAGCCTGACCATCACCGAATGGCTGACCGGCTTCTCTCCCATCAAGGATGTCACCTATGTCAGGGGCTTCCTGGGCCGCATGCTCTTTGCCGGCGAGGACGGCGTCAAGCACGTCAACATCCTCTCCGGAGGCGAGAAGGTCCGCTGCCAGCTCTCCAAGATGATGATCAGCGGCGCCAACTGCCTGATCTTTGACGAGCCCACCAACCATCTGGATATGGAATCCATCTCCGCCCTCAACGAGGGCATGATGCGCTTCCCCGGCGTCGAGCTCTTCGCCTGCCGTGACCACCAGGTCGTGCAGACCACGGCCAACCGCATCATCGAGATCCTGCCCGACGGCTCCATCATCGACAAGGTCTCCACCTACGACGATTACCTGGAAAACAATGCCGATGCCAGAAAGCGCACCGTCTATGTGGCCGCCAGGGACGAGGACAGCAACTGATCCCATCCCCGGTCCGGCACAAGAGCCCGGGACAGGAGCGGTATAGAAAACTGCAGGATAAAAAAATGCGGTACAGGAAATCCGCATAGAAAAAACCGCATAAAAAAACAGCATATAAATCAGCATAGAAAAAACAGCATACAAAAAACAGGATGGCCGGTCACGGTCATCCTGTTTTTTATGTGTTCAAAACTGTCCAGGCTTTTTTATAAACTGTCTGGAAATTGCCTGCTCAGAACTGTCCAGGCTGTTTTACAGGCTGTTTATATGCCGCTCCCCGGCTGTCTTCAGAGGCGCCGGCCCCTATCCTGCCGGTTCAGGAGACGGACCAGCTGCAGGATCAGCCCCTTCCTCGTTTCCGACCGGTTCTGCAAGGCCCCGGATCAATATCTGTAGAAGGAGAAATATCCGTTGTAATATCTGCTGCTGGGCATGGGCACCGTGCAGAAGACGCCCTTATATCTGCGCCTTGTGACGATCTTGAAGTAGTAGTTGGTGTAGAGCTTCAGATAGCCGCCGCTGTATTTCTTGATGACCGCGGAAGTGGATGTGGCCTTGGTGTTCGTGGACTGGTTCCATCTCCAGGTGCCGCTGGGATTGGTCGTCAGGAAAACGTTATAGCCGTTGCTGCCGTAGATCGTATTCCATCTCAGTCTCTCCTGGGGATGGGTGGCCGTTCTGCTCACGATCCCGCCGCTGACGGAGGTGGGAGAAGGCGTGATATATTCAATGTTGGACCATCCGCTGTATACCCGCTTGCCGTTTCTGACGCGATAAGCTCTGACCTTGACCTGGGAGACATGGTTGTTGGGCGCGTTATAGAAATAAGCACCGATTGCATACCTGCTGTGAAGTGTATACTTGGCGTGGCTTCCGTCCGTCCAGCACCAGAGCGACTGATAGCCCTGCGCGCCGTTGACCTGCTTCCAGTCGATCTCAAAGGCGGTGAAATTATTGTTGAGCCATCCTCCGAAATGACAGTTCTGCGGCCTTGACAGAGCCGCTTCCGCATTGACGGTGCAGAAAACGCCAAAGACCAGCGCAGCTGCCAGGGCGGCCGCCGCAAATCTCCTGAAAATCCTGTCCCTGAAAGTCTTCATGTGATTTCCCTCCTTTGAAAACCGTGTCGCCCATATGACCCGGCGGTCATCCCGCAAAGGCCATGAGCTTCCGCCGTTCCTTCTCCGGCTCTCCCGGGGCCGGGGGCCGCCGGTCCGGCGGCATCAAGTGCACACGATCGCGCAGCCGCCGGTCCAGGCAGATACCGCGGGCTCCACGCAGATCCTTATTTTCATTATAGCACATGTGTCGAAAAAATGAACAAAGCGTGTCTTATTTATGGAAAAGCTTTTATGGCAGGACTACTGTACAGGCCCGCTTGAAACGCGAGGTGTTTTGGGTGTGACAAGGGGACAGGCACTCTGTCACAGTGCTGTGACAGAGTGCCTGTCCCCTTGTCACACCCCCTTGTCACACCATGGCGCGGCTTTTCTGGCAGGTCAGCTCTCTGCTTTGTGCTCCGCAGGGATAAAAACTCTGTCCTCATGGGGGTGGAAGGCAGTCCTGGCCAGCTTGACAGCCTCCTCGCAGAGGATGCGCTGGGAGTCGATCAAATCCCTCCCCCGCTTGTCGACCCGGTCGTAGGTCCCGTCCGGCTTGAGGATATGGGCCTTGACCGTGTCTTCCAGTTCGAGATCCAGGATATGGACCACCTCCTTCGCGATCTCCCTGTCCACAATGGGGAAGAGGATCTCGACGCGGCGGTCCAGGTTTCTGGGCATCCAGTCCGCGCTGGCCGCATAAACCTCGGGGAAGCCGCCGTTTTCAAAATAGAAGATCCGGCTGTGCTCCAGGAAATTGCCGACGATGGACCTCACGCGGATGTTCTCGCTGACCCCCGGGATGCCGACCTTCAGGCTGCAGATGCCGCGCACGATCAGGTCGATCCTGACGCCGGCCGAGCTCGCCTCATAGAGGGCCGCCATGATATCGGGGTCGCAGAGCGAATTCATCTTGGCCTTGATCCGGGCCTTCTCCCCGTTTCTGGCATGCTGGGCCTCACGGCCGATCAGGTAGAGGAAGCGATCCTTGAGCCAGAGAGGGGCCAGGGCCAGCTGGTTCCAGTAGCGGGGCTCGGAATAGCCGGACAGCATATTGAAGGCGCTGGTCGCGTCCTCACCGATGTCATCCCGGCAGGTCATCAGGCCGATATCGGTATAGATCTTGGCCGTGGAATCGTTGTAGTTGCCGGTCGCCAGATGGACATAACGGCGGATGCCGTCCTCCTCGCGGCGGACGACCAGGGTGATCTTGCTATGGGTCTTGAGGCCGACCAGTCCGTAGATGACATGGCAGCCGGCCCGCTCCAGCATCCTGGCCCAGACGATATTGTTTTCCTCATCGAAGCGGGCCTTGAGCTCGACCAGGACCGTGACCTGCTTGCCGTTTTCCGCGGCCCGGGCCAGGGCCTTGATGATGGGGGAATTGCCGCTGACCCTGTAGAGGGTCTGCTTGATGGCCAGGACATCCGGGTCATCGGCTGCCTGGGCCACGAATTCCACGACCGGCCGGAAGGTCTGGTAGGGGTGGTGCATGAAGATATCGCCGCCCCGGATCTGTTCAAAGATATTGCAGCCCGCGGGCAGGCGGGGGATCTCCTGGGGTTTGGCATAGCGGCTCTCCCGGAGCCACTCGAAGCCGTCCAGGCCATAGACCTTCATGAGGAAGGTCAGGTCCAGGGGGCCGTCGATCTCAAAGATCTTGTCCCCGGTGACGGCAAACTCCTTCTGCAGGAAGGACAGGAGCCTGGGGTCGATCCCCGCCTCCACCTCCAGGCGGATGGCATAGCCTCTCTGCCTCTTTTTGAGCTGCTTCTCGATCTCCTTGAGCAGGTCGGAGGCTTCATCCTCGTCGATGGTCAGGTCCGCGTTGCGGGTCACCCGGTAGGGGTAGACCGCCAGTACGTCATAATTGAGGAAGAGGCTGGACATATGACGGCGGATGATCTCCTCCAGGAGGATGATCCTGCGCATGGTCGAGGCCTCTTTCACCTCGGAGCCCTTTTGTCCGGGATCCGGCTCAAGGGGGATCTGCACTTCTGGAAGCTCCAGAAAACGGGGCAGGACGTCAGGGACACGGACTGTGGCGAACTGATAGTTTGCCTTCTCGTCCTTTCCCTCTTTCCCCTCTTTTCCCGACTTGCCGTCCTTGCCGGATTTTTTGGGCTTTCTGGTGTAGCCCGGGATTCCCTTGCCGGTCCCCTCCTGGCGGGTCAGAAGGGCGCAGAGGTTCAGGCTCTTGTTGCGGACCAGGGGAAAGGGACGGGAATTGTCCACGGCCATGGGGGTCAGAACGGGAAAGACCTCGTTCTCGAAATAATCCTCCACAAAGCTCCTCTCCTCGGGGAGCAGGTCATCATAGCTTGTCAGGATATCCAGTCCGTTCTCCAGAAGTCCCGGACGCAGCTGCCGATTATAGGTGGAATACTGCCTCTGCATGAATTTATGGATATCGGCCAGAATGGCGGTCAGCTGCTCCGACGCGGTCATGCCGGCTATATCGCGTTTTTTGTAACCGGCATTCTGCATATCCTGGAGGGAGGCGACGCGGACCATGAAAAACTCATCCAGGTTGGAGGCCGTGATGGCCAGAAACTTGAGTCGCTCAAACAGGGGATTGTCCTTGTTGCGCGCCTCGCTCAGGCACCGGCGGTCAAACTGGAGCCAGCTCAGTTCACGATTGTGGTAATACTGAGGATTTGCGTATTTGGCTGTAAGCTCTGACATGATCTCTCTCCTTCATGCGGTATAACGATCGGTTTTTGGCACTGAGGCACGCGCAAAAGCGTCCTGATCATTTCTTTTTCTGTTTGATCACAGGGCGGAGGCCGAAGACCTCCTCAAAGAAGTCCGCCCGCTGGCCGAAGAGTCCCTTCTCCAGGGAAATATCCTTGCCGGTCTCCACGGTGATGATCATCTTTCCATCCTGGATGCGGATCTGGAAATCCCCGAATTTCTGCCGGTGGGACCGGTCCAGGGCATTGGCAACACGGAGGATGGCCGTCAGGCGGGCCACCGTCATGCAGTCCTCGGAATCGAGGGCCGGCTCGGAGGCCATGAGCTTCCGGAAGCCGAAGTCCTCGTGGTTGAAGCGGACGGTGCAGGCGATGATGGCCTGCTCCCTGGCAGAGATCCCGATGATCTCCGTCGACTTGAGGATGTTGTAGGAGCACTCGGCCAGCCTGGTCATGCTGATGAACTTCCCGCAGTCATGCAGGATGGCGGCGATCTGCAAAAGCAGCCTCTCCCGGTTTCCCATGCCATGGAGCTTTTTGGTGCTCTCAAAGATCTTCATGGCGATCTTTCCGATCGTTCTGGACCTCTCTTCACTGCCCTGGTAGCGCCGGCTGATCTGCTCGGCGCAGGCGATGATATCCTTTTTGAAATCATGGGGCGAACGCAGATATTTGCGCTCCTCGGCAAATTCGTAGACGATGCCGTCACAGAGCGTCACACAGGGGACCCAGAGCAGCTCCGCATTGACCCGTTCGGCGATGCAGCGCAGCATGATGGCCGAGATCCTCAGCAGGCGGACATTGTCCGCCTCGATCCCCATCCGGATCGCCAGCTCTGTCTGATTGTATTTTTCCATCTCCTCCATGAAGCGATAGAAATCTGTCGTTGCTATAAAGCCGCCGGATTTCCTGGCCTTGTCAGGAGTATCCGTCATCCTGTCGCGAAAGTTGAAGACCTGCTTGCGGACCACCTCCGAGATGTAATCGTCCACCACGATGATGTTGCGGATCTTGAAATCACTCAGATAAAGCTTTTCGAAGACGTGGAGCTGGGAATTGACCATTTCCTCCACCAGGGCAGTCAGCCGGGTGCTGCCGGCCCCGATCCTGTGGAGCAGCTCATTGACGCGCAGGACCCCCAGCTGGAGGTTCTGGGTCAGGACCAGACGGTCTTTTTCAAAGAGGGAGATCTGGATGCTGCCGCCGCCGACATCGACAATGGCGGTCCCCCTGCCGATCACGCGCCCGAACTCCTCGCCCCTGGAGGCAATGGACTTGTAGTCCAGGAACCGCTGCTCGGAGTTCTCCAGGATACTGATCCGGATCCCGGTCTCCTGCTCGATCTGCTGCAGGACGATCGCGGCGTTTTCCATATCCCGGAAGGCACTGGTCCCGTAGGCCCTGTACTCGACGACGCCATAGCTGTCCATGACCCTGTGGAAATCCGTCAGGATCCTCTTGATCTCCGCCACATGGGCAAAACTGATCCTGCCCTCCTCATAGGTGTCCGATCCCAGATCGATCAGGTGGATGATGTCATCCAGCTGACGGATGCCGCTCTTTTTGGTCAGTTCAAAAATCTTGAGTTCCACTTCGTGGCTGCCGACATCGATCGCGCCAAAAAGATTCGCCATGGCTTCCCCCTTTTCCCAGGGCCTGTCCGCAGGCATCCTCCGGGAGCCGCAGGGGCTCCTCAGAGGCTGCCGGATGGCAGGTCCCTGTCTGTTTTTTCCGCTGTTTACACGCGCTCCGGCCGCTTATACCGGAGGCCGCTGCCGACTGGTCCTTTTCCGCTCTCCCGGGTATCAGGCAGGCTCTCCCGTTTTCAGGAGCTTTGCCGCCTGCCTCTTCCCGGCCCTTTCAAGGTCTTCCCGGGCCTCAGGCAGGCTCTCCCGTTTTCAGGAGCTTCGCCGCCTGCCTCTTCCCGGCCCTTTCAAGGTCTTCCCGGGCCTCAGGCAGGCTCTCCCATCTTGAGGAGCTTTGCCGCCTGGTCCGCCGCGATCAGGGGATCCAGGATGTCGTCCATGTCTCCGTTCAGGAAGGCGTCGAGCTTGTAGAGAGTACATTTGATCCGGTGGTCCGTCACCCTCCCCTGAGGGAAATTGTAGGTCCGGATCTTTTCGGACCGGTCGCCGGTCCCGATCTGGCTGCGGCGCAGGTCCGCCTCCTCGTCGTGGCGGCGCTGCATCTCCAGGTCATAGAGCTTGGACCTCAGGAGGGCCCAGGCCTTGGCCTTGTTCTGCAGCTGGGACTTCTCGGTCTGGCTGTAGATGACGATCCCGGTCGGGTAGTGGGTCAGACGGACCGCGGAGTCGGTCGTGTTGACGCACTGGCCCCCGTTTCCGGAGGCGCGCATGACATCGATCCGGACGTCCTTTTCCGGAATGTCGATCTGGATATCGTCCTCGACCTCGGGGATCACAGCCACCGTGCAGGTGGATGTGTGAATCCTGCCGCCCGACTCCGTCACCGGGACCCGCTGGACCCGGTGCACGCCGCTCTCATATTTGAGCCGTGAGTAGGCTCCCTTGCCGGATATGATAAAGCTGACCGACTTCATGCCCCCGATCCCGATCTCCTCGAAGCTGACCGTCTCGACCCGCCAGCGCCGGCCCTCGGCATAGTGGACATACATGCGGTAGATATCCCCCGCAAAGAGGGCCGCCTCGTCTCCTCCGGCGCCGGCCCGGATCTCCACGATCACGTTCCTGTCATCATTGGGGTCCTTGGGCAGCAGGAGGATCCGGAGCTTTTCCTCCAGGGTGGAGACATCCTGCCTGGCCCGGGCAAGCTCCTCCTTGGCCAGGGCCCGCATCTCCTCATCGCTCTCCTCCTCCAGCATGGCCTGGGCATCCCGCTCGTCCCCCTCCGCCTTCCTGTAGGCCCGGTAGGTCTCGACCAGGGGGGAGAGGTCGCTCTGTTCTTTCATCAGGTCCCGGAAACGCTTCTGGTCTGAGGCGACATCGGGACTCATAAGCTCTCTGGAAATGTCCTCATAGCGCAGGACAACGCCTTCTAATTTTTCAAACATAATATATTTATACCGCTTCTTCAGGTCTGTTTTCAGTATATTTCCGTTTACTGCTGGGAGAGGCTGCGCACCGCTGTGGCGACCCGGTCGTTGCCGCCGTAGTCCCTCAGGATCTCGATCCCGTAATAACCGGCCTCCTCCAGGAGAGCGCGGACCGCCTCCCCCTGGTCATACCCGATCTCCAGCATCAGGCGGCCGCCGATCACCAGATGGCCGGGCGCCTCCCGGATGATCCTCCGGTAAAAATCCAGTCCGTCCGCCCCGCCGTCCAGGGCCATCCGCGGCTCCGCGCAGCGGACCTCCGGCGCAAGCGTTTCGATCACGTCCGTGGGGATGTAGGGGGGATTGGAAATGATCAGATCAAACCGGAGGGACCTGTCAAGGGCCTCGAAGAGGTCCCCCTGCAGCCAGGTCGTCCGGTCCTCCATCTGCAGAGCCCGGGCATTGGTCCTGGCGATCTCAAGGGCCCGGTCTGACAGGTCCGTGCCGACGCCGGTGCAGCCGTTGGAATAGCGCAGCAGGCTCAGCAGGATGCAGCCGCTCCCCGTGCACAGGTCCAGGATGCGGGATCCGTCGTCCAGGAGGCGCAGCGCCTCCTCGACCAGATTCTCGGTGTCCTGCTCCGGGATCAGCACATCCTCAGATACTACAAAAGGCAGTCCCATAAAGAACTGCTCTCCCGTGATATAGGCCAGGGGCTCCCTGGCCGCCCTGCGCCGGATCCCTGCCAGGAACCGGGCGCGCTCCTCTTCTGTTACCTGACGGTCCGGCTCCGCCAGAAGCCGGTTTGTATCGATCCCGCAAAAATGCTCCAGCAAGAGCCTGGCGTCCAGGCGCCCGTCCTCCAGCTCCGCGAGAAGGGCCGCTCCCTCCTCATAGACCTGGCGGCAGGACAGGCTCTCTCCCGCTCCGGTTTCCATACCCATATTCTCTCCCGATTCTGTTTCCGATCACTCCCGCCGGTCTTTCCGCCGGTCAGGCCTGACCTGCGGCCGCGGTGCAGGAAGGCTCCGCAGCCCCAGCGGCCCCGTTCCTGCTCAGGCCGAATTCCTTTTCCAGATAAGTCTGCCAGTCAAAGACAGCGTTGACAGACTCAATGGCTACCGCCAGCATCTCTTCATCCGGCTCTCTGGTCGTGAGGCCCTGCAGCCAGAGCCCCGGTTTGGAGAGAAGACCAATGACGGGATTGTCGGAGCTTCCCGCGAATCGGATCAGCTCATAGGAGATCCCCGAGATGACCGGGAGCAGGAGGATCCGCAGCCCGACTCTGGCGACGGGATTTCCGACCCGGATAAAGAAAAACAGGACAATGCTGACCATCATGACAAAGAGGATGAAGCTGCTGCCGCAGCGCTTGTGCAGGCGGGTCGCCCGCGCCGCGTTCTCCACGGTCAGCTCCTGGCCGTTCTCCAGGCAGTTGATGCATTTGTGCTCTGCCCCGTGGTACTGAAAGAGCCTGCGGATATCCTTCATCATAGAGATGGCCAGGATATAGGCCACAAAGATCATGATCCGGATCAGGCCCTCGAACAGGGACAGCAGGGCCGTCAGGCCCGTGAGCCGGATCAGGGCTGAGGCCAGAAAATAGGGCAGGACCATGAAGAGGCCCAGGGCCAGGAAGACGCTGACCACCATGACGCCCGTCATGAGGATCCGCTCCCCGACGGACTCCTTTTTCCGGTCCTGATCCGCTCCTGCTTTGACGGAAGCAGACTCTTCTGCCTCTCTGCCGGAGACAGGGCTCTCAGCCTCTGCGCCGCCGGCCGGGACAGGATTTTTGTCCTGACTGCCGGCGCCGGCCTTGTGGCCTGCCGGCTCCCCGGACAGGTCCGGATCGTCCTCCGCGTAGATCGTGGCCGAATAATCCGTGCACTTAAAACCCAGGACCATGGAATCGATAAAGACAAAGATTCCCCGTATAAAAGGGATCTTTTTCAGCGGGGAATCCGCGAAAAAGCCCCTGTACTTTTCCTTCCTGACCGTGATACTGCCGTCGCTTCTGCGCACAGCGATCGCATAATCCTCGCCATTGCGCATCATGACGCCTTCCAGGACCGCCTGTCCGCCGATCCCCGAATTGTGCTGACTGCATTTCTTCATGATAAAAAGTGATCCTTATTTTTTCTTCCCCGGTGACCCCGCCTCTATAAGCGCTGATCCCCGTATGATTTTTGACGGGATTCCGGACCGCCCGGCCCACTGCCTCAATGGCGGATCCGTCCCCGCTGTTTTTTTGCATATTATCGGGGATTCAGGACCGCCCGGGCCATGACCCGGGGGCTGATCCGTCCCTGCTCTTTATTTTATCCGCATAAAGAGAAAACGGCAAGGCACAGAGGGAAAATGCTTCCCCCTGCCGCCTTGCCGTTTTGAACTCTGTATCGTTATCAGTTATTTCCCAGGCCATACTTCCTGTTGAACTTATCGATACGACCCTTGGCAGCCGCTGTCTTCTGTGTGCCGGTGTAGAAAGAGTGGCACTTGGAGCAGACTTCGACGTGGATCTCAGG